>NZ_SBIR01000014.1:0-125760 GCF_004521895.1 Halorussus marinus
AGCAGGGCTTGGAACAGGCCGCTCACACCTTCGGCATTGTTCGATCACTCAACTTGGCTGGTGAATCCGTCGACTCAACCATTGATTGCCTCGTTATCGGGGCTTTCCGCAGCTCTACATAAGAGCGGCATGCGTTAACCAACAGTACCGACCACGGTCGGCCAGACGTTGGTTAACCCGTAAATTAGTGGACGCTGTACCCGGGCAGGACCCCTTAGCGCTCGGCGCCGTAGATGATCTCCGAGCGGCTTTCGTAGCCGCAGTTGCGACACTCGAACCACCGTTGTACCTTGGCGCCGTCAGCACTCTTCTGGCCGACGACGACATCGTCATTCAGGCATTCAGGACAGATCAGATGAGGACTCGAACGGTTTCGTAGTTCCTCACGAACTGTTTTCGCCTCCTTCGTTTCGAACCCACGCGACCATATGGGGTAGCCGTCGGCGAGAATGACAGCTCGCCACTTGTACACGTAGGAATCAGGTGCTCGGTGGAGCACCGCTCGCGCGTCAGTCTCCGTGTTCCGATACGTCAGATTTGGCGTCCGGCTCTCTCGCGTCCAGTTGGTAATTCGTGGCATTGGTGACTCTCCTTAGAAGTGGACGTCCGCCGGCACGATCCAGAGGTTCTCGCTCTCGTCGAGAATCCGATCGAGCTGTCCGCGATGTCGGATGCCGCTGGCATGTTCGTCGTACAGGAAGACAGAGGGCCCGTCGTATGCGCCGACCTGGTGAAATGCGTGCCGAGCGAGGTCTTCATCGCGCATGATCTCCTCGTCGCTGTGTTCGTCGAGCGCCTCCTTCACGCGGTCCAGATTCCGCTGGAACTCCGTTTTCGTCGCTTCCCAGCCGCGTTCAAGCAGCTCCTCGCCCTCGTCGGACTCTATAGTGGCTGCAACCGGCAGGTCTCCCCACCGGGCCGTGCCAGCAACGGTCGTCTCATCTTCATCGAACGTCATATAGTAGTCGAATACAGCGCCAGCGTGTGGCACGGCGCCGACGAGTCGATCGAACACCGTCTTTCCGGTGGCCAATGCGTCGTCTCGAGTCGATGCTTCTACTAGGGTGTAAATGACCATGTGCATCGGTTTTCACCTCGGTCTGCCGACGCACGCGACTCACTCCGCGTCACTGCTTGGTGCGCCGGCACCCATCGCCGGCGCACAATAAACACTGCCGGAATACGCGTTTACTAGACTTCGTCTCTTTCCGACCCAGTGACCTCCTCAACGGTGATCGTCAGGTCACCAGTTTCGTAGTCGGCCTCGAAATCGACCGCGAAGGCATCTGATTCGTAGGCCGCGTGGTAGGCGCGGTGGAGCGCAAGTGTCCCAGTCGCCTTGAAGTGGAAGAACGCGGCTGCGGTGTACGGTTTGCTGGCGGTCTCGATCTGTGCCTCGACCGACGCTTGCAGCGCGATCTGCGGGGTGTCGCTGTCGATTCCGACGGCGAAGGCTCTGGCCTCGTCGACGCTCGCCTTCGAGTGGGTGGGCGTCTCGCCGGTCAGTACGTTCACTGGCGTCTCGGTTTCCTCGGTGAACAGGACGCCCTCGAAGGTCTGTGTCCCGAGCATCGCATCAGGGTCTAGCTCACATTCCTCGAACGGAGCGTCGGGTGGCTATTCGGACATGGAATCACGAAGCCCAGTGTGGGGCTCAGGCTTTCAGCCCCTGATAAACGACTCCTCTGGACCTGCCAAGGGTTCGTCACCAGTCACTCGTCAATCGGGTCGAGTCCGCTGAGATCGGCGTGAAGGACCTCGCTGTCGCGAACGACGTACCGATTGGCGAGTACCGGAAATCGACACTTCGTATACCCGGCCGTCTGGATGTCGAACTCTTCGTCGCCATCGATATACTCCGCGATCTGCCGGAGGAACTCGTGGGTCACGATCCCAGCCTTGTAGTCGGGGTGACCATCCTCACGCGCTTCGTACACCTCGAAATCGTCGTAGCCCCAGATGACGAGTTCTCCGTCCTCGTCCACGTCCCAGTTGAGGGTTCCGAAGCTATAGCTCTTACAGAGCTGGCGGACCGCCTGTGCGTCCGATACGATGGCACCGGTCGACGTCGTCGCTGCTTGGAGTGTTGCCATAGGTTGTACTCGAGGGCACTCTCCTACCCCCGCACCCCCTAGGGGGTGACAAACGTACTGCGGTTACTGGGTCCCGGAGTGTGACGGTGGATGATTCGCTCCTCTCGAATTGCGGAAAGCGTCTAGAAGACCTCCCAAGTGAGTACCCGCACGTATGTATCGAGATCTGTTGTAATACCGGCCTTCGGTCTATGGCTTACGTTCCGAGAGGCAGATACGGGCCTCGAACACTCGCTGAACGAAGCCATCTACACCCTCTTTTTCGTAGGTGCGGGGCAACCGTACTCGGGATAGAGACAAGTTCATAGAGCAGATCGATCACTCGTTTGTGAATGTACGACGTTGAGTTGATCGCCCAGTCTCTGAACGTGTAAGAAGGACGAACGCAGAAACACCGAGAGCGAGGGCAGCGAGACCGGCGATGAGGAGCGTATCGGTGTATCCCACAATTGAGGCGACAGCGACGAACGCCGGCGGACCGAGGGTCGTTCCGAACTGAAGCACGCTTGTTCGGATACTCATGATTCCGCCGCGGAACGCACCGGGCGCGAGTGTATTCAACGCCGTATCGGTGATCGGTTCCGCAAATCCCTGCCCGATACCGAACAGGAACAGTGCGCCGGCAAGGACGGTGATCGAGTGGGCGAGTGCAGCGAGCGTCATCCCGATACCGTAGATCACAAACCCGAGTGTGATGAGCCGCGGGGGTGAAAGATGGCGCATGAGACGGGATGACTGTGAGGACGTCACCCCCATCGTCACCGCCGGAAGTCCGAGCAACAGTCCGATCGTTCCGGAGGAAAGGCCGTAGGATTCGTCGAGAATGAACGGGATGACCGTGAGCTGTGCGCCATAGAGAATGAAGAAAATGCCGAAAATACCCACATACAACCCGATAGCCGCCCGTGTTGGTACCGATTTCGCTGCGTTAGCGATGTACGAAAGTCCGGACGAACCCATGCTGCTCTCGGGTTCAGGGAGCACCGCAGAGCCGGCAACGGCAACGACAACACCGAGACCGAAACAGACGAACGGCGCGGCCCACGAGAGCAGTGCAAGACCACCGCCCAGTAAGGGGTAGCCAGCCGCGCCGATGGCGAGGATTGCCGCGTTCAGTCCAATGAGACGACTCTGCTGTTCCCCCGAGAACAGGTCACCGAGCAACGTCACGGTGAGACTCATGATGGCACTGCCAGCGGTTCCCTGCACGACGCGGAGACCGAGAAGCGTCGTGAATCCGTCGACAAACACGACTGCAATGCCACTCACGCCGAACAGGAATAGCGAGGGGACGAGCACACGCTTGCGACCAACACGGTCGGCGACGAGTCCGACGAACGGAGTGAGAACGATGCCGGGTAAGGTAAATGCCGAGATGAGGAAACTCGCCTGACTCGCTGAAATGTTCCATGCCGCCTGAATCGTTGGCAGCGCTGGGCTGATGAGGGAGACGCCCATCACACTCACGAGCGTACTCGCAAAGATGATGAGGACTGTCTGTGATTGCTGGCTGTCTGCGAGTGGGTTGGATAGAGGGTTTCTCATGGGTATTGTCGTTCGAAATTCGCTTGCCGAAACTGCATCGAATAGCGCTGTATACGGTAGTGGGACGTGAATGAGATACCGCCGAGGCAGCGGTCAGCGTTATCAGATCCACAATCAGCGTGCTGGCAGGCCGACAGAAACCGCGAGCCAACGCAGTTGCACACCCGCGGCACCGCACTTTCTCTAAAATTGGTCAGGCTGAGTTTCAAGCTTACGCATTCGCCTTCGTAGTCGAAGGGCCGTTTTCACGGGCTTCGTACACCTCGAAGCTGTCGTGGCCCCAGATGATGAGTTCGCCCGCTTCGGTCACCTCCCAGTTGAGGGTCCGGAACAATAGCTCTCACAGAGGTGACGGACTGCCTGTGGATCCGTCACGATTGCGTCGGGCGACGTCGTCGCTGCTTGGAGTGTTGCCATAGGCTGTACTCGGGGGTGTTCTCCTGCCCCTCGCCCTTCAGGGGATTACAAACTCTCCCTCTACGGTGAATCTGGAAGAAGCACCGCTCGACGGTTTGTGTAGTCAGGACTCTATCTGGATGTTGGCCTCTTCCGTGGCAGCTGGTCGGGTGAGGAGACTCACCTACTCCAGGAGCGTCATCGCTGCGTCGATCCGCCGTTGATCGTCGGAATCCAATTGATCGACGTCAATATCGTTGAGATTGCTGAGCGCGCGGTGCAGCCGGTAGCCGGGTATATTTCGCGGGTCCATATGTACGCCTCTGCTGCTTTTCGGCGACGAAAAACGCAGGCGAGCGGATCGTAGACTCTCTCCGAGATGGTCTGGACTGGTCTTCAGTTAACCAACGATTCCAGAACTCCACCCTCTTACGTTGGTTAAGTCCAGCATTCCCTACTGGTCTATTCGGGTTCCGGCCCGTATCGGGGCGTTCCACACACCTGACACTCCCACATCGGCTGCCCGGTCCACTCGTCGTCAGGCACAGCTTCGAGTTCGTTGAATCGATGTTCGGTCTCTCGATTGCACTCCCGACACTCGAGGTGATCTCTGTTTGGGCTCGCGTATCGCGGGCTCCCGGTACTGACGTCGGTGACGGATCGCTGGAGTGCAATCGCCGGCACCAGCCAGACGTCGTCGTCTGCGTCCTCACGAAGGGTTACGAGACGCTCCTCGTCGCGAACGCCGCTCCCGGTTTCGTCGTAGAGGAACGTCGCGTGCTCGCCGTTGTGACGCGACTGCGTCGTGTCTCGCCACGCAGTCCGCTCACGAGCCGCTGCAAGCAGCTGTTCGCCGCACTCCGTTGAGACCCGTGTCGCCGATGGGAGCGTGGGCCACTGGTCGGCAAGCTGCGTTGCAGGCTTCTCGTCGAGGTCGTAGATGAGCTGGCAGTCGTCGACCACGGGGTCGGATTCCGACTTCGCGAGGAGAGAGGCCGCAGCCGAGCCCTTTGCGACGGCGCCGTAGAACGATCGCGACTCGACGAGCGCGTGGATGACATGGAGGAGATCACACTCCGAATCAGGGGTGTCCTGGTCATCGACGGGTGCATCGAGATGGTTCGATAGGCAGAACCGACACTTCGTCTGCTCAGCGCGGATCGACGCCCCACAGGAGGCACACTCGGCTGTCGGTGCTGTCGTACCGTCTGGATAGCCTGCATCGACTGTTCCTGTTCGTTGACGTCGGGGCTCCCCGTCGGTACTGCTGGAGAGTTTCTCGTCGGGGATCTGCGTCGCTTCGCCAAGCGGCCGGAGCTCTTCGTAGTCAGAGTAACGCCCGGTCATAGAGTAATCTGGTAGTAACATTGCTCGTCTTCACTTTTAAACGATGGTCCGATGTTCAGTTCCGCTACAGCTACGGAAATCTAGGAGAGGACCGCTTTTACACAGCCAGTTCGTCCAGCGCGTCTCGATGCGTTCGGACGGTTACCGGGGACACGTTCGCGGCCTCCGCGACATCCGACTGGGTGATACACCAGCCGTCTTCGTGCCCCGCCTTGTACAGACAGGCCGCAGCGAACCCGGACGGGCGGACACCCGTCGTAACCGCCGTTGATTCCGACTTTTCCGCCAACCTCCGCGCCCGCTGCCGGATCTGATCGGGGACGTCGAGTTCCGATGCGAGCCGCGGAACGAACGCACTGGGCGTCACGGGCTGGGCCGGGAGGCCGAGTTCCGTATTCAGCGTCTGGTAGGCGTTCGTCACGCGCGACTGCTCAACGCGCGCCGGGTCGATGACGTCGTCGAGGATTCGCGAGCGCCCATTACACCGACAGGCGCCGTAGACGCTCGCGGTGGCCATCGCTTCGATCGACCGACCCAGCAGGAGATCTTCGTTCTGAGCACTGCGGAAGAGCTGGCACGCCTGGTCACGAATCGTCTCGGACAGCGCGAGTGCGCTCACGATTCGGCGGACTTCCCTCAGACCGTGAGCGAGGTTGCGCTCAGATTTCGATTGAAATCGACCGCGTTTCTGCTCCCGTCGCATCCGGGCGACCTGCTGGCGCTTCCGCCCGGAGAGTGTATTGCCATTTGCATCGGTCCCACGGCTGATCTCGGTCGACAGCCCCCGGTCGTGCCGCGCCGCCGTGAGCGGCGCACCTGTCCGTTCACGCTCGTCCTCGTCGAACGTCCGCCACTCTGGCCCGTGGTCGATTCGCTGCTCGTCGATAACGAGGCCACAGTCCTCGCAGATAGTCTCGACCGCGTTGGTAGTGACCCGACCGTTACACTCGGGGCACTGGCTCGATTCAGTATCGGTCTGGACGTCCTCGTCGAAGGTCGTTGCGTAGATGTCTCTAGTAGCCATGAATACGCACGAGGGGGATCACGCGGATCGCGCCTCTCGGACGCCCCTCACCCACTACGGGGCAAATAAACACCCAGCGGGACGGCGATGATACGGTCTCCTGCTGTGGCGAAAACCAGGCGGTCGACGGTTCCTCGTAAACCGTCAACGGATTCGTCCTCTCAGGAGTTGACTCGGCCTATTCGTGACCTACTCGGTCGCTTCCAGCGTTTGTTGCTCGTCGTCCACGACGACCTCATCGAAGGCCATGTACCCGTCGTCGTGCTCCGGAATGTACTCCTCACCACCAAAGTACCGGATGAACTCGGAGCGCGCATCACGGATCTGCCGGGTAGCGGCCTCGCTGATGCCGTCCATGTGCGAGTGATTCCGCCCATAGCAGACCCAGCCAGCGAGGTCGCCCATCGTCTCGAAGTTCTTGCTGAGGGTTTGGCGCGCGTTCGAGGAGACGTCACTCAGCATGTGATAGAGGTAGCTGCGCTGAACGCGATCCTCGGCGGGGTCAACTGTCCCGGCCCAGATCTCTGTGAGACGCTGAAGGTTTTCCCGCCGGTTGCCCCGATTCCAGAGGACGTCCTCGTACTTGGTTGCGAGGGCAATCTCCTCGGCGTACGTAATGGCTTCGAGGTCGATCTCTTCGAGGTCGCCGACCTCCTCGGGCTCAGGGGCGGTGTTCGCGGGATACTCCCGATCCATGAACTGCTTGCGGTGCGAGGGATTCCGGAGGTCCTGGCGCTTGATCGTCCACGTCTCGCCTGTGAGTTCTCGCTTCACGAAGTTCTCCGCGAATAAGTGGTAGTTCTCGACGGCTTCGTCGACGCCCTTGAGCGGCGCGAGGAGCGCGATGGCAAGTTGGCAGGCCCGGTCGTCGTCGGCATCCGGCCCCCAGTCGAATCCACCGGGAGCGACGCGATGGACGAACAGGTGCTTATTGAGGAGGTTGTCGCCAGCGTAGACGATATTGCCGCCGATGCCGCGTTCACCGCGATACTCTCTGGCTTTGTACTTGCTCTTCCGTTCGTAATCGGTTTTCGAAGGCATGCTAGGTAGGTCGAATCACGTAGGCGACTATGCCGCCTCTATCGTCTGAAATATCTGTTCTGTGTAAACCTCGGGGAAGAGGCGATCAGTCGGTCCGAATGCGCGGGGCCAGCATCCGCCGGACCTGCCCATCGCCGTCGGCGAGTTCGTAGGCCATGATGACTGGGAGGTCAGTCCCGAACAACATCGTGACCGCCGTCCCTTTCGGGATGGTACGAACGATGTCTTTCATGTAGTCGAGACTGAACAGTGCCTCCACGTCAGCCGCCGTCACGTCTTCGAGGTCCTCGCTATCGATCTCCAATTCGACATCGTCTGTGTCCCCCTCTGCTTCGATGCAGAACTGCTCGGGGGCTTTGACCATCGTGAGCCTGATGTGGTCGCTCACCATGTCCGCCGCCTTCGCCCCCCGGTCCAGCGCACCCCGGGAGATGGTTACCTCGGCAGGGTGGTCTAGATCAGGAATCTCGGGTTCGGCGCGAATCGTCTTCGGGTTCAGGCAGGCCATCGTGAACTCGACGCCGTCGACGTGGATGATGAGTTTACGGGTCTGCTGGTCGAGCGAGAGCTGGACGAGATCGCCCTTATTGGCCATTCCCACGGCGTCGGCGAATCGGTCGAGGTCGACGCCGATGACACCCGGCCTCGCGTCGTAGGATTCGAAGGCCGCAGCATTGAGGTCGAGGTCATCCATCGCGACGTTAGCGGGGTCGACCGCCCGCATGCTGATTCCGTTCTGGTCGATGTGGATGCGCGCCTCGTCGACGATGGCTCGGAGCGTCTTGAGAACAGTCTTGAGCGTGCCGCCCTGAATGGCTGCCTGGAACGTCGCTGGCGGACCTTCTACCGTTGATTCTTCCTCGGCGTCTGCATCGTCCGCCGCACCATCAGCATCGTGTTCTTCTTCACTCTCACTACCGGCTGTCGTCTCCGGTTCTTCCATGCTTGACGATTCCACTGGCTCATCCTCGGTTGCGATCTCCGCTCCGTCCTGGTCGACGTCTGGTTCCTGATTGCCTCCAGCATCGGTTTCAGCTCCTGTGCTCTCGGTCTCGGCAGTATCGGAATTGGCGTTTGTACTCATTCTTGCGCAATTGCTCTCGATCGTAGTTTCCACACTACACAACGGTCGAAGTGGGTGATGCTCTCCGTTCAAGCACCCCTCACCCCATACGGGGGTGATAAACCGACCGCGCAGTACAATCGGAGGACTCTGCTCGGAGCTGTCAGACGGCCTGGAAGGGGCTGGCGGGTCAGAAGCCGTAGTCGACGGCAACCAGGTCTGCGCTTTCATTCGTCTCGATCCAGCCGATGTTCGCGGTGATTCCGAGATCTAGCTCAAATCCGTAGTCGCTGAACCTCTCCTGAAGCGTCACACAGTACGCTTCATCCGTCTCCTCTGCTGCGTAGGGCATGATGACCCACCGAGCGTCGTCGTCGATATCCACGAGCGGCGCGAGGTGGTTGCGCGCTGGCTCCGGCATGGTTTCGAAGCGGTGGATCTCGGTCTCGTTCTGGGTGACGCCGTCCTGAATGTCACCGCCATCCATTGGTGGAAGTGCGAACTTGACCACGAGGTCTTCTTCGACGGTAAGGTAGTCGTCGGGAAGTCGAAAGACGATCCGCGACTGGCCCTGTCCGATGTGCTCGAAGTCGTACTGATCCTCGATGGTCTGCTGATACCGGCGTACCTCCGGGCCCGCAATGACCTTCGTTCGGCGAAGGCCGTAGAACTCGGTCGCAATTTCGGTGAGCGTGGCTCTGCATCCGTCGTGGAGAACATCTCGGTACAAGGAGAACACCTCGGGCACGCGCCGCTCGTCTCTAAGACGCGCCTCGACCCACAGGGCGCGCAAAAAATCGACCGAAAACGTCACATCTGTCTTCCGTGCTGGTTCCTCGTTCCGGGTGAGTATGCGATGGCGAAAGCCCGGCGGATCTATGAGCCGCCCGGAACGTGGAGGTTGGGTGGGGCGGTGGGAAGTGGGTGAACGGGCATCAGCAAAAAGAGGACGCTCCGATGACTACGATTCCACCCCTTCAGCGCTCAGAAACAGATACCTCGCTCAGTAGTCCTCAAGTGCGTGCTTTTCTTGCTGAATGAACCCAGTGGCGGCGTCGATGAGGTCGGCGCCAAGGCCACTCAACTCATAATACGAGTACAGCCCCTCTGCGTCCGGCTTTGATTGCTTTCGATTCTCGACGAGACCGGCGTTGACCAACCGATCTAGGTGGTAGTGGAGACCGTTCTCGCTCCGGCCGAGCGCCTCGCCGAGTTCCGTCGCGCTCATCTTCCCTTCATCACTGAGCGCATATAAGATGGCAAACCGGTTCCGCTCGGCGATCTCCTCAAACAACTCTAGGTACTCCTCGAGACCGAGCAGGTTGTGGCCGTCGAAGAGGCCGGCGGTTACCGCTGCAATCGCGTCGGCTCCTGCCTCGTCGTCGGGGTTCGGTCGTGGCGCAGAGGAGCTGTCTGCCATGAGTGAATCAGACTACGGTGCCGTCCCATATCAGGTTAACGGTTCTTAACCCCTCCTCCAGCATCGATGTCCCGTCGCTAATCAGGTGCGTTTATGGACCGAGCGCGAGCAGTTCGAGTCAATGCGAACGTACGACGGGGCACCGATGCGCGATCTCCTCCGTGAGCGGCTTGCGTCGACCGCACACGACGAGTTTCTCGTCTATGTGATGGGGCCGTACACGACGTTCCGCCTCGACTACTATCTTCGCGACGACGTCGATGTCGATGAACGTGACGTTGACTTGGGTGCATTCGGTGATGCGGAGACGGAACTTCTCGACGAACTCCGGGAGATCGTCGAGTGGCTCCGTACGGATCTCGGTGTGAACGCGTTTCTCGCCGTTGACCCTGCTATTCCGACAGAAACCGTTCCAGAGGAGACGGACGAAGAACGGATGAACGTGATTAGCCAGTCGAAGGCGTACACCGAGGCGAGCAACGCCGTCGTATTCGTCCTCCCAAAGGCGGGCGTCCGCGATGGCGTCGATATCGAGGTTGGTGCCGTACTCTCCGGATTCGACCTCGGTCACGGCGAGGGTTCTGCACAGAAAGCCCCGCAGCGCTTCCACGTCTTCCGTGAACACGGCGTCGCGAGTGCAACCCTCGATGCTGTTCCCCACGAGTATGAGGTGGCACTCACCGAGTACGGAACGCGGTCGGAACTCCAAGACCAGATTGCACGCTTTCTCGCGGGGGTGCTTCGCTCGGAGCGCCGGGGTGATCTGCCGCCTGTCGACGAGGATACGGAGACGAACGGCACGTCGGGCGAGTGATTCAACGGCTGCGACGAACCGCTAGCACCAGAGATCCACATCCAGTATGGCGGTCGTCTAGTAACGTACACGTGACGAAGAAGTAGAGTGAAAGCCCGGCGGCTCACAGAGCCGCCCGGAACATGGAGGTTGGGTGGGGCGGCGGGAAGCGGGTGAACGGGCATTAGCAAAAAAGAAGGCCGCCTTAGCCGACTACTCCCACCACCGACCGCGCTCGGGGAACAACACGGTGCTCCACCCGGTCAGGGCCACTGAGACGCGCCCTTGATACCAGTTCCGCGCCGTCCCGTGAATCCGCACGCGCTCGCCTTCTTCCATCCACGGTTGGTCGCTCGCAACCCAGGACGTGAACTTCGTTCGCCCGCTCTCGTCCTCGATGAGCCCGACTTGCCGAATCGCCGATGAATCCGCATCCCACAACTGGGTCACGGTTCCCTCGATGCTCACCTCCTTTCGGTTCACGTCCTCGACCTTCCCTATCGGGATCACCTGGCCCGGCGCCGTTTGTAGCTCCTCGAACACGCCGACGACCGCACTCATCATGTCTTTCCCCGTGACGACCGCCTCGGCCAGCCGCCGACTGATCGCCGCACGCGACCACCCATCCAGCTTCTCGGCCAGCCGCATCGACTGTTCGTTCACAGCCGCCAACTGCTCCTGCTCGAGTTCTACACGTGGGTCTGGTCGATCCGGATCTGCCATCGGGTCCACGCTCGCTCGCCGCTTCTGGAACTCCGTCCGTCGCTTCGCACTTCGTTTTGCCGCGATATCTCGCGTCCGCTTCTCCCGCCCCTCCTGCGTTCCGAGCTCGGCTTGGGCACTGATACGCTCCAACTCAGCTTCCCGCGCCTTGATGCGCTCTTCCTGTTCGAGGGTCTTCCCGAACATGTGAACCGGTCCTTCCTCGACTCGCGCGTCCGGATGGTTGGAATCGACTTTCGCCTGCACTTCCATATCGACCGTCGCCTGGAACTCCGGGGTCTCATCGACGACTTCGAAGCCATCCTCGTCGACCTCGGCTTCCTCGTGTTTCTCGAATGCCTGTTCATCGACCGAAACTACTTCACTGGAGACGTTCTTACTTGACATTGGAATCGGACCTGATTCCGAAGGCGCTCACTCGGCGTCTTCTTCCGACACCACGACTCTCCAGCCGTGGCTATCCACAACGACCAACTCATCCATCGCGCGCTCTCGCTCGCGCCTTCGCGAGCGCCCCTGGGCGCGAGCGAGAGCGCGCCTAAGGAGGTCGACCATCCAGCACCGCGCGCCGACCCGCCCGGAGCAAGCGTCCAGCGGGATATGCCCGCTCGTGTCCGGCCCGATGCGCGGGACCGTGTCCAGGGCGACTGTCGGCGAGAACGCGCGCCGCGGTGTGGCGCGCGACAGCGCAGGCGGCACAAAGCGCTGGAACGCGAAAGCCCGCGAGGGGCGCAACCGACGGGGATACCCGCTGGCGTCGAGGGCACATGCATTTTAGCCCGGAACGGGTGCTCGCGGTGCGGAGAGCGCCCGCATGCCCGGAATGGTCTGTCGCGAGCGATGCGGAGGGCGGCAGCGGCGAGCGGGGCGTGCCGTAAACAAACACTGTTCAACCGGATTCGACGCTCGGTGACCCATCCAACCGCCTGGTGGACTCAGAAAGGGCGAGGCCGTCTCGGTCGTCCCCCGACCCCGTAAGCACCGCAGGCACGAGGCGCGCAACGGCGGTCGCGGGATGCCGAGCGGTCGAGGGCTTTCAGGGGGAGCGTCTCAGCTATCCTGCTCTGCGTTTAACTCCCGGAGGAACCAGCCGGCGGTCGTTCCGATCCAAACGCCGTCAACGGGACGCATATATAGGTCTGTGGCGGCCGTTCGATGGGAGAGTTGGTCCACAAGAATGCGCCTGATCACCTGTTGGACCGCCTCTTCCCCATACTGGTCAACGACCGCCGCCATGGCCGAATCAAATAGGCGTCTTGGTGGCCCGCACGCGGATCTTCCGCTCGAGACAGCAGGAGGTCACAGACGTCATCGACCGGCGCGTGAATCGGGTTCCCTGTCCGTTCTCGGACGTCATAGAGTGCATCGGCGTCTGTCATTCTATCTGGGCGTATCTGGCAGTCCGACGGTGGTATCGATTCCTATGGGTTGAGACGTATTCACAGGGATTACTGGGAACAGACACACTCGTGCTGGAGTGACGCATAATCCAGAATATATCGGTGGACCGCGTCGGCAAGCGACAACATCGCGTCGGCTTGCTCGGCGCTGGCGACCGTCTCGCGATAGTACACCTCGGCCCGGTTCTGTTTCCAGAGCTGGGTGAGCCGATCGGCGAACTCCTCGCTGAATAGATTCACCTCCGCACCTTGCTGGTACACCGCCGTATGTTCGTAGCGTAAGTCCTCCCCAGAGGCGTGTCCCCGGTGCAGGAGATAGAACTGGATGCTGCGCTCGACGGCCACGAACGACGCCTCAATCACTACTGTGTAGTACCCATTCTGCTCGCGAAGTGTCCGCGCTGCTTCGAGGAGTCGGCAGGCCTTCCGCAGTTGGACGAGGGCGGCGTCAGAGACATCTAGATCGGATTCACCTGTTTGTCCGCGGGTCTGCCGAAAGGCTGCTTCAGCGTCGGTGAGCGCCTCGTCGACGTAGCTATCGTCCATTCGTCAGCACCTCCTTTTTGAGCTGTGTGAGGGTCTCGGACGCTTTGAGCGTCAGGCCGGTGGCGAAGATCTCGCGCAGCCGATCCCCGTAGCGGCGTGCGCTCTCGACGGATTCGGCGAGGACGTGAAATTTGTAGCGGTCACCAGCGAAGGCTTCCTCGTTCAATTCGGACGTCAGTTCGTCGGCGGTTTGCTGGGCCGTCGCTTGTGTTCCATCGACGAGGACGAAACAATCGATATCGCTTCGCCGGTCGGCGTTCCCACGAGCAACACTGCCAAAGAGGACGATTCCGTGGATATCGTCGACGCTGTCGGTCAGCCTCCCGACGAGTTCCCGGACTGGGGCGTGAAACTCGTCCTGTGGAATCTGAATAATTGGGTCGTCGGGCTTGCTGAGCCGGGCACGATTGATGCTCACGAGCTTTTTCCGTCCTGTGTGCTCGATCTCGACGAAGCCGACCGCCTCGAGGTCGTCGATGGCCGACGAAATACTTCGGTGGGGATGGTCCGTCGCTCGGCTCAGATCCCGAATTCCCAACGCTGTATAGGGATTGTCGACGAGCAATGCAAGAACCTCCCCAGTACAGGCGTGACTGAAGAGGCCGGTAGACGGGACTGGGACTGGCAGCTCGAGTGATGCGCCCCTTTGGATATTTTTACTGCCCATGGATAGAATTTCTCTCCAATACCTAAATAGGCTACGGGAATAGCTTTCGACCGTCCGATTGCGATAACTGACGAGCGTCTACTTACGGGGCATATTCAAATTGCTTGCCTACTTGATCACGTGTGCGTCGAGGTCTCGTGTCCAATACGTTGCGGGACCACCAGGACTACATCGCTCACAGAGGTGCAACGTCTCCTCGAGATGGCCGATTGCCACGCGGAACGAGGTGAGGGCTGGGAGAGCGTCGGCGACGAGTCCACAGCCGTCGCAGGTGCAGTGATCGAGTTCGTCAGGATCAGATCGCTCTTGGATTGCACAGTCGACGCAGATTGGATGGGTGACGAGTTCGTCTTTCCCCTAGGTGCGGGCCTCACCGGTTTCCGAGTCGGGGAGTGCATCGCAGAATGCACACCCGGAGAGCGTCTGCTGCATTACGCGTCCTCCTCACCGGCGCCACGAGCAGCCGTCCAACCTCGATAGAAGACAGCTAGCTGCGTGATTGAGTCGAACGCCTCGCCACTTGGCTCGTGAACGAGCACTCGTTGTTCTGCGACGGGGATGACTACATCGTCCTCGATGAGATCGCCAACAAGGTGTCGGGCAGTCGCCTCATCGATGTCCGCCATTGTGGCGCGGGCAGCATCTCGATCTTGTGCGACCAATTCGGCTTCGAGTCGTCTGTGATCGGCAGCCGTGTCGTCGATTGCATCTGGACCAGTCATGAGGAATCAGTTCGGGCACGCGTTACGAGCGCGCCTCGCGCCTCATGGCGCCGACAAACGTACTGCTGGAAGCACGGTCTGGGTGGTAGGCAACAGAAGATGGTCCCCGTCGCGGTGACGTTAACCAACGCGACGGCCGAAAAACTGGCGTCTGTTGGTTAACGACTGCCTGTTTGTGAGTGATTTCGCAGCTGGCGCAGGGGCTTCACACGAAAGGTATCGGGCTCGTCGACTGGAGCAGCATGACTTCGGTTCGTCGCCAGTGACACGGTCCGTGTGAGTCGGTTGACTAGGTTGTCACGAACCTCCTCACGAGGAATCATCTGCTCGTGCCATCCGAGTCGTTCGTCGAAATGGCGCTTCGTGAACGACTCGCAGGCCGTATCAGCGGCGATGTACTGTGTCTTTTTCTCGCCCCAGACGTTCGAGGAGCGGTACTCGGCGCCGACGTGTTCGTGAGTAAGCTCAACGAGGACACACTCGACGAAGGTGACGATCGACGCATTGCTCCGGTCGTTCGGGACTGAAAGATGGAGGTCGGACCAGGGTGATGTAGATGCGTTCGGCTCAACTGGTTCTCGGTCAATACCACGGTCTCGCTGGTGCTGTCGCTCAGAATGCATGGGTTGTTTCGGGGCAGTTCGAAACCCCGTCACCCCTCTCGGGGGTGAGAAACGCTACGTCGCGGTCTCGACGTTACTTAGAGTTACTTCCGAACAACCGTTTCGTCCGACCCCACACGGACGCTGTCTCGGACTCGTTATTGCCCTCACCAGCATCGACAGTATGCGCTTCTTGGGGATCCCCTGACTCTCGGTCGCGACTTGCGAGTTCCTCGGTGAGTCGTCCGATTTCTTCTTCGAGGGTGTCGATCCGCTCGGTTTTCTCCGCCAGTGTCGCCTCGAGTTCGTCGACGCGCTCGGTCAACAGCCGGTTCTTCTCGGCCAGATACGCACGGCTTCGCTCCGAGTCACCGGCGTCACCACCTGGAGACGAGTCGGCAGCGGGGTCGTGGGCGTCCGCGGTATCGTCGCCGGCGTCCGGTTCGTAGAACTCCGAGGTGCTCGTAATCGCTCGCTCGATGGTCTTCTCTCCGTACGTCGATCCATCAGCGTAGTGGACCTCGTCCCACTTTTCGCGAAGCAACCCGGAATCACGGAACAGTTGGTCCATCCGCGTCCGGTCGCCGCCGGTCCAGAACGCCAGCAGGCAACACAACGCCATGTCTGCTTCCGACTGGCTGTCGTACCCGACCGTGTTTCCGCTCCAAAGTCGCTCGAACTTCTCGCCGTTTGACGCGTTCGTTGCCTTCTCGAGAAGTTCCTCATCCGCGAGGTCAACGTCGACGTTGACTGCACCGCTCGTTGCTGACTCCTCGTCAGTCGCGCCACGGTGCCCGGACTCGGATTTCGCCTCGGTATCGGTGTCCTGGACGTACTCGCGGTGAATCGCCACGAGCGCGTCCTGCCGGCGCGCTACCCGACTAGGTGTCCCCTCGACGTGGTCGCCAGTGACAGTAAAAAATCGCGCCGTATCGTACAGTTCGATGTTTCCCCGCCGATTCCGGCCCTCCGGGAGTTCACCCCTGATGAGGACGTGGTAGCCAGTACCGGACGGCGACACCTCCGTGTAGGAATCCAACCGGTCGATGATGTCCCGCGCGGCATCGTCGACGTCGCCAGTCTTGGGATCGCGACAGTCGTCCAGGTCGACGCCGACGATAGGGTCGTCGTCGGTGAACACGAATCCGATGCCGTCCGCGTGCTCTGTCTCGGTGTACTCGAGTGCCGTCTCGAAATCACTCCAGGTATCGGATTCCGTCGACGACGCGAACCCACCAGCCCCCGGCGTCACCGGAATCTTCGTCGGTTTCCCATCTCGATCTTCTTCGCGCCAGCATACCCACTGCTCGCGCTCACGTAACGCCTCGGGGAGTACCGAGACAGCAAGCGACGACTCAGACACCATCGATCCCCCTCGCGGTGAGCGTCCATCTGGACATCGCACATCTACTATCACGATGTTGATAAACACCCACCCAGCCGGTAGGCTGGTCGCTACCCTGTCCAACGGGGGCAACCCGTTCTATACTAGTTGGTTTTGACCTTCGATTTGCCCTGAACATTGCCCGCGTACTGCGGTTTTGCCCTGAACATCCCTCAGATTCGTGACCTGAACGCTTGCTCTGCCCTGAACAAACTCGATAACAAACCCGATATTGGTGATTTGAATGGCTAACGTGGGATGCTTGGGATAGTGGTACGGGCTCCGAGGTATCCAGTGATCCACTCCCTTGAATTTCAATCATAATTCTGATAGAAACGGTCATTCGAGGAGTTGTGATCCGTCTGCGGTTAGGTCGATACCGGTGTAGACCGTCACCAGATCGTCGCCGTCTCTGACACGATCATCCTCATACTCGACGATGTTCGCAAGCTTCCGACCGAACCAGCTCGCGTTTGTCCCATCGATGTCGTGCTGAACAGTCCACCTCGAGTACGCCTCAAACAGTGTTGCCTTCGGGACCTGCGCTCCATCAGTTTCTCTGATGTACATCGCTGCGAACACCTCGATGCCGTCACTATCTGGCTCGATTTCCACTGCCTCCGCTGCTGATGAACGTGACCCAGACGACGAGGCCGACTCCGCAGCCTTCCCTGAGCCTGCAGTCTGACCGTGCTTGTCGGGCCATAGCTCCTTGTCATCCGGGGATTCAGGCAGTTCGTGAGTGGCGCCCTGCTGGAAGAGTGTGGGACCGCCATCTGGTGGGAGTATCAGCACGAGGTAGCTGTCGCGCGAATACTTGGCGTCTGGTAAGTCGACGTCGGGGAGGAACGGCTGTTTAATGGGCGTCCACGCCGCCTCGAACTCGTCCTTCGAGTCGTACGTCTGCGTCTCACCAGGTTGGTGGACGGTGTACTGGCCGGATTCGCGGTCGTGACTGTAGTAGGCTGGCACGTCATCTTTCGAGAGCGGTCCATCATCTGGAACGCGGGCGAACTCCGTCTCACCATCCGACAGCACGCGCTCACCGCTCTTGCGTCTCCAGACTGTCCGATTCGTGTCGGACGTACAGGGTCGAACGGCGGTGACGCCACCGTGGGCTGTTGCACCACCGCCGAAGGTCACGACCTCGTCGCAGTTGTAGAACTGTTCGGTGCCATCCGCTCGCTCTCGCAACGGTACCGAGAGAATGTTCTCGACGCGTGATGCCCACTCCGTCTCGGGGTCACCGGGCCGGACGACGAAGATGGGAACGCGATCCGCTTCGTGCGCTCGTTTGAGGTTCTGCAAGACTTTCGCTGGCCGATCCGGCGTCGTCGTCTCGGCCTCGATGTTAAACACGACGTCGTGGTCTGGGTGCGTCGCGATGGCGTCGGGTTGCTCGCTGCCGTCTTGTTCGAGGATATCGACGCTGAATCCGCGTTCGGTGAGCGCCCGCTCGGTATTCACGAGCACTACATCGTGGTCAGACCCGCCCGCCGACTCGACGTCGCCCGTATCAGGTTGCACTTCCGCTTCGCCCGCCTCGGACAGTCGCGTCACGATATCACCATCCTGCAACTCGACGTCGATCAACCGCGACGCGTCACGTACCTCGGGCAGATCGTCGTCCACGTAGTCGATGTTGGGATGAGTGTTCTCCAGGCGTGTCGCGAGTTCCTCGTCGACGGCGGCAACATCTACCCAGCCGTTTGCCTCGCGGACGTCCGCCCGGATCTGGACGGCGCGAATCGCCTCGGCCATCGTATCGGCCAGGATTTTCGTTGGGTCCGCTGCCTCGTTGGCATCGCTGTAGATGAGGTTCTGCATAATCTCAGCGTCGGTCAGCGGGTCGGTCCCGTAACGGTCTAAACTCTGTTCGATGATATCGTCGACCGCGTCAGCCGACCGAAGCGGTGGATATGGCGGGAACGAGCGAAGGAGGACGGGCTCGGAGTACCGACCGCCGTCAAGAGGTAGTTTCGTCCAGGCCTGATACTGGTCGGTCGAGATGAGGTCCTCTGCCGTGTAGTCTCGGAACCGCTTCATCAAGAGCTGGGCGTCGTCGACGTCGTTCACCGAGAAGGCGATGAGGTTGTCGCAGCTGTTCTGCATCGCCTTGAGCGTCTCCTCGTCGAACTGTGATGGGTACTGGGAGGAAAGCGTCACAGAGAGTCGCATCGACCGGGCACGGGCGAGCATCGACTCGATATCGAGGTTGTCGCTGGCGATGTCGTCAAACTCGTCACAGAGGACAAAGTAGGGGTCCGGGTCGGTATCGCGTTCGTACGACCGTTGTTGAATTGCGCTCCAGAGGTTCCGCATCACGCCGAGCGTAACCATCTTCTTGATGTCCGTGTTCTCGACGGGCGTGCGGACGATGACGATTCGGTCGTTGTCGATGATGTCGCGGAAGTCGATCGTGCTCTCGCGGTGGGAGATGATTCGTCGGATGACCGAATTTTCGACCCAGGATTTGATCCGCTTGAGCAGCGGTCGGACTGTCTCGTCGTCCATCCGTGCGATTTCGATACAGAATTCGCGCACATACGGATCGTCGACGTCGAGGGCGAATTCTTCGCGCCGTTCGGCGTTCAACAGCGTGAAGTACATATCGATCACAGAGAACGATTTCTCGGACTGCATCATCGCCCGGCCCATCGACTCCGTGATTGACTCCATGTTGATCCCCCAGTACTCGTCCGTATCGAAGATCGCCTTCAGATTCTCAATACGATTCTCAATCTCGTTTTCGCGTTCCTCCTCGGTATTGCAGTCGGGAACCTCGAGGAAGTTCAGTCCGACCGTCTTATCGAGTTCTGACGATCCAGGCTCGATCCAGACGACGTCGTCCAGACGGTCTTCGGGGAGTTTCCGCAGGAGTTCACGGGAGTCGCGACCTTTCGGGTCGAAGTATACGAAGCCGTAGCCTGAATACGCCCACTGGATCATCATATTCAGGAGCTCGGTGGTTTTTCCGTAGCCGGTGGTGCCCGTAATCCAGATATGCCGGAACAGCGACTCGAAACGGAGCGGTGCTTCACGAAAGCCTCGTTGCGCGTCCTCGTCGTAGCCAATCCAGAGCGGGGCGGGCGAGGTGTCGACACCTGATTCGAACATCTCGCGGACGTGCGACCCTGCGACAGTGCCCTCACTGGCCGTTTCGGTGATGACGGACTTCCCACCAACGTAGGCCGTGTCTCGCTCACTGATATCGTACGTTTCTCCGAGTCGGGTCTGGGAAGCCGATAGTGAATCGGACGTTGATCGCTCGTCTCCGTTGGTTTGCGAATTGGAATCTACGTCGTCGTCTTCTGTGGACTTCTCGGACGGGGGAGGTGACTCCTCGGAGCCGCCACGATCAAAGAATCGGTCAAACACCATTGTGTCCTCTGTTGTCAGCATTGCGTTCGTTGGCATCTCCGCTGTCGGTGGGCGGTTCGTATTGGCCTGCGTCGGCGGGGACGCGGTCACCGCGTTGCGTGTAGCGCCAATCGATGTTCGGAGTCTCGATCTCGTTGTTTGGGATGTGAGCAACGCCGGCGAGCTCGTCGACAGTCATGATCATGCGCCGGTCGGTCCACTCGCGGTCGGCCATCCGGGTGACGTGCTGTTTGAGCTGACTCGCACGCTTGGCTTCTTTCCGATGCCACACCGGCGTATCGTCGAGACCTTGCTCGGTGATCGCGTTGTAGTACTTTCTGAACATCCCGGCCACCCCACGGGCACGGGCCTCGGCTTCGTCCTTATCTACTGAAATTGCGACCACACGGATGTTGACGTGGAACGCCTGCTGGCCGCGCTGCTGTTCGATGGTTTTCGCCGCCTGCTTATCCTTCTCGCTCGCTGGCCGCGTGCGGGGATTGAGCCATCCCACCGACGTTCCCTGGCGGAGCGCGTGGGCGAGGTCGTCGACACTGTTGTGCTTGAACCGGTCGCCCCCCGTCCAGGACTGTTTCGCCGGTCGAAAGACGACCTGGGTAACGACTTTGCTGTCGTCGAGCGAGAGCATCTCGCTCGTGATCTCGCCATATGGATCCGTCTCCCACTCCTCGCTGTTGTGGTGGCGAATCGGGTAATAGGGGAGCTTCTCCATCTCTAGCCACGCACCGGCCACGTACTCGTCGGGCTCGATGACGGGGAAGGCAGATCCTCCTTCGACTGGGAACACTTCGCTGTTGGCGTAGTTGTTACCCACACGTCGGCGGAACTTGTCGGCGGCCGCCTCAGTTGCAGCGTACATGTAGAACTTGATCTTCCCCTCGTCGAACCAGACCTCGAAGGAATGGTGGTCGCTCGTGTTCTTCCCCCGGAAGTTCGTCGTCACGTCGTGAACTGACTGGAGCAGTCCGGCGCCGTCGACGACTCCTTGATTCTCTTTGAACGGACGAATCCTGAGCAGGATACCCGGCGCACTCTCTGGGTGTTGGACGAACGGCTCTTCGAACTCCAGCTGTGTTGCGTCGTACTGCGGATTGCCACCCAGGAGTTGACTAAACATCGTCAGTACCCTCCTCTTTGGACTGGACAGCGTCGTCTCCACCGTCAGCGAGCGCGGACGTCTCCACCGTGCCGTTCCGGCGGACGTTTGCGACGACCGCTTCGATGATCTCGTCCTCGGTGAACCCATCATCGAGAATGCGAGTCGCCTCGTCCTCGCAGAGGTCGTAGCGGTTGGTGAGCGCGTTCAGCCGCGCTTCGTTCTCCACGAATCCCTCGAAGTCGACGAGATCCTCGGGTTCGGCACTTATCTTCTGCTGGATGAACTCGCGATCGTCGGGCTCGTAGTCGATGACGCGCTTCTCGAACTCGTCAGCGACGACGTGCAGTGGGTACGTACCATGTTCTTCGACGCGGACGAGTGCCTGACTGTATCCGAGGTCCTCCTTGCCTGCGTCGGCCCCACGGACGTACTGGCGCTGCTCACGCGTGAGCCCGATTTTGTCGGCCGTCTCGTCATCCAAGTCGGGCAGTTTGTGGAAGACTTTGATGGGGCACATACCGAGAATCTTCTCGGCTTGGTCGGTCTCGTAGAACTCCTGGGCGGTCTGGGACAGCAGCACCATTCGAAGGCCAGCGTGGCGCTGGTGCCGGAACGCTGTTTCGAGGAAATCGAGATTCGCCTGATCCTCGAAGAGGTAGTGTGCCTCGTCGATGGCGAGTTCGACGTTTCGGTCGGTCCTTTTCGCCTGCTGGTAGACCGTCGACAATAGCAGCTGCATCAGGAACGTCTGGCGGTCGATACCCGATGCACTGCCTTCGATCTGCCCAAGGTCGATGTAAACGACCTTGTTGTCGCCTTCGAGGATATCGATCTCCGACCGCTCTGACAGATTCGCGTACGCGCCACCCTCACGGAACGGTTGGAATGCGATGGCGAGTTCGTCGGCGTACTGTGCGGCGCGCTTGCGGGCAGATTCGGACGCTGCGATGTTGTGTTCATCAGGATGGTCGGCGATATCAGCGAGAATACGATGGACGTCTGTCATCGTCGGCGAATTCTCCGGGGTGTGCGTCGACACGTCGTCCTCGACGATACCCGCCTGTCGGTACGCCTCGTCGATGACGTACGAGAGAACGCCCGTCTCAGTCCCGAGGTTGATATCGCGAGCAGTCAGGAAGTTCTCGAGCACGGCGTACACCTCGTCCTTCTTTGCGGACAACGGTGAGATACCGTCCTCGGCGTCGAGGACTTCCTGTGGCGTCTCACGAATCTCCAGGGGATTCAGCTGTGTGTCGCCCCCGACAGAGATCGTCTTTGCGTTCAGCGCGTCGGCGATGCCTTTGAACCCACCGACAGGGTCGATCATCACGAGCATCGTCTCCTGCTGGCGCTTCATCATCCGTAGATGGCGCATGATATTGCCGAACGTCTTCCCCGCACCGGGCATCCCGACGACGAGTTCGCTGTGGCCGGTTTCGAGCTCCCACGGATTGATCTGGACAGGCGAGCCATTGTGACCGTGGTAGCCGTACTCGACGCCCTCGTCCATCATCATGTAGTTCGAACTAAAGGGGAACATCGCGCCGACCGCCTGGTTCGTCAGCGTCGACATCCGATCACGACCAAGCTCATTCCGACCGAGGGGTGAGACAGTCGCAAGCCCCTTCTCCTGCCAGCGGTTCGCCACCTTCAGCGTACAATTCGCGGGCGCGTCCTTGACAATCGAGCGCAGGCGCGTCGACTGGTTGTCGAGTTCCTGCTTGCTCTCGGCGGACAGTCGGATGAAGACGCCACCACGGTAGAACGACGCCTTGTTCGCCCGCACGAGTGACCGCATGAACTTCCCACGGTCGATGTCCTCCTGGAGGTCCTCGGCTTTGAGACTGTTCGAGTCGTGCTGGTTGACCTTCAAATCCGAAATCCAGTCGGCCATCATGTCCTCGGCCGACTGGTTGTCGAACGGATCGAGATGGATGCTGATGTCCGTCTGTAGGTCAGTCTCCAGCAGCAACCGCTCAAGCATCCCGTCGGCAGGTTCCTCCGGGAACTGCTCGATCCAGAACGTCCGGACGTACGTTTCGTCGTTGATGACGGCGTAGGTCGTCTCCCAGTCAACTGTCGACGGCGCGATAATCGATTGGTGGATTGTCGACCTGTCGTCAAGCCGATCCTCGTAGGCGATATCCGTCTCGTCGTCCGTTTCTGACACCTTGCTGTCCTCACCGTCAAGGTCATCGACGGAGACGTCCCACTCGTTGTGCTCTTGGTCGTGACCGTTGGTCGTCGCGCCACGCCTGCCGTACTGGCCGTCGTCCATCGCGTCGACGACATCGTCTGGATCAGGTGTCGATGGCACGTCGTCGCTGATGCCGTGTGCGACGACCGGGAACGTGCCGATTGCGTCAGTGATGTCGCCGTACTCCTCAGTACGTCCCGTCCAGTATTCTTTGGTCACACGAGTGAGATCGTAGGCGTCGACCGGACTGACCGAACAGCGGTAGAGCGAGGACCCACCGCGGCGGATCTGCCCAAGGCGAGATTCCAACTTGTCCTCTTTGAGGCGGTCGCGTTCGGCCTCGGAGAGACCGTCGGACTGGAATCGACCAAACACGCGCCCCAGGACAGGGATGTCGGCAAGGTAGGCGAGGACGCTATCACCGGTTTCGTCGAGCTGTTCGACGTCAGCGTCGCGAACAGCGGTGATGATGTAGTATTCGCGGATGGTCGTGCTTTCGGAGTCGATATCGCCGTTCTGGTCAGTGTTGGTGGTGATGTACTCTTCGAGTAGCCGTTTGAGGACAGGCCGCGAGCGGACGTCGGCGTCACCGAGGCGACGCTGGTGGCCGCGGACGACGTCGTCCTGGTCGACCTCTCGGCTAGTGAGATAGAACTTCACGGGGAAGTCGATGGTCGCGTTGACGAACTCGGAGAGCGATTGGACGGCTTTCGCCCACGCCTCATCGTCTTCGAGCGCCATATTCGCCGGTTCAACTTTCATTGCACCGACGAGCGCGCCGTCTGACCGCTCGATGGCGTGCGGGAAGACTTGCCCAACTCGGGTCAGGTAGCGGACCTCGCTACTGTCCTCCCCGTGAGTGTACTCCTTGTTCTTGACCGCCCAACCGAGGCGGGCGGCCAGCCACTCGGTGAGCCACAGGTAGGAGGGCTTCACTTTGTGGAGTAATCCCAGGAGGAGCCCGAGCATGATGCCGAACCCGAGGATTGGAATCGTAAAGGTCGCCGGGACAAGGGCTGCGCCGACGAGCGTGACAAACGCCACGCCGACGAACAGCATGATCTCGCCGACGGTATACCCCTGGAAGAACGCGGTCGTCCCGCCGAGTGATTGATGAATTCGTCGGGCGCTGTACTCGTGGTCGTCAGTGTTCGTACTCATGAATCGTCACCACCGCGAAACCTTGTTTTTCGTGTTCCTGAACGCCTGCTTCGACCGGGCCTTCGCCGCCTGTGTGGCCTGACTCACGTCTTCTTTCGTCTTGTCGCGCATCCGGCCTGTCCTCGACTTCCGGAGGTTGTTGTAGCGGCCCGCGTGGTCTTTCGTCGACTGCGCAGACGAGCCGAGTTTGTAGGCTTTTGAATCGCCGCTCCCAAGCTGGGTCTGCCCGCTCTTTGTCATCGGCCCGTGGGCGTTCTGCGCGTACCCTCGATGGACGTTGCGGGCACCGCGAACCGATTTCCCGGTGCCTTTCTTCGCAGCTGAGGCGGCAGCGGCCGGATTTGTCTTGGTCGCTCCCTGCCGAGCGATCGTCTGGACTGCAGGAGCAGACCAGTAGACGGTCATAATCGAAGCAAGACAGGCCGCCGGGATGAGCACCAATCCGAGGAACAGCGAGAAGATTCCACTAGCACTCGCTGTGAGATCCATCTGCCAGCCGATTCGGAAGAGGACTGCAGCAGGAAGTCCCGCGAGAACGAGACCAGGATAGATACCAGCAGCACGTCGAGCAATCTCAGAAGCCGGACTGAGCGGCCACACGTCAAGTGCCCAGAAGACGCCGAGCAAGGGCATCAACGGCGTCAGTACGAGAATCCCAAGCCAGCGGAGGCCGTAGACGAGGGCAGCGACAACGAGCAGAAAGTTCGAGACGATCGCCATGGCAAGCACGACGAAGAGGCCACCGACTGCTGACTCAATGAGACTCCCGAACCCGGCCGACATACTGCCGATTGGGGCAAGTGTGAGCCCCATCGCATTGACGAACTGGAGCGGAATCGACACAAGCGGGAACCAGACGAACGATCCCATGAACACGAGCCCGATACGCCGGAGGAGCCGCTTGCGACGGTAGCTACTGATCGATCCCGACCGGAGGCCGATGTAGGCGAGTCCGACGACCAGTAACATGATCGTCAACGGCAGGATGTACTGGAGATAGAAATCCGCGTACAGACTCTGCCATGGTGCATTATCAGGAGTGCCGGCGACTATGTACCGGGAGTTGGATTTCGGCGCGGGGACGCCAACAATTGGATTGAGAAGCGCCTCGAAAATGTCGTTCGCGAACCCGAGGAGTGCCTCCTTAATGCTCGTGAGGACGTTCTCGATGGCGTCCTCGACCTGCTCTTCGAACCACCCCATCAGGTACCACTCCCGTTCGATGTCGTTTGGGTCGAGTCAGTCGGGCCGCCGTCGACGATGGTTAGCTCGCACGAGTTGTTCGTCCCGCCATATTCGATCGTCTGCGAGTACGACGGGTTCCCCCCGGCCTGGACGACTCCCGTAACAGTTAGTGGGGCCGTTTCGAGGTCGCTGCAGTTAACGTGCGCTCCCATCCCAAGACGTCCCTCTGTCTGGTAGATTGGGGCTGAGGAGTAGACGGTCGTCGTCTCACCGGCCGGAAGGAGGGTATTCTGCCCGAACTCCATCGTCTCCTGAGACTTGACCCGGCAGAGCGGGGCATCCGTCCACCGAGTCGTAGTGAGGAACGACGGTGCATTCCCCGTATTCTCGACGGTGAACGCGGCGAGTTGCTGCCACGTCGATCTGTCTTTGTCCCAGTCCATGTCCGGGTGATTCTGGGCCCACTTGACGTCTGTAATCGTAAGTTCCGGCTCGAGGGAGATCGTCGCCTCGCCGATGGTCTCGTCACCAGCGACGGCGATAACGCGGTACTTTCCGGGCGTGTACCCGTCTTCGGCTTCACCGAGGAGCTGAAATGTCACCTGTGTCGCTCCTTCTTGGACCCGCTGAAGCGAGTTCATCTCACCATTCGGGTTGATGAGATTCACTGAATCAGCGTTGGTGTCGCTTGCGAGTTCGACGACGAGATCTGTCTCGATCATCGCGACACGCTCGAAGGTGTCGCTTTCACTTCCAGGCGGGGGAGAGGTTCCAGAGCCGGGGCTGTTGGTGTCGGATGGTGATGAGGAACAGCCAGAGAGCGCGACGAAAGTCGCGCTGAGGCCACTAAGAACTGTTCGACGGTCGATACACCTGTCGTGACTAGGTGAGCTTGTGTTGTCGTTCATGATCGGTTTGTAAGTCCGAGCAGCGCGCCGCCGGACATATAGTCAAAACCGAAGATCAGGACAGCAACGGGGATGAACCAGAGCATTGTCACGACGACGAGGTCGATGAACGTCTGGAAATCGGGGAAGTTCGCGGGGGTTTTCGCGACATCTTCCGACGCTGCGTAGGGCTGATCAGTCCGCCACCATGCGGCCGATTGGTACTGGCCGTGAACGATCAGGGACGGATTCGAGATGGTAACGACGGCTATCCCACTGCTGTTGAGTGCCGTGGATTGGTTCCCGATTGTCACACGGCCAGTCGTGACAGCATCATTGCTCGCGTTCTCCGTGACCATCGCCCGGACGACCGCGTGGGTAGCGTTGGCTTCGGTGACGGTCAAGTCGAGATTCGTTTCGCGGACGGTCTGTTGCTCCGAGAGGGAGACTGTTCGTGATTGCCCGCGGACGATGCCTTGCACTGTGACCTTGCGGAAGGCGCTCTCGTGGAGGGTTGTGGAACTCACAGCTATCGAATCTGCGTTCACGTACGGGTCAGCAGACTCGAGATCGATGTTCACCGGCAGCGACGGCCCTGCCAGCTCTGCCCCCCACGTTTCTTCGATGGCCAATGGTCGCTTCCCGGCGTCGGTCGGTTCAGTCGGTACGTACGGCGCTTGCTGACTCGGGAATGCATGAACTTGGACGGGACGCACCGACGACTCAGCACGCGACGTGTTGGTCGCGGTACTCGTGAGCATCGACTGCCAGCCGGACCTTCCGGCCGTGTAGAACCACCAGTTGCTCCGGGCTCGAACGTCGCCGTCGACCGTAATCGTCGACCACTCAGTGCTTGGATGGATGACTGCGCCGGTTCGGTTCTCGCGTGCCTCGAACTGGACGCGGTTCCCAGAAATGCCGGAGAGTTGATTGACAACGACCTTCTGTAACGTCGACACCGTTTTCGACGCTTCGAGGGTTTCGACGTCGCGAGTCCAGTCGCCGTCACAACCGGATATCGAGGAGTTCCAGTCTGGACAATCCAGCATTATGTGACGAAGCGTTACCGTGATATTGGCCTCGACGGTCAGCTGCGGCGAACCCGAGAGGCCGGTATACTGGAGCGTGGCCTGATGGCCGCTCCCAGTGTCGATGGTCCGTCCATCAGCGGAGAGCTCAACGGATTCGATACTCGTTTGGTCGATCGACCAGCGTTCTCGCTGTGACCCGTTCTGATCACCCTGGGGAACGGCAACGCGGTAGTCACTGAGTGCGCGGATCTGGCCGTCTGAAGAAACGTATTGTGTCGTTTCGTTCCCTTGGTGGAGGATCGTCGACGGTTGGGTGGCGAAGATGCTGACATACGCATCCTTTATGTACACACCGTCTTCGAGGGATGCACTTTCAGGATGAATAGACGAATCTCGGCCACCAGGACTGAAATCACCGAAATCTCCATTGTTCCAGTCCCCAGTAGCCTGTGGTGGCTGATCGAACGGGATGTCCGTCGACCGAGCAAGTCGGTGTGCGAACTCGGCACGCGATGAAACGTTTTCATCGAAATCGTCTGCTGAGAGATTGCCGTTGTCGACGTCCTCGGACCAGAGACGCTGAAATGTACTGTTATTCACGCCGTAGTCCGGTCCATCGTCAGGAACAACGGACCCGAAATCGGATGGTGTAACGGTAGCCATGCCTCCTGCAACGACAACTACTGCGCTGCTGCTCACGAGAAAGAGGGCAAGCACGGCGGTCATCGAGCGGGGAGAGTGCATTCTATTCCGGGCGAGGGGCGCGGAAACAGTTCGCTGGCGACCTCAGA
Organism: Halorussus marinus; assembly: GCF_004521895.1. Taxonomy (NCBI): domain Archaea; kingdom Methanobacteriati; phylum Methanobacteriota; class Halobacteria; order Halobacteriales; family Haladaptataceae; genus Halorussus; species Halorussus marinus. Next base: position 28,499 of record NZ_SBIR01000014.1, read on the forward strand.
TGGACTTAGAAGGGCTTCACGCAGTCCGAGAAGCCAAAGCCCATCTGACTGCCGACCTTGTCGATGAGTTCGGGCGAGACGAGCGCAAGCGCGACGATGCCGAACCCGATGCCGGACATGACGAGTTTCTCCTTGGCCTCGTTCTTTTTCTCTGGATTGCCGCCCGCACGCATGTACGAGAGCCCAGCCTTGCCGGTGTAGTAGCCAGTTGCAGGAAGTCCGAGTCCGGCGACCGCGCTGAACACGAGATTGATCCCGGTCGCAACGCCAGTATTACAGTACACGTCACCGACTTGGTTTTGCGCAGCGGCAGGGCCGACAGCGGCGACGAAGAATGCAAGCCCTATTGTAAGGGTAGTAACTCGCGGAGCGGTCTGGGTGCTGGTTGTTTGGAAATGGCGGCTAAGTCGGGCCGTAGTGTGTGAATTATCACTGGAGCGCGTGGTCGATTCCTCGTTTGGAGGGTCTGTCGTGTGGTCGTTCATAGAGTTGGTCTGTCACCTGAACGCGGTCGTGTCGGTCAACTGCAGACCAATACCGAGGTCGGTGTAGTTGGTACTTCTGGATCGGCGGTCTGTCGTCTTGGTCCGCGATTTTGCGACCGCGGTTCGGCGGTAATTCGTGGTGCTGGTCACGGTTGCATATACCTTCTGTTCGGCCAAGAATAGTCAGTATATTTCTAGAAGTAGCGTAGATAATGCTGTAGGGAAACGCCTCCAACAATAGATGATACGTTGGCAATGACAGAACTCCTGGTTAATTATCTCCAACAATAAACTAATACTGGAAGACATATCTAGTACTTTTTGCAAAAAGATAGCAGATAAGGAAATTATAACCTTACAAACTTCGGAGAATAGCCGGGTCGAACGTCAAAGCCGTCGTCCTCAGGGTTCGATTCCATCAAAGACCACCGATACGCGAGCGACGTACTCCGAACGCAACGCTGAAAGAAATCTCTCCCAGTTAAAGTCCGGTTATGACCAACAACAGCAACAGCAGCGCAGCGAGCGCGACCTTGTAGTAAACCGGTGGGAGGCCCCGGGTGCGGTCGCTTCACCGACTGCTTCGGCGAGTTCCTGTTCGTGTTCGTGCTCCTGCTGGAAGGTCTCGTACGCGGCATCGAGCTGTTGCTTCAGCGGCTCGATCTCACTCGCAAGGAACTCTTTGCGGAAGTTCACAGTATACTCGCCGGCGGCGGTCGGCGTGATCGTCGCGATGTCCGCCACCTGATCCGCGATGAGCCGGTCATCGGTGTGTCCAATTGCGGTGACAACCGGGGTATTCGCGGTGAAGATCGCCTCCGCGACCCGCTCGGTGTTGAAGGCTTGGAGGTTCGAATCGCTCCCATCGCCCCGACCGACGATGATGGCGTCGACGTCCTCCGAGCGGTCGAGATGGTGGATGCCGTTCGCGATGGACGTCGGCGCGTTCCACCCCTGGACGGTTGCGTCCTTCACTAGGATGTCGACGGTGGGGTCCTGCCCGTGGATCGCGTTCTGGATGTCGTACCGGGCGTCCCCTCGGAGGGACGTGACGACGTTGACCCTCTCCGGGAACGCCGGCGGTTGCTGTTTCTGTTCGTCCTCGAACCAGCCACGCTCTTCGAGTTCGCTTCGCAGTCGCTCGACGGCGGCCGCCTGGTCGCCGCCGACGACTACCTCCCATGGTTTGAGGTCGATTTTCCCACCTTCGACCCAGTAGTCGATATCGCCCTCAAGGATGACCTCGGTCCCGTCCTCGAGGTCGGCGTCCATCTCCCGGTAGCGGTTCGCCCAGATCGTACAGGGGAGCTCGGCCTCGCCGTCGGTGAGCGTGAAGTAGAGCGCCGTACTGTTCTTGTGGAGGTCAGTGACCTCTCCGATACAGCGGACGCCGTTGAGGGCAGGCGTGTCCTGGACGACCGACGCGATCCGGTCGTTCAGCTGGGACACGCTAAGGACCTCTCTCGCATCGGGTTCGACCGCCTGCCGTTCGGTATCCGGTGCGTCCGCCATCTCCGTTTCCTAACTTCTGAACAGGAACCTCAAAAAGCTACGTTCGAGTGCCGGGGTTGGCTGCGTTACGCAGGCCTACAGGTCGCGGGGCTGGACCGTCTTCCGGTCGTTGGCCTCAGCACGCTCTGCGGCGTCGTCGAGCAGTTCGGCGACCTCTTCGTTGAGGGCGTCGTAGAAATCTGCCGAGACGTTGTGGTCCGAAAGTGCGTCCTTCACGGCTGCTTTGACGATGAGGTCAGACATTCCATCGCGGACTTCTCTTGTCCACCATATAAAGGTTCGAAGTTCTCACGCAGGGTTTTCGTCTCGTCGTATCGAATATTGGCCTTTGAGCACCAGAGAGAACATATGCCACCCCTCAAAAATAGTGAACGGACGGATGCACGATCTAACTGGGTTCCAGCGGGACATCTTGTACGTGATCGCCGGGCTCGACGAACCACACGGGCTCGCAGTAAAGGCCGAACTCGATAAGCGAACCAATCTGTACTCGCTAACGCAACGAGGCTCCCGCGAAATTGAGGCACGTCGAGAGTGGGAAGACGAATATATCGAGTCTGCAGAAGAAGTCGCTACGTCGACCTAGATGCCATTTATCGCACAGTCTTCTACAGACGAGGAGGGAGGGACAGTTCTTCCTGAAGAGGTAGAGGACGGTACTGACGTCGTGTGTCCAGCCTGTGGCGGAACGATGCGACCACGGGGCCCATTTGATGATGGTCGCGCCCGCCATTTCTATCACGTTACTGCGGGCTCAGGGGGTTCGACGGCCAATTGCTCCGGAGGAGAGTCGGATCCGCATCGGAAGATGAAATCCCTCGCAGTATCGGCGTTGCGGCAGCGATTTGACCAATATGACCGTTGTGGACCCGAGGTCACCGTCGACGTTCACGATACGCCGACGCTCACTGATTCTCGCCGGGCAGATGCCCTCGTCGAATTTCCCGCTGATGATGCAAACGACTACCTTGGGCGTGGATTGATCGTTGAGGTCCAATACGCAAACGAAGACAAAGACCTCGACGCGGTCACGCACGACTATCTCTCGGCCGGATATAGCGTCTACTGGGCCAGCCCTGACGATTTTACGAACGACCGATTCCGTATTGAGGAGATGGTCGTCGCATTCGACAAACGGGCTGAGGCCGCCTTCGCAGCTTCGTGGGCAGACCCTCCAGAGGTAGAACCACCTGAGGAGTATCTGGAGCGGTTCCTGAACGCTGAATCCCTAACTTTCTCCGACCCGAATCCGGACTGTGACCATACCTGGAAATACGGAGGGAGTGACCTCCACGACCGGGATTTCTGTAAACACTGTCGGCTTGAGCGCTGGAAAGACACTACGGTAGAAGCGTATATCTACGATGAGTCGACCATCAAGACGAGCTCAGATCTTGCTGACAGAGCTGCTCAAGCAGCGTTTGAACAGCGAGAAAAGGAGGAGAAGAAAGAAGACCATCAACACGTCTGGGAGCCGCGAGGAGAGAACCGCTATCGGTGCCGGTGTGGGGCCCGTCTCAAAGAGCACAACGGAGAGGAGGTCATCTCAAATGATCCGTTCGAGGACTTCTCTGAGATGACGACCACGGACCCCCAGTACTGCGATCACATTTGGGAACGTGAGGACGGCTACATGAAGTGTATCTCCTGCGGACTTGAGGATCCGCTCTAACCTGTTCCGTCTTGTACTGGGCTACAGCTGGGAGCGATTATTTGCTTATGGTCTTTGCCGATTTGCTCTTCCGAGGTTGTTGTGACAGTCGCCCCTACCCGTATCGAGGGTGGGAAAGCCGTCCCCTGTCGGTGTATGGTGGGACGAGGTACTGCAACCGGTATCGTAGAGTATACGGTGTTATGGGAGCCGGACAGCAGGTTGATAGGTTCTGTTCCCACTTTCAGTGTCTAGAATATAAGTCTGAATCGCAGGAGAAGTGTTTGTTTTCTGTCCGAGTAAGAATGCGAGCCCAGCTGGTGCTGCCATAAATAGATGTAAGGTAGACGTTTCTGGAAGACGATTCATCGCCTCACGAAGCTCCTCCTGAAATACTTTTGCCGCATGTGCTGCTTCAGAGGGTGTTAATCGCCCTTTTGAGTCCTGCCCTAGTCCTAATTCCAGAATCCCATTAAAGTCCGGGAGCGAAGATTTCGTATTCCCAACCTCCGGCTTCACATCGTCGGTAATGTTCACTAGGACGGCTAGGTCCGAAGCGGTTCGGTCGATCTCTTCGAGGTCGCTCTGTAAGTTGCTCTCTTCCAAGTCCCGATCAAGACGCCACGGCGAAAAATTGCCATCCTGGTCTGGTTGCATCCACGCGGTACTAATTCCTCGTGTCTCCGGAAGGCAGTATCCGAGCGAGAAAACTGCTGGTAAATGGGCTCGTCCTCGAAAACGAAGCTCTCTCCCTGGAGTCTCTTGCTGAAGATAATCGGTCGTTGTGCGTAACGCTGGGAGCAGCTCCTCATTCCATAGGGATTCCTCCGGTATACTGTCGTCAAAGTGAGGCGACCAATCAATACTCACGGCCAGCTGAATATCATAAGATGGTTTGCTATACGTGTCCAGCGAGCACTCTACTGGAGAATTAGACGACAGATGATTGTGGATACATTGCAGTCGACGCTCCAATACAGCATCAATTACAGCATCAAGAGTGGGAAGCTGACCGCTGGTCTTCTGGTTCTGTCCCATTCTGTCTAGTATCGAGTTTATGATTCGGCCAATAGCTGAGGAGGAAGAAGAAGTCCCCTTCACTTCCAAGGACTCCATATACCAATGGGAAAGGTCGTATGGAGATTCTGCTTTGGACAAGATTGCTTCCCCCTCGTCATAATCAACACCAGGAACGAGCACCACAACAACAAAGAACTCATCATCACCCCGCCACCGTTTGTGAAGTTCAGGAAGCTCTGTTTTAAGGATGACAGGGGATTGAGTAACATCACTACTAATAATTGCGACACCACCCGCAAGGTTCGAGTCTTGGAGATCTTCTCGGATTTGTTGCTCTAATGGATCTGGACCGATGTCGTGAACGTCACGCCAAACAGGTATCCCGTGATTCCGGAGGGAGATTTCCAGCTTTTCGGCTAAGTCCTGTTGTGAATGTTTGTAGCTAATGAAGACATCCCCAGTTGGATTAGTCATTGAGAGTCACCTACTCTCGCATTCGGGAAGTCAATATCTAAATCAAAACTATTCGTTGGTCTACTTGGCTCATCTGACGGTCCGATGTGCACAAGTTCCTCATAACTCCGATTCCGGTGGAAGAGATACGCTCTGACGGCAAGCGTCTCTGACGGGTTTCCCCCGACAATAAACATAATCGGATGGGGACATCCATACTCATCAGTCGAAGCGATTTCGTTCATTTGTGCCCGATCTGGAGAACTCAACTCCGCAGATCCGCCGGGGTGATAGTGCCATTCTCCCAAATAGTGAATACCCAGACTATCACGGGCCTCTCGTAACCACTCGTCAACGCGTTCAGTACCTCTGGTGAAAGTTGTAGGCCCTTGATCAGAGTCTCGTGGCGGATCACTGGCACGGATAATCCGTGCGGCTGTCTCTTCTAATGCGCTACCGGCTAATATTCCCCCTGTCTCAAGAGGATTTGCGTCGACGCAGATATCAACAATCGCTTTAAGGCAAGCGACAGGGATTTCTACCGATACTCCAGAATCTGGGGCGACCCATTGTTCAACATCCTGAAATGGGGGCTCTGCCTCTGAAACGGTGGGAGTGCCATCATCCCGAGATTCGAGGACTCTGAATTCAGTTCCGCGAAGACCTAATGAAGCATCCTGTTCAAGTAGGCGTGTGATCGTTCCAGCCCATGTCATGACCTGATCCATACGAATCACCGATGCTGGATGCCAGCAGCCAACGCGTTCAGGAACAGCGTCTTCATCGGGTTGCCACTCAATCTGTTCTTGCAACCGCCACGGTTCGAATTCTTCTTGAAACTCATCAACCGGGAAACTCAGAGAGTATGATGCGAAATAGAATAGCCGGTTCCCCCGTCTACCTATAGACGCCGAGCAGAAGAGAACCGGCTCTTCCCACCTGCAGGAATTTAGTGCTTGAAGAACAGAATTCGAGGCCGTACAATCGATTACTACATCTGCAGATTCAACCACCTCTAATTGCTCTTCTTCCTCCAAGGGGAATGAAAGAGAAAATCCATCAACATCGGCATGCGGTGATACCGAGTTGAGCCTATTCGCGAGCGCCTCAGCTTTATTTTCTCCCACGTCAGGGAGGGTTAACGTGTGTCTCGCCAGGTTGCCGATTTCCAGGGTTTCCCCATCAACGATAGCGAGGTCGTGACACCCGTCGCGTACCAGTCCCTCAGCAACGGTACTCCCGAGTGCACCGGCACCAATGAGAAGCACACTGGCTTCACGAAGTGGATCTTGGATGTGCCCCCGACGAGAGAGCTGTTCGCGAGCCCAGTTGTCTGAATCTAGCCAACGGATAGAATCTCGAGAAAGATCTACTCTAGCCGCGATTTCCTTTCCTCTGGGGGTTTCCCTAAATCCAGGTAACTCAGATGCCGGTCTAACATCAGAGAGTTCGATAGCCTGCCAATGGATGAGTTCCGAGGACCCTCCGACCTCACTAGGAATTGGAAACCCTAAGAGGAGACAATTGAACGCATCATCTTCGACGATAGTATCTATATTTGCCCGGAGTTCAAATGGATCAATAGAGGAATCTTGCAGTAAGTTTGCCAAATCACTCCAAGTTTCAGGCACCTCCCAAGGAGGCTCGATTGGGGGTTCCTCTAATAATAGCCATGCTCCACTAGTCTGAGAACAGATATTTGAACTAATGTATTCTCCCCACTTCGGGTGATGCACGACGTTGTCGTCTTCATCTCGGAACTGCTCTGTAAGGAAGACATCTGACGGCTCGGTCAGCTCTACGAAGTCAACGAACCCCCAATTACCAAACTCAGATCGCCAAAGTTCGAGGGATTCCGCTGTTTCATTGAATGCAACTCGATTCTGAGGGGCAGAATTCGTGCTGAATATCGGAAGTTCAAATGGTTCTCCTTCCTGACGGAGTTCTCCCTTTGACGCTGCTTCTAACCACGACAGAGCCCGTTCCAAGTGCCATCGAAGACGTTCATCTGGGGAATTTGGTTCCCTCGTGGCGCCCGATCGCCCGATGATATGTCCGTAGCGAGCCACACAGATGTTACCCTTTCTCCAAGGAGTATCTTCGTCGCCGGCTACGTTGAGGCGCTGATGAGGGTAGGTGGCCGTGATACTCCCTTCCTCAGCAGGGTAAATTCGAATGCTACCTCCAGGATAGGTCGAGTCGATAAGAACGAACCATGTGGACTCCTGCGGAATTTGGGAGGTGGCCTCAATTTCGTCTGGTTGAAGCTTGACTTCAAGAACCCATTTTGATCCTCCTTCGTGCTGTAACGGGCCTTCAACAACCGTGACACCATCAAGAGATTCGAGCGAAGAGACAGCTACTGTGAGTTCAGAGGGTGGCATCACTAGTCTAAGAATTGTTATGCAAATCGCTGATCCGAGACACTCGTTGATTTTGAGGAGGAGTCGAGATTGACAGCTTTTTCTCCACCATCATCTGAATCGCCATTTCCGTATTCAGGGAAGGAATCGCCAAGAAGATCAGACCACAGATCCCGTGATACCGACTTATCGTCTTCTTCATATGCGTTTCGAGCTAACGTTGCTGCCTCTCCAGCTGCTTCATGGAAGGCAGCAAAGTCGTCTCCGTCAATTCGAGCAAATACGTCAATCTGCGGGAGTCCTCGAGCAGGGAGAGTGGGAGTGTCATTCATCCGAGCTTCATTTGCATAGCGCTGTTCAATAGTTTCGAAAGTGCGAACGATCCCCTCAGCAACGCTATCGATATAATCAGGACAGCACTCGCCGACTAAATGCTCGAGTGGGTATCCCTTTGGTCGTTCAGGTTCAGAGACTTGGGTTCTTCGCCACCACTTGATTGCTTTGACGACGTTTACGTAATGGCCGTCTGTAAGGTCGTTCTTTTTTAGAGTCCACTCAATTGTGGCGATTGGGTGTGTTTTATCCCACTCTTCGAGCCGCCGATCCGGGATATCAAGTGGCTCGTCTCGCCACTCTTCCTCATTCTTGTCGAGGGTTAGTCCAAACGCTTCGGCAACTCGGCTTGATTGGTTTGTATCCAATCCTTCGCCAACCTCTAATCCGCCAACTGAACCGTCTGGCTGAAGAGCTGCTTTAGCTGCTTCACTGGGGGATGCAGTCAACACTAGATCAATCTCAATACGGTCTTGGTCAATCTGGTAAGCCCGATCCTTCCTGCTCCATTGGCCCTCATAGTGCTCCTCTAAGAATGGCTCACATTTTTCCATAGCTTCTCGTGGAGTCACCTCGTCTTTGTCCAAGTCCGTGACGAATACAATATCAACATCCGATTTTTCATCCCCAATTGGTCTGACAGCAGTCCACCGTCGATAACTCCCTTGGAGGAAATCCCCCACATAGAATTCACTTATGATGTCGTCATTTCTAAGTAAATCACGCAAGGTTTCGTGCCCCTCCTTGTAATCCTCAATATGCTGGTCCGAGGGACGGATATTCGTCAGAAACGTCTCAAAAAGCGATGGGAGGGTTGCCATATAGTAACAATGCCCCTACTGGCTCATAATGGTCACGAGAGGGGAGTGAAAGTGGAATAGTTTCTATACGCCAGAATCGATTTCCTCGAGAGCTTCAGTAGCCACATCACCAAGTTCCCCAGCCTCAATATGCGAATACCGTTCACGGACCATTTCTTCGGAGTTGTCGAGATATCGAGCCGCGACTGTATACCCGAACGCGCGGACTAGCACCTCGCCCATCCCACGACGGCCACCATGCGGAGCAAGATAATCGTGTTTCGGATGGTCGATATCGATCTCTGCGGTCTTTGAGAGCCGTTGGAGAATCGACCGTGCGCCGTCCGTCGTGATCGACGGCGGCTGAATGTCCTCATCGAGCGCCAGCAGCAGGTCGCGAGCGTACTCCGCTCGGCGTTCAGCGATTGCTTCTGGGCGTTCCCCTCGTTCGGCGAGCTCTTCCCGGACGAGCGCTGCGAGCGTCCGTTGGTCGAACGTCGGAAACACCGGCCAGCGCTCCGTTGGTGGGTCCATCAGCTGGCGATAGCTCCGAAGCGGCGAGATCACCGGGTCGGGAAGACTGGCGGCGTCCCACTGCTGTTTCTTCCGGTAGACGTCCATACTCCCGTCGTCGAGGGAGAGGTCCTCCCAGCGAACACCGCGTCGGCGCGGGTCATTCGGGTCCCGGAGGAGTTCGCCGACGCGGACGGCGGTATACGCGAGGACGAACACCAGCGCCCGGTCACGAGCCGCCTTCAGCGCCGCGTAGCGTGCTCGCTGCTTGTCGAGGGGGTCAGTATTCTCTGGGAGTGTCGTGTACGCCTCGACGGCGTCGCGGGCCCGTTCGTCGACGTGGCGGGTGAGGGCGTGGCGCTGTTCGGACGTCCAGGCCTGTTGGTCTCCGGGCTTGCGGCCGTCGTCCCCCGGCAGCGGCGCCATCGCACTGGCCCGCTGCGCGTAATGTGCTTCGAGATATCCTTCGTTGACGCACCAGCCACACCAGGCAGAGATATAGCGGTAATAGGTTTGTACCGTGTTCTGCTTGAGTCCCCGATCTCCACCGAGATGTCGGGCGTACTCCCGGAACACGCGTTCGTCGAGATCGTCGAAGGTCGGCTCCCGTTCGGCGTCGTCGGGGGCGATCCCGGTCCAGTCGTCGTCGCCGCGGTCGCCGGCGGCCCACTCGGCGAATCGCTCGAGTTCGCGTGCAGCGTTTCGTCGATAGTTCCCGCCGTCGCCACCGCGGCCTTTCCCCTTATCCTGGAGGTAGCGCTCGAAGCTGTCGTCGAGCGGCGTCGAAAGCGGTCGGTCAGGCATCCACCGGCCCTCCACCGTCCTGCGGGCCGGCTCTCGGTGCCTTTACCCCGGGGGAAGTGCCGTCGTGAGGCGGTTGCAGCATTCGTGGTTCACCGACGGCGGCGGGGTACTTCAAAGTGGTCGTGATTACGAGCATAATCAGGACCACTTTCTGTATTCGACCCATCGGGAGAATTCAGGGGTCTAGAGTCTCTTAGCGCCGGAACTCCGTATTACAGTAGAATGTATATCGTATATCGCTATACGGAATCTCGGGCTTGTGATGTTGAGACTACAGTGGGTATAGCCGGCCTGTGATGCATGGTTTTGTCCGAATCGAGAGCGGAATCTGCTTCAGATCGCTTTCTGAACGGCCGTTCTTGTCATTTAGGTAATCAATTCGGAGAATTTCCGAGACTCCGGATAGTGTGGCCACTCAGACGCTGCGCTATCACGGAGAGAGGCTCCTCGCTATCCGATTCCGGTCTCCTTCTTTACCAGCGTCAGCGTGTTATCAGCCGTCACGATCGGCGAGTGCTCGTATTCACCAGTCAATTCGACCTGCACAAGCAGGTCCACAGCCCGCCAGATTGAGTATAGTAAACACGCGAACGCGAAGTAGAAGAACCGCAGGCCGAAGTGCTTTGAGGTCGTCGCGGCCATGAACCGCTTGATCGATTTATAGCCGCTTTCAATCTCCCACCGGTAGCCGTACTCCGTGAGAAGGCCACTCTTCCGATTCGTCATGAACACCGAGTACTGCTGATGATCCGTGTGTTCGGAGTTCTCTTTGCGTCGGTAGATCAGCGTCGTCGAGTGCCACTCGTTGTCGCCGAGATGCAGTTTCCGGTCGGTTTCATACCGATCCTTGTCGCGCTGTAGAAGTCGTTTCGCCTGGGCCTTCTCGCTGGTCTGCATCCGCTTTGGGACGACGTAGGAGAGTCCACGCTGGCTCAACATCTCTAGGATGTGCTGGCTATCGAACTCCCGATCCATTAGCACATTATCGACGTGGACAAGGTCCTCTGCCGAGTCCAAGAGGTCCGCGACAATCTCCTTGCGTGTGTTGCCTTTGCGTACTGGCCGTGCGTCTAGCACGATTGGAACGGCATTCCCGACCAACTGGACGGTGGCCCACTGGTAGGCGTACTCGTCCGTTTTCTCTTTCGTCCCGATGATCTCGTCTTCGTGCCCGGCTCGGTCACCAGTGAAGGGGTCGGACTCCGTGATATCGATTGCGACGATGCCGGCTCGGAAGAATTCCTCAGTCTCTGCTACTTGATCTAAGAGCCGGCTCACCGCCTGTCGGTGCATCTCCCGAATTTGTTCGATGGAGAGGTCACGTATATGCTCGCGATGGGCGTGGCCCAGTGGTGTTCGATCTCGGGTTGATTCGTGGATGAAGCTCCGAGCGCCTTCGTTGACAGCCAAATTCTCACGGAGGCCGAGATACGTCTGGAGGTCCCAGTAGGCGTTCTCGTGGATCTCACAGCCTTCGCCTCGGTCCAGTGAGAACGCTGGGAATGCAACGTCGCTGACGCGACCAGTGACCGTCTCTGTCTGCTCTAATACGGTCTGGTCATCGGGGTTCGATTCCGTACTCTTGTCACGGTGTCTGCGGCTCTGTCGGTCTGGCTCACGCGGGACTGTGACGCCCGCATTCTGAGCTTTGATAAGGATTGTTCGCGCTGCTGTCTCGATGGTGTCTTGGAGATCAGCTGTGAAGCGATGGTGCCAGCTCCGCCACAGGGTTGATTGGTTCGGCACCGGCTCCAGGCCGAGTTGATCACAGAAATCGGGGTGTTGGGTGAGGTATTCGACGAGGGCAGTTTCGTGGTCCCAGCCATAGCATTCTTTCAGCAGGAACAGGCGAAACAGTGTCTCCATCTCGTAGCTCGTCGAGCCTGCGTATCGGTCGTGGGCATCAAACTGGACGTATGCCAGCGGCACTGCGTGGACAAATGGTTCGACGGCCTCGTGGTCTTCCTGTTTGAACCATGCATCTGCGACGACACGAACGTCTGCTTCTACTGCGGCGAGTGATGAGCGGTCATACAGTGGCGTGGATTTGTAGGCGGGCCAGTCGGTGAAGGGCTGTTGGGCGATCTGGCGGAAGACAGTGCGGCAACACTCACGTGTCGGGGCCACGAAGAAATGCTGACCACGACACGGTAAAGTATTCGTCCAACTGTTCGATACTGAGCGTGTGTCTCTCAGAAAGAAGGACTCGTGACCGCTGGGATGGATCGCTCTCTGGAGCGCCCCCGAACGAGGCAGTATCGTGGGGGAAATCAAAGACGATGAGCAGACGAATTACATGCAGGTCGAGGCAGAAGCAACGCTCGTCTTCCCACTGCTTGTGGCAGGTGCTTTTAGCGAGTGAGTGCGATCTGCTCACTGAATCGCGTATTGTAGCAGACTGTTGTAGAACCGTAGCAGAGGGGTCACGACTATGCTTGCGTTCGAGCACTCAGTCCGAGCGGGCTTGAGGTTCGAGTCGTTCGGTACATTCGCTAGAGTCGGGCTCAGCCGAATGATCTCCGTTCGTAGGGAGGAGTCGGCGTTTCGAATTAAAGACGACAATGAGACTACTGACCGCCATCATAACGGCGGCGATCAACGGCGTGATCACGCCAGTCATTGCCAATGGGAGCGCAATCGCGTTGTAGCCAGCCGCCCAGACGAGATTCTGTTTGATTCGGCCTCGAGTTTCACTTGCCAGCTCGAAGACCTCGGGAACGCCGTCGAGACGGTCGTCCAGCACCACCGCGTCGGCCGCCTCGATCGCCAGATCGGTGCCGCTTGAGACCGCGATCCCGAGGTCGGCGCTGGCGAGTGCGGGCGCGTCGTTCGTTCCGTCGCCGATCATTGTCGTCGTCCCGCGCTCGCGGAGTCCTTGGACGATCACTTCCTTCGACTCGGGGCGCACGCCTGCGAATACGTGATCAACTGCGGGATGGTTCGCAAACGTCTCGGTCATCCGCTCGTCGTCGCCAGTCAGCACGACGATTTCTCGGTCCGCGTCCGCGAGCTCGGAAACCACGTGTTCCCAGTTCTCTCGCGGCGTATCTCGGACTGTAACGACTCCTCGGACGACGCCCTCCCAGGCAACCGCCGTGGGATGAGTGCCCGACTCGTAGGCGTCCGTGACGGCTGCCTCGATCTCCGCGGGAATCGTCCACTCGTCAGCATCGAAGGAGCCTGGATGGCCGATAACTACGCGGGTATCGTCGACGAGCGCTGACACGGTACGGTCGGCGCTCTCGAAGCTCGACACCGAGCGCGTGGTCGGCGGGGCGGCATCGTCGATCGCAGCGGCGATGGGGTGGCTTGACCGACGTTCGACGGCGGCCGCCATCTCGAGCACTTCGTCAGGATCGTCGCCAGCGATGTCCACAAGTTCCATCTCCCCAGTGGTGAGCGTCCCAGTCTTGTCGAACACAACGACTGCGGAGTCGTCGATCCGCTCAAGCACTGTCTCGTTGAGAACGAGCATCCGATTGTCGGTGGCATCGCGGGTGGCCGCCGCGAGAGCAAGCGGGGTAGCGATGCCGAGCGAGCACGGACACGAGACCACTAGCACGGAGACACCGGCCATTATAGCTGTGTTTAGGTCGTTGCCAAGGACGAACCAGCCAGCGGCAGTCAGCGCGGCAAGCCCGAGTACGAGCGGGACGAACAGCACCGCAAAACGGTTGACCATATGCTGGACGCCCGTCGCAGAACTTTTGACGTTCCAGAGGAGTTCGACGAGGCGATCCATCGTACTGGTGTTTTCCGAACCAACTTCGACGACAACCGCATTGTCAGTGGGGATCGACCCGCCGAGTACGGTGTCCCCAACGGATTTTCGTTGCGGGAGAGATTCACCCGTGACGAGCGCCTCGTCAATTGCGGCAGTCCCGTCGACGATCTGGCCGTCGACTGGGATCCGTTCGCCAGGTTTGACTAACAGCCGGTCGCCAGGCTCACACTTTGCAATTTCGATGGTTTCAGTAGCCTCACTGTCGTCGTCGAGCCGGCGGGCCTCATCGACGCGTGAATCCGTGAGGTCGGCGCGATTGCCGAGCGCAGCGTGTTTGACCCGTGACTCGAGATGGTTGCCGATGGTGACGATCGCGAGCACCATCACTGCGACGTCGAAGTACGGATCGCGCCCGCCCGTGAGGTAGGTGGCCAGCGAGTAGAGATACGCTGCGAGCACCGCGATGGCGATCAACACGTCCATGTTCGGGCGACCGACTTTCAGGCTCACGTAGGCCCCGCGGAAGACCGGGTATCCAAGCCCAATAACGATGAGCGTACTCCAGACAGCTAGCGGCCCGAACACCATCGCCTCAACGGTACTTCCGTAGAGGAAACTCTCGGGATAGATGCCGAGATACACCGGATAGATGAACAGGACGTAGAGAATCAACACAGGCATCATCAGTATCGCCGCGAGTACCGCACGGTATTTGCCGAACTCAACACGCGAGCGCAGCGAGTCGTTTTCTTCGTCAGGACCATAGGCCTGGTAGCCCAGTCGACTTAGTGCCGCAGCAATCGCGTTGCGGTCGATGTGGTCAGGGTCGTACACCACCTGCGCCATTTCAGTCGCGTAGCTCGCACGCGCTTCGTGAACGCCGTCCTCTTCCTCGGCAAGGAGTTCGATGAATCCTTCGCAGGTCTGACAGTGCATTCCGTCGATCGAGAGGTAAGCCGTTTCGGCACCCTCGGGGACATCCGGTCGAGAATCCTCAGCCTCGACGCGGTCACGGACGGCCGCAATCGAGAGGTCGACGTCCTCACCGTTGTCAACCAGGCGTGCGACCTCTAGACAGCCCCGACAGCAGAATTCGCCGTCGATGGCCTCGTCGATGATTGGGTCTTCGGCGGGGAGGTCACAGAGTGTGCAGGTGGACATGTTACGCAACCGCCTCCGAGCCGGCGATCGGTTGATAGTACGGAATGTCGGGCAACGGGAGCATGACGCCAAACCGCATGAGCCCCATCGCTAACAGGACGTATCCGAGCCCAATGAATAATACACCGAGTCCATAGTGGACCACCTGTCGCTGGCGGGTGCTCACTGACTGGATCACCGTTCCGTAGAGGAACACGCTGGGGATCGTTCCAAGCCCGAGCACGCCGAGCGAGAGGAGACCATATACAGGTGAGCCCTGTGCGAACGCGTACAGAAATGCTGGATAGAGAAGCATACACGGCAACAATCCATGGAGTGCGCCGAGGCCCACGATGCCGATGCCGTTGACCCAGCGGTCGATCCGTGTCGAGATCACTGTGTAGGTTCGCGTGAATATTGATCCGATACCAGTATCAGCAATCACACCTTCGACGGCTCCTTGTTGGTAGCCGGCCAATCGGGTGATTCCAATCCCGAGGATTGCCACGCCGATGCAGATGCCGACGACACCCTGGACTGGCCCGAGAATCCCGGCGAGCCCGATGGTCCCGTAGAGGAGCGCGCCAGCAGCCCCGAAGACAGCCCCGATAAGGGCGTAGCTCAGCGTCCGGCCGAGGTTGAACAGCGCGTGCTGCCGCACTTCATAGAGGGTGAGTGCGCCCGACCAACGGTCTTCGGTTTCCATACGCTCGGCGTAGGTTGCAACGAGCGGTCCGCACATTCCAATACAGTGTGCACCGCCGAGGAGGCCAATCAGAAAAAACACCACCAGTCCATAGCCACTCGCGATGCCGATCTCACTCAGTTGTACTAGGACTGCCGAAATCATACTCACGGCTGGCAAAGCCAGCATAGATTAGAGTATACCAATCGTCGTGTGTAGTGGGTTTCGGTTCAGGCCGTGACTTCGAGGATCGGTAATGTGAATCAATACAGGATATACAGTGGTCGCGTGGAAAATTCCTCAGACATGGAATACCAGCTCCGATTAGCTACTCGAGAAGATGCACCAGCCATCCGTTCTATCTATGTCCCTCTCGTCGAATCGACTCCAATTTCGTTTGAAGTTGACCCGCACGACTACAGAGATGGCTGAGCGGATTGAGACGACTCTCCGGAAGTATCCGTGGTTCGTTTGCGAGACGGACGAAGGCGAAATTCTCGGATACGCAACTGCGAGTTCGTTGCGGTCAACCCCGCCGTATGAATGGACGGCTGAACTGACGGTATACGTCGCTGAAGACGCTCACCAATCGGGTATCGGAACCGCGCTGTACACCTCCCTTTTGGAGACTCTGAAGGAGCAAGAATATTATAACGCGTACGCAGTCGTGACGCTCCCGAATCCTGCAAGCGTGAAGTTACACAAGCGAATGGGGTTCGAACCGGTTGGTACGTTTCCCACAGTTGGCTACAAACAGGGAGAGTGGCACGACGTCCAGTGGTAGTATCGACAACTGGCAGATCACCTATCCGATCCGGAACCACCGTAGCCATTAACTGCCATCCGAGAGTCGCCCGAGCTTGAACACATTCTGAAAAGAGCAGAGACATACTTCGACATCTAATCAATACGCATACCTACTGAACAGTTGATTCACCCCGATCTCTCTGGGATAGCCCTGTCCCGGTCACACCATATGCATTGAGATAGCCAGTCTCAACTACCACTATGCATTGGAAGCTGGCACAGTTTCGGAGGATACGTTAGCTTCAGGCGAACCGCTTTTCCGTGAGTCCCTCAGATCGGCGATCTCGTCTGGCCAATCATCCCCGCCAAGGCTTTCACCGACGGGCATCTCTGAAACCCGTAGCGGGCGAGTTCACATATAATAGTAGTAGTGGTACGGGAACGCCCCGTCGGGGAGGTTCTGTGCCATCGGTTCTGCGAGAATGTCACTGACGGCATCGGCGATCCCGACCGTCACGGGGAGCTTCTTGCAGAAGTCAGAGCTGTTCCAATCGAGCTTCGAGAACGAGAGTATCTCCTCGCAGATTTCTCGATATGAGGTAGCGTTCACGTCCTCATGGGGACGGACGACGATTGGATTTGGAGTGCCGGACTCAGCGTACGCGGAAATCTCTGGAATGAATCCCTTCGTGTAAAGGTAATACTCTTCCCTCCCGGGAGGCAGGGCGACTGTGCCCCGCAGAGGCGGGTACTGCGTGTTGCTGAACAGGCGAATCGGGTGGTGTTCTCGGATGGTGAGGAAGTCTCGCTGTCTCACATCTTCGGAGCCAGATTTGAAGCCTTCTGTCTCCTGCTCCCAGAAGTTGGAGGACTTGTGAATAACCAACCGATCAGGGCGATCCTGCCTTCGGTCGCCGTACCGCTCCAAGATGGTTTGGATTAGCCGCTCGGCATCTCCAGCCGACAGATGTGTCCGTCCTGTGTCGGCATCGCTGGCGATGTCGGTGACCGGGTCACCACGGATGACGAAATTCTCTCCGGTCTCCATGAACACCTGCGCAATTGACGCTCTGGTGTCCGGATCCGTCCCGCGCTCATCGTAGAAGGATATGCCGGCGTAGCAGGTGTTCGATTTTAGTTCAGTGAGCTTCCATGGTCGTCCTCTTCGAGCCTTGTAGAGTAGGCCCACCGCGAGATTCCACGCCACCTCCCGGCGTGGTTGGACATCCTCTCCGCGGAGGGTCTTGGGGCCGATCAGCTGAGTCGGAGTCTGATTCAGCATCCCCAAGAGCTTGATGCGGCTTCTGAAGTCGGTGTCTGC
Organism: Halorussus marinus; assembly: GCF_004521895.1. Taxonomy (NCBI): domain Archaea; kingdom Methanobacteriati; phylum Methanobacteriota; class Halobacteria; order Halobacteriales; family Haladaptataceae; genus Halorussus; species Halorussus marinus. The sequence continues at coordinate 46,050 of NZ_SBIR01000014.1, forward strand.
CGTCCGAATCGTATCTACTTTCTTGCCCTCTGTGAACAGCTCAGCGAGGGTTTCTGGGATACTTACAATAACTACGTCCGGGCTCGGGGTTGTTGAGCAGACGCCCTCTATCTGGTATTTGACGTAATCCAGCGCCATCTCAACACGGTCGGCATCATCGCGGACGTCGCTCAGTGAGTCGATGTCATCATGTTCGATTTCGCCCCGCCACATCGGACGCTGATCGAACGACATCTTGAGCTCAGAGTTAGGGCCGAGTCCCGGGAACGGTTGATTCCACCGCTGTCGCTCGTCTCCTTCGGGAAGGATCCCATAACGCATGTCCTCAAGCAGGTCTCGCATCGCCGAGATAGACCAGCTATCGCCAATCAGTCCAACCCGAACCACCTCATGATTAGAGCCGTCACGCGGTGGGCAGGGCCCGTACTTCAGCAGTCCGCTCCGCGGATCCTTCGCCGTATTGCCACCGGCGAAGACGAGTTCCGGCTCCGAGAGGTAATCCACTCTGAACCCAGACATCAGTACGCGTCCACACCTCGTTGCATGAGAAGTTCCCGTTCGGCGCCATCTTTCGGAGGCCTCACGCGAAGCTCTAACCCCTCTTCGCGCTCGAACTCCAGTCGTTGGGGGTCATCCTCTATATCTGCCTCCTCAAGCGGTGGTGATTCGTCCATTCCAAGGTATGCACGCCACTGTCGGAATTGTGCCTTCAGATTATTTGGACGGTAATGGCCGCTACTTTGGAGTTTGTCATGGAGTTTGCTGGCGGTGTCGCCTTTTACGATATTGGTGCCGCGACCGGAACGAGAGAACATCCACCCAGTGTCGATGAAGGCGTAGAACTGCTCCTTATATTGCTTGACAACCGGTGCCGCATAGCGATGGGCGGTATATGCACCCCAATCCATCGCAACATCCCATCCCTCGACCCTCGTCTTTGCCGGAGAATCGTCCTCTTCGCCAGATCCCCCGCCTTCGTGTTTGAAGAGCAGGCGATTCTCGTACTGGTGGCGCACCATTCTACAATCATCGTACCCGTCGACTGCGCGTCGTCGAATCTCACGGTTGAACAGCCGCTTCGCAACGTCGGGAGCAGTATCTTCGCTCTCTAGCCAGCTGTCGAACGGTCGGCTCTGAACAGACTCCTCATCGACGAACGGACGGAGCGAGTCAGGCATCTCTTCCATTGAAACCAGGCTGTAGAACAGGCCTGATTCGACCCAGATGGGCAGGTGTCGAGGATTATCGACGTAGATGTCCTCAGGATGGTCTGCGAGGTTTTCACCGATGTAGATTGATTCTGGGAGTCCACTAATACGGAGGAAGTTAGCGACGAGAGTTTCGACTTCCCGCGAGGGCGAGTTCTCCCGGGTGTAGAAATCCCACTTGGATCGATTCACAGACCGCTCATCCTCCGCCATCTGCCCGAGGCGGTTCCAGCTGGCTCGGTGGACGAACACATCGGCGAGAAACCACTCGAAGTCTTCTACCCCGAGGCGCTGGAGGGCTGCTTCCTCGGCGTCATTCAACTTCTGGCTCTCCCTCAAGGTATCGAAGTAGTTCTTGATGTGCTCTGGTGTGTTCGTCCTTGGATCGAATATTCGCTCCCACTTGTCAAAGGCTTGGAGATAAGATGCGTAGATGTGGTACTCGAACCCTCCGTCCTGCTCACAGTAGTCGATGAAGACGCGAGCTAACTCAGTGAGGAGGTCGTCATCCAGTCGCGACAATTTGGTTCCCTTGGCCTCCACCCGCACGAACTTCTTGACGTCGTCACCGACCTTCTCACCGCTGAGATAGTGGAAATTCTCGTCGACGGTGACCGCGGCCAGGTCTTCGGTCGTGCTGTGATGATTCGACCGTCGTTCGATGCTGTATCCACGAGCGCGGAGGTATTCTTCGATCGCCTGTTTGTACTTTTCACCCTTGTCCCCACTGGCCTCGCTCGATCCTTCGTGATTGTATATCGGCATTTAGTTACTGGTTATCTGTACTCTTTGATAGAGAGTGTTTCTCCTCTATCCACAGCATAGATAAACGCATGATTCTTACGCTACGTTGATGAATCGATGCTCGGCAAATTGAGTGTGAGTGAGGTGGTTGCGCTTCTCTTCGACGAACACAGGTACGACAGTCCCCTCTCCCGAAAGGCCGTCCACAAGCTGCTCTACTTCGTGAAAGACGAATTAGACAGTGAGCGAGTTACAACCGACATCCCGACCTTCTGGTACATGTATGGCACAATGACGGCGACGGATAATACCGGCGTCCACACCGGAGGCGAGCCAAATGACGACCCGGTAATATGCGACATCGCTGCGGCTGACATCAACAGACCAGAGGGGACGATTCGGCGGGGACGTCAAGCGGCAAGTCGCGCGCTTGAACGTTACTACGACCTCGGACTTGAGGGACTCACCGACCGGATGTACGACGATGCGCCATACGAAATACAGCGACACTATCGGCGCCTGGATAAGCAGTTGGGGACTGCAGACTCGGCACAGACGACGCTCTCCTTCGATCGGAATGCTGGGCCGACGAGGGAGACACTGTACGACTTCATTGAGGACTTCCCAAGTGACTCCTTCCCCGGCTACGAGGACGATCTTCACATCTGGTACCGATTGATGAGCGCTGAACTGGACTCTTCGGGATATGACCCCAAAGAGGCCAAGAAGTATTCCAAGGCGTTCTGGCGGCTCTTCTGTCTGGAGCTAGCGGTTCGTGAGAACGACGGTCTACCACGTAAGCAAATTGAACGTGAGCTGAATCTCGACAGCCTGGACGATGCGAAGAGTCAGCTCCGCTCTCTACTCCGTAGCTGGGAGCGTGAGAAGGCGGAAGCGAACGCTCGTGACGACAGGACATCGAGAAGAGCTGCAGACGCACTCGTCTTGCCTTACATCGACTTCGAGGTGACAGGATAGGCTCCATGTCACGCTATTTCCTTGACACCGGCCCACTGGTTGGGGTGACCTTCCTCCACGACCTATGGCGCGACGAGGCCGAGCGACTCTTCGAGACCGACAACTCACTCTCCACGAGTCGGGCGGTGATTTACGAGTACTGCAACAGCACCTCGGAGAACTCACTCGATTCGGCAGAGGTGAGTTGGGAGACCGACGAAGGGAGATTCGGCGATAAGCTCTCAAAGATTCGGGCTGCGCAGACCAACTTAGGAATCAAACTCCGAAGTTACACCGATGATGAACTGAATCTGGAAACGCTCGTTGACGAGTTCATCTCTGTCACCCGCATTGAGGAGAATGTCTATCCTCAGCGTCTGATACGAGAGATTATTCGGCCCAATATTCGGAGCTTTCTCCGCGACGAGATCGGCGAACAGCAGGTGACCGGCAAGACGGCACGTGAGGCGATGGACGCGCTATGCGACACCATCATTACCGATGCACTGGAGACGCGTGCCCAACTTCAGAGCCGTCTCACGTGGGGCCCGACGAGTGAGCGGACCGAGGAGGAGCGGAACCGGCGTCTTCGGTTCGTTGATGGGTACGTTGACAAGGTAATCCTGTCCGATGCAAATCACCAGCGCAATCGGAACCTCATTGGGAAGCTAGTGACCTCGGACAAGTCGCATATGTATGGGAACCGCGACCGTATCAGGGCTGTGCTGGGGCTTCCGGTTGTATATCTCAAAGACGAGTTCGCCGACCACGACCTGCCTGCCGGCGACTGAAACTGTCGTGAAGCAGCGATGAGAACCGCCCCCGTCTAAGCTACGATATCTCGGCGATGGCCCACGATGCCAATTCTCGGACTTTCTCATCTGGGTCGGATTCGGCTACGGACCGAAGCTGGACGAGTGCGACCGTCGCGTCAAGCTGCCCGAGTGCTTTGCATGTGTTTCGACGGACGACCGGCGAAGGATCGTCCAGGAGTTCAATGAGAGCTGGAATCGCCTCCTCGACGGCCGCTCGATTATGAACGCCGACGTGAAGAACCGCGGAGGCAGCGTTCCCGCAGAGAAACTCGTCGTCACTGTGGAAACAATCAATCAGGGCTGGCACATGGTCCTCGACGGCTTCAGGGTGTTCCTTTGCAATGTCGGCAAGCAGTGCAGTTGCATTGGCGCGCACTTTTAGCGCCGATGCGGTCGTAAGCTCAGACAGGACTTCAGTGGTCGACTTCGCAGCGGCCGGATACGCGGATGTAACTGCGCCAAGCGCCGACAGGGCGTTCGTTTGGTATGACTGGTCGCGTTCGGTGATTCCCTCGACGAGCTGTGGAACTAGCGGCTTCACCTCTTCGGGATACTCGTGCGCGATTTGCGAAAGAATGTACATCGCATTCGTTCGGATCGTCTCATTCTCGACGTCCAGCAAGGCACTGAGCATCGGTGTCAGGTCGACGAACGCCTGCGTATCTGTACTCGCGAGTTCGACGCAGCATCCCGTCGCAGCCTGCGTACTCTCAGAATCATCAAGCGAGATTCGCTCGGTGATCTCTTCTTGAATTCTGAGGACAGCTGTCGGATCATTCATCGCGATCTGGCGGAGACAGCGAAGAACGATCGCGTCGTTGAGGGACGGTCGATTGAGTAAGATATCTAGGTCGTTGACAAATTCTGATCCGACGTCGTCACGGTCTCGAGCGACGTTGAGAAGGGCGATGATTGCCGCACCATGTGTGCTCGGGGCCACGGTCGGGGTCGAAATAATCTCACGCAAATCATCAAGAGGTACCTGCGACGGATCACTGATAGCGAGTTGCTGCAGGTCTGTTGCCCGCTCAGCGATGTCTTCCATGGAATCGGTCATTATTCGATTGGTTGAAATCGTACTGATAAAATTCTGTATGGTCGATACCATGCCGAGAGACACGCTCTGCATCGGAGATCCAGTGCTCTGCCACATCGTGAAGCTCGGTTAATCTTAAGAATAAGGTTAATCGTATTCGTCAGGCTCGCAGAGGATGTCTCTTACGGTGAATTGTCCCGTTTTCGACGGAGATCGTTTCGACGCTCGGTGCTAGATCCTCAGTCAAACGCTCAGTCGCACCACCACAGAACGCTGTACAATTGTTCAGAGTCTTTTCTGCTTCCGTATGAAGATGGCCGAGGGCGAGTGCATCAATCGAGATCGTGCTCTCTTCAAGGATATCCTGAAGATGGCAATCTGGCTGTGAATTACCCGTGAGCGGCGCGACTGACTGGTGCATACAGAGGAGAGTCATAACCTCGCTCGGTGGGCGTTCAAATCCGAGTTGACCAGAGTCCCATGATTTCTGATGGTCAACGCCGTAGAGTGCCACGGCATCACCGATTACAATGGGTCGGGAGCGGAGGTGCGTGGCTAACCCTGCATCACTGAACTGTTCCAGGCAGACACGTCCTGTCTTCCCTGCATGATTGCCATAGATGTAATAGAAGGAAATCTCGGCGTTCGCCAGTTCGGTGAGTGCATCATGGGCCGCTTCTTCAATTTCATCTGAAATCCCGTTCTTCGTATCGTTGTGAAAGACGTCACCGGTATGGATGACGGCATCGACCCGCTGTTCGATTGCAATATCAATCGCAGCGTTGAATCCAGCGACCGTATCGATCTTCCAGGAATTGTTCTTGTACCCGCCTGTCTCCTTCCCCAAGTGGGTATCGGTCAGATAGAGCAGCTTTGCGCGGCGTTCGTTCGGTCGAACGCCTTTGTGTTCGATTTCAAGTTTGCTCGTCCCGTGGAGTTCTCGGCCAGCTGGCCATACCTCCCCGTATGCAGAATGAAGTCTGTACCAGTGTCCTTCCTGCCAGTGGTAGTCCCGTCCATTCTTGCTTTTCGTCCAGACAGTAAACGTGAACTGCGTCCCCTTGACGTCTTCCACGGTCATCTCGAAAGCACGTCTTGAGCCTGCTCCCGGTCTGCAGGTCACAACTTTGACCGTAATGTCGAGATGCTGCTTTTTTCGAATATCAGCATAGACGTTCTCCATAGTTACTGCCCTTACCTCTGCTATCACTGATTAATAGTTTTATCACGTACCTCCGAAGGTCGGGATATGTCGTCGACTGATGAAGCTGCTGGCGTTCTTCTCGGGCTTGCGTGCGGTGATGCGCTCGGACGGCCCGTCGAATTTCACTCTTCACAACAGATTGCGCAGAAGCATGGAACGGTCACAGAGATGCTGGCCAATGGAACGCACAATCAGCCAGCAGGAACGATTACGGATGACTCCGAGATGGCACTCTGTATCGCTCGAAGTCTCGACGAGCATCGAGCGGTCAGGCCAGACGATATCGCTGAGCGCTTCGTCGCGTGGTACGATAGCGGTCCGTTCGACATCGGCCTGATGACCAGCGATGCGCTCCAGAAAATCAAACACGACGGCTCCTGGCGCGACGCCGGCCAGCAGATCTGGGAGTCGCGTCCGGAAGGCAGCAACGCCGGGAATGGAAGCGTTATGCGCTGTGCGCCGTACGCGCTCGCGTTTCGAAACGATTGGGATATACTTTCGCGGGTTAGCAGGCTCTCCTCGGCGATTACGCACGCTGATCCGCGCTGCACGTACGGGTGCGCCGTGCTGAATCTCACTCTCGCGGGCGTCCTGGCAGGGCGAGAGACACCACTCGAAGACGCACTGATCCACGTCGAGGCGGATGCACCGGCGGAACTGCTCACCGCGTTACGACCGATTCCAGACGACACGAGTCTCGAATCGCTCCGCGCAAGTGGCTACGTCATCCATACCCTGCAAGCAGCGCTGTACCATGGACTTACCGCGGACACCGCGGAGGATGCGATCGTGTCCGCGGTCAATATGGGAGATGATACGGACACGGTCGGTGCAGTTACTGGTGCGATTGCAGGCGCTCGGTTCGGAGCCAGTGCACTCCCTGAGCGGTGGCTGACAGAACTAACGTGTAGGGATGAACTCGCAACCCTCGGGTCGACTCTTGCAACGATGGAGTTCGCGGTCGACGACGATCTCATTCGCTAGCCCTCTCTCGAATGGTCGTCCGCTTGGCAACCCTCTATTGCTAAGGTTAAGATTAAGCTAAATCTTAACCAGCAGTTTACGGGCGTCTGTTGGAAAGCACCATATGAGTGGTCCACAAAACGCCGTATCGAATGTATCGTCCCGGACATTATGGCGTCGCCCTCCTAGCGTACGCGCCCATCGCGTTCATCCTCCTCGTCCTCGGATTTCGGGAGCTAGCGATTGCCGGCGGGGTCGGCGCGGTAGTGCTCGCGATGGTCCCGGATTACGATCAGCGAGTGCCCGGAATCACACACCGCGGGCCCACCCATACGGTCTGGTTCGCCGCCCTCGTCGGCAGCGTTCTCGGGGTTGGTGGTGGCTTGGTGGGGAGTTCGCAAGGCGTTCTCGCGGCGGCTGGACTCGCTGTCTTTGCGTTTCTCGTCGGCACAGTCGTAATTCTCTCCCACATCGCGGCAGATGCCCTCACGCCAGCTGGCGTTCGGCCGTTCACTCCCATTCGGACTCGGCGGTACACCTACGACCTCACGAAGGCTAAGAATCCAATCGCTAACTATGGACTCCTCGGATTGGGAGTGCTCGTGAGCGCTTTGGTGCTCGTGGCCGGCTCCGGTCTCGGCGAGTACCTGAGCCACCTCTAACGTCTTCTAAGCGTTCTGTACGAGATGGCAACCGAGAGACGGGAGAAGAGTCGTTACTGTTCTCGATTCACTGGCGAATCCAGGAGTCGAACTCGCCACGATGGCGCGTCTCACTATTCTGCCGATGTTGCAATCCAGAACTCGGGATGCGTCCATCCGGTCGTGGGATGTGCCCGGCCTTAATTTCGATGTCGACACGACGCAGATGTTTACAGCCACCCTTGGGCTCGCGTTGTTGCCAGTCGAGACATGTACACGATTTGCTAATCACGTCGACATCGTAGATGTTCCCCGACGCGGCGTGGACCTCGTACACGCCGCCTTTCTCCAGTAGCGACACGTCCATCTCCTCCTCACAGGCTCGTCGCATCCGCGGGGCCAGCTCGTCGTCTGACGGCTCTGCGGAGACCGTGTCCGGGTTTGATTCGATGAGAGACTGCGCGTCCCTGGGTTCGACCCACCCACCGTCTGGAGAGAGGGCAGCGTCATCAGGTTCGATCTGACGAGCGAGCAGATCCTCGATAGGATGGTTGTAGGGGAAGAGAAAATGCACTGCGCGCCGACCGCAATGATCGTACGAGCCACAGGCGTCAGCTGGGCCGTCCCAGACTCGCCACGCGCCCAGCGCCGTCATCACCTCCAGAACCTGTCTCGGCATCTCGTCCTGGTCCGTCTGCTCATAGAAGACGCGAAACCGGGTACAGTACTCCTGGGGATCGACGTCGGTCCACCACTCGACCTCATCACTCCACTGATCGAACATCGCCGCGTCACTCCCGTATCCGACTGTGAGGCCCGGAACGCGAGGTTCGCCCGTATGCGTGTCGTCGGCGTTGTTCTCCAGCAGCCGCAGCACTGCGAATCGAAGGTGTTCGTGCAGGGGCTGGTCGGCACTATAACCAACTTGCGGATGGCTCTCGATCGTCTGTCGCGCCTCGTCGAGGAGTAACTCGAGGGTATGTTCAGTCATGTTCATCCCGTTCTGGCCGACGCACGATCTCGCGCGCCGCCGCCCCTCCGCGGCGCAATAAAAACGTACTGCGACGCTCTGGGTTGGCCGTCGCCGTGCTACACCGGCCTACCCATCGATCACGTCGATGATCTCCTCCGCGGTGTTACTAATCCGCCCGAACCGATTCTGGATCGACTCTGGGCCGTCACCCTGCCACGCAGCCAGGTAGAACGCCGAGCCACTCGTATCGAGCCCGCAATACCGCCCGACGATGTACGCGACGGCTTCAGCCTCGACCTCGCGTTTCGCCCGTTCCTCCTCGTCGTCGACGTCGAAATGGAGGAGCGCGTGGGCATACTCGTGAATCAGCGTGACAGCGAGATCGGCCTGATTCGGGCGGGCTCTCGCCTCGACGACTGGCTGGAGGTCATGCAGACTCCGGTATTTGCAGACGCCTTTCGCGTCGCCGTGCTCCCAGTCGGCAGCATCGACGATACGAACCGTCACGCCGAGTTCATCCGCGGCACCCGTGAGTGTGGGCAGCAAGTCGTCGGCGTCTCCTGTTGCCTCGGTCTCTAGCTCGGGAAGCGGCTCACCCTCAGTCTGGGAGACGTCGAAGACAGCAGTGGGTTTGAAGCCGACAAGTCCTTTCGACCACTCGTCCGGCGACGTCTCGTCGTACTCACAGCCGCTTTGCTCGTGGTAGCTGGGCGAATTCTCGCACTCGGGACACTGCTTGGTGATGATCGGAGCCCAGATCCAGATGGCCGATTCGCCTTCCTGGACGTGCCGGTCGAACTCGTTCCGCCAAGTGTTGTACCCCGCGACCTTCGTTGCCTCGGGACACTGGAGATTGATGAGCAAGGTGTTCCGATGGGAGTAGTCGTGGAACCGACTTTGGACGTCGAGCCACTTTTGGAATTGCTGGCTGGCTTTCGCCTCGTCGGTGAGGGTGACGAGCTCGTTGATCCACCCTTCAATCGTACTGTGCATCTCGTCGTGGCGAGTCTCGGATTTTCCGAAGGCGACCCGCGAACAGGTACTCGATGACATGAGTTTCGAGTGCGGCTAACGCTCACGAACGCGAAGCGCCCCGCACCCCTCGGGGGCCAAAAAACTCTGTCTGCGGTTGCTCAGTTACTGGTCAGAATTTCTAGCGCTTCTCTGTGTTACGCTGGTGGAACGCGCATATCGACAGCAAATGCGGCTAAAACAGTGGGTGAAATATTAGTGAGATGGCTGATTAGCTCCTGATAACTGCGTATGTCGGCATTCCTCATTCAGGTCAGCGGCCATTCTATCCGGGAAAATGCTGATCCTCGATACGTTGCGGGTGCGAAGGGCCCTCGATTCTGTGATGAACCCCTTAGGCACGGCGAGTACTTCAATGCGAGTCCGTTCTGGCAACAAGAGGGATACGGGCGACGGAATGCCTGGCGGAGTGTTTCGCCGGGGGACGACGTCCTCCTCTACTGTTCCGGGAGCGTCGACGAGCACGGGGCATGTCTCAGCCATCTGCTAACCGTTGGTGGCGTATCCCGTGACGAGTCGGACGGTGCGCGGCTCGAGTTCTCAGACGTGCAGGAACTCGATCCAAAGATTTCGTACAGGGAGATTCAGGATCAGATCGGGGCGGACCGGTTCTCGGATCAGATGAACTACTGCGGCCAGGAGGGGTTCAACATCGCACAGGTAGCGGACTCGGATGTCACTCGTGTTCTGGAACTCGCCCAACCACTGAGTGCAGCTGAACAGACCACAGAATCACATCCAGACGATTCGCTCGCACGCATCGCAGATGAGTACTTTGGAGAATAGCCCCAGCGTCGCGTCTCGTTGGTTCAGAGACGCCGAGGCGTATGAAACGGGGATTTCAGGAGAAAATATTCTACTTTCTGCACGTCTACTCCACCAACTTACGTCGAAAACCGCCGAGACGGTCCGATCTTAGCCGTTTCCTCCGCCCCGGAGTGTTTGTTGATCCGGAGCGAAGCCGACTGTCACGAGATGCTCGAGGAAGGCACTGTAGCGCTTCGTATCTCCGGGTCTATCGGTTGCGAGTTTCCGCGTCCATTCGATGGCCCACTGAAAGACCGGGTCATCGACGCCACGACCATGTAGATACCACCATCGGGCGACCTTCAACACGACGATCGGGTTCGTCGGTGGAGAGCGACTGGCGAGTGCCCGAGTGATATCGGCGATCTCGTCAGGAACGTCCGCCGCATCGACTTCGCCAGTTCGTGCGTTCGTAGGCTCAACAGCGATACCGTCGACGTCAGCTGTCGCTGACTGGTGTCGCTCACTCATATGATCACCGCACGATGAAGGCTCAAGATCGAGCCCTCGCCCTCTCTGGAGGGCGCGAAAAACCGGTCGCGGCGTCACGCAGGTGGAAAGCACACGCTTTGCTCGCCAGCGAGTTCCTCGAGGTGATTCCGGTGTCGGTGCGAGAAGTAGCAGTCGTAGCTGCAATACCCACAGATGTCGCCCGTGTCGTACTCGGCGACGTACGGACCGCGCTCGGTCGTCCACACGTTCGCGCCACACTCGGTACAGGCTGCGCTCTCGATATCGCCCGGTGACGGACCCTGATACGCGAGGTCGGATCCGTCCTCCTGGGGCGTCGACTCGGACCAGACGCCCTGCGACTCCCAGAACTCACGAATTCGGGCGAGGCCGTGGCGCACGGTCTTCCGAATCGTCATATGATCGGCGTCGCGACCGCTGTCGTCCCACCCGTCGGGCGTCCAGAACTCGCCGAACTGCGCCCCACGATGGACACCGTTCCAGTCGAGGCCAACGATATCGGCCGGTGGGTCACCCGTCAGCGTCGGGTGGGTGAGCTGGTCAATCACGTCAAGCTGCTTGGGTGGACTCCCTCCGAGAATGTGGACACGTCGCCCGCGCCAGTCAGCAGGGTCAGAGAACTCGTGGGCGAGCCGATCGGCGTAGCCGCGCGAGTACCCGACGACGAGGTCATCGGGGACCGCGTGAATCGCTGCCCGGCATTTTGGGACAATCACAAGGTCCGCCGCTGGATAACTGCCCTGGATCTCGCGGGCAGCAGAAACGTATTCGTCGACCTCGTCGACGCCGTAGGCGTCACCGATCACGCCGACCTGCGGTTCGTACTCGAAAAACCGCTCGACGTATCGATCGAGGTCGGGATTTCGAAAGTCGTTATCGAGCATCCCGACCGGTAGGTCCAGGTCTGTGTACTGCTTTTGTTGGTAGGTACAGTCCTCGCGAAAGCCCGTGAGAAAGCCGAGACGGAATGCGTCAAGTGCGAAGGGAACGCGGTGAAGAAACGCTACGTGGTCGGCCTGCCGAGCGGCTGTAATTTCGGTGGCGATGCTGCTGGTCGGAGGTGTTGAAAGCGCCATCTCGAATCACCCAGAAGACGCGGGAATGATCGCCCGCGCCCGCTCTCGGGGCGAGAAAAAACCCAGCAGCGGACGCCACTATTAACCAACAACAGCAGGTAGGCGCTCCTGTTGTTGGTTAATTCATCGGTGGTACCGAGCCTCTCGTGGCTCGATCTCTCCGGCGTGGACGAGACTCGTCTGTGAATGTGCCTCCTCGTGAAGTAGATCGACGAGTGCGAACTGCGCGCAGGCAGTGAATGAGCACGCCTCGTCGAGACACCACACATCGGCGTAGGCGATGTCGGTCTGCTCGCCCGCATAGACAGGTTTCCCGATACCAAGCTGCGAGTCGCAGTCGTCGCGAGGGCAGATCGGTTCGATACGCGTGAACGTGGGGGTATCTTCCATTGAATTCATCAGTACGGGTCGTAGCTCGGCGTTATCTCGCCGGTCAGGACGCTGCTCTCGATGGCGTTGCTCTCGCCGCCTTCGAGGTCGATGATGCGATAGACGGCGTCACCGCTCCACTCGCAGTTCTCGTCGGGACATTTCGCGCTCGCGTATGCACCGTTCTCGTTGTCCAGGTGGACGCTCAAGAGGTCGAGTCGCTCGCCGCAGAGCGGACACTCCGCCGGGACCTGCACGTAGCGGTAGCCCGTCGCGACGGTGACGTCGTCCTGGTTCACCTCGACACCGTGGTTCTCCACGAGCAGGTCACGGAGCTCTGTGCGGAGATCTTTGAGGAATGTATGGCGTACGTCCTCGTTGACGGGGAGGTCGATGCTGTCGACGGTGATTGTGAGCCGATGCGCTGCCGTTTCTTCTGTATTTTCCATCGTGGTCACCTCTAGGGGGCACGTTCGTTCGCGCCCGCGCCCCTCTCGGGCGCTCAAAAAACGACCGTCGCTCGACGGCTCTCGAATCACGCTGTTACGCGTCACCCCCAACGACTTATCTGGCCGCTCGGACCAGCCTACAGATGTGACTGACACGAACGTCGACGGCTTCGACCATGACTCACATCTGCGCAGAACCTTCGAACTCGCTCGTGAGGCCGCCGATCGCGGCGACAAGCCGTTCGGCAGCGTGCTCGTCCGCGGCGATACGGTCGTCATGACCGACTCGAACCGTGAGGTCACGGAGAACGACATCCGCCGGCATCCCGAACTGCATCTCGCCTACCGTGCGTGTCGAGAACTTGACCCGGGCGAACGTGCCGAGACGGTGATGTACACGAGCACGGAGCCGTGCCCGATGTGTGCCGGGGGAATGGCCAAGGCCGGATTCGATCGGGTCGTCTACAGCGTCGGCAGCGACGAGATCGCGGAATTCACGGGTAACGAGCCGTCGGTTCAATCGGCAGAAATCCTCGACGGCATCAGCGACGTCGTCGGGCCTGTTCTGAACGACGAGGGGCGGCAGATCCACGAGGAATTCGACTGGTGACCCAGCGACGACCTGAGCCGCTATGGGGGAACATCTCTAGTTCATCACCAGTGCGGTCGAAGACGAGTTAGCAGGTGTCGTCAGCCTCACCGTCCTCGAAGAGACACTGTCCAGTAGCCTGCTCGCCCGCGAGCGTCTGTTGATCCTCGTCAGTATCGGCGAAGAGGTTAGATTGATCACTCTCGGCCGATTGCTCTACTTCGGGCCGGTCGTCGATGCCGAACTCACTCGCCGCTGGCCGATCGAGCCGTGAATCGTGGTCGTGGTGATCCACGTCCGCGCCGAAGTCCTCGAGGGAGGTTTCGACGCTCGTTTCGGTTACTTCTAGCTGGCCATCCTCGCCGAACGCGGTCTGCTGTTGAATCTCGATCTCCGGTCGGTCGCTCATGTGAATCGAGCCTCCACCCATTGGAGGCTCCGAAAAACTGCCCTACGAGTGTCGTCTCAATCCTCCTCAGCGCGGATTTCGTTGGCCCGGTGTTCGAGCCGCCGAAGGATCTGGACTCGCTCCTGATTCGCGTTCTCGTAGGCAACGCAAGCCCGTAGTGTCTCCATGTCGTTGATCGTCACGATACCGGCGTTGAGAAGCCCCGTATTTGGTGGCTCAAGCCGCTGCTCTGGTGATAGGCCACTCGATACCGGGGATTGCTCTGACGAGTTACTCACTGAGTGTCGCCTCCGCTCCTGCTGAGGCGACGAAAAACAGCGCCGAGTTACTCGTCTTCTTCCTCGGGTTGAATTTGGCGGGCGTCCTTGGCGAGGTCGTGGATGTACGCTCGAAGCGTCTCCATGTCCTCGCGGGCATCTTCTAGCGTTTTCGCCTTCACCTTGGCCTTGATCTGGTCTTCATCCCGTGTCCCGGTTCCACGTTTGAGCTTTACGGTCAGCGAGACACCGACGTCAGTGCGTTCGACGTACTCCGTTGGCGACGATCGCTCATCGTTCGCTGTCGATTCGACATCCGCACGAGACGGCTGCTTGTGTTCCGACATGTGTGGCTCTCGGTGATCGTTGTTCAGATAGACGGTGCGACTGCTTCGTCGGACGTCTCGCGAAGGACCGCGTCGATGTCACTGCCGGTGAGTCGCCAGCGCCCGTCGCGACCAGTGCAGTCCAGTTTGCTCACAACCTCGTTTTTGAACTCAGTGTATTGCGCTAGCGCAACCTCCTCATCGTCGGTGAAATCGAGCAGGAGTGCGAGCGCGAGTTGCGCCGGGCCACTCCCACCATATCCCCACTCGAACCCCGAGGGACTGTGGTTCGCCACCTCGAGACTCCGCTCCGGAGTGAGCTGTTCTTGTCCAGGTAGCTTCTCCACGATGGCATGTCCTCGCTGTCGGTAGCCGACGTAGACGATGTCGCGGTCATTCCTCGGGCGTGTCTGTTCGACTGATTGTGAGTTGATGGTTCCACTCATGGGTCTGTTCGAAGGTACTCGTTTGAGTACCCCCGCAACCCTCAGGGGGCGATAAACTCACTGCGGTCGTCGAGGTACAGAGAGGATGTTGCACGCGTTAACCAACGCGGATACGACACCGACGACTATTGTTGGCTAATAGAAGGGCGACTACTCAGTTAGTCGGTTCACGGCTTAGTAGTGGGCATCTGCCGGTAGGATACACAACTACTCGTCGGATTCGAAGACGTAGTTGAGGTGTTCGCGATGCCAAAGATACCACTGAACCCGGTATATAGAGAGGACCGGCCTACGATACATGTCGGGATTGATACTGGTTACTACGAGTCCTCGTCGATTGACGGTACTCGCCAGATGGATGCAAGCCGTTCCGCTAGGTCCTGATTCCGTTCTCGAATTGTCTCCTCGATCCACTCATCAAGATCTTCGAAGTATCCATTTAGCTCGACGTGACTTTCCATCAAGAGTTCTTGCTTTTCATCAAACGGTCGGTTCGAGAGCTCCGGATTGTAGCCACTGAGCGTTAGATTACCGAGAGAGTGGAGCCACTGGTCGTGGATACGTTCCCACTCGTCGCCAAGCATCGCCTTCCACTCCTCACCCCATTCGTTATCGTCGATTGTCTGCGGCATGACGTGCTCGATCGTGAGTTCATCATACTGAACTGGCTCTCGGTGTCCGAATTGCTCCTCGAGTGTTCGGAGAACGAGCCACGTTTTCTTCTTGTCGCGGTTGTACATATCGAATCGGTGAATACTATCGAGAAGCTCAGCGTCATCCGGCCACCCTTGACTTTCCAGATAGGTAAATAGAGATTCCTTCGCATCGTCGGCTTCGATAGAGCGCGCAGCTATCGGGAATGTCCGGTAGTAGCCTCGGGTACTCCGACCGCAAATAAACCGGCGGAGAACGAAGCTTTCCAGCCCATGTAGAATCTCGAGTAGCTCCTCCATCGAGAGATCGTCCGAATCCCATCTATGCAGTAAATTCAGAACTAGCTGATGTGCGGTCCCAATCTCGAGGTATTGGAGACGGCGTAGGGCATTCGTCAGTTCTTCATGTGGTGCCGTTTCAGGTCGTTGAATCCAGAGATAGAGATCCCCATAGTCAGTCGATCACATCGGGTTAGAGGAAGTGTCTGCTTTGGGAGGATGTGCAACAACCCGAAGCAGACAGCGAGATAGAGGAAGAGCACCTGCTTAATTTTGTCGTCAACAGCCTTGACGAAGAACTTGCGATAGGTCTCGGCGAGAACGTCGAAGTCACCACAGAGAAACTGTATGAGGTCCTCGCCGGCGCCAGCGCCGGCGGGACCTCAATCAACCACGTCTGCGAAACGACAGACGACTCACCGCACGCCAACACCGTCCGGGGACATCTCACCGATCAGTTCGACCTTGACACTGTTGAGGCGGTTGGAGACACGCTCCTCCAACGAGATGCGGTTGAGACACTCCCGGATCGGCCGGTGGAGGTCGTCGCCGACCTCCACCTCGATCCCTACTACGGCGACGAAGACGAGACAGAAGCGCTGTACTTCTCGGAAGCGAAACGCGGAACAACGGCGTTCCACGCGTATGCGACTCTCTACGCGCGGGTACGCAACAAGCGGTACACGCTGGCGGTGCGCCAGCTTGTCGCTGGCGACACCACCAGCGATGTCCTCGCTGAGTTTCTTGAACTCCTCGACGGCCTTGACCTCGGCGTCAAGGCCGTCTACCTTGATCGCGGATTCTACAACAGCACCTGTCTCGGACTGCTGTACGCGCACAACTACGCCTACGTGATGCCGATCGTCAAGTGGGGCGAGACGATTCAGGAAGAACTGAGCAGAGGCTGGAGCCGCGAGATCGAACACGATCTCGCCGGCGAGGTGACGTTTCCTGTGTTCATCGATTGCGTCTACCAGCAAGGACGATACGACGAACACGGGGTGGCGCGTCACGGCTACGCCGTTGACGCGCCGTTTATCGACACGCCGCGGGATGCACGGGAACACTACAGCAAGCGCTTCGGCATCGAGTCAAGCTACCGCTTAGCCAAGCAGAGCCTCGCGTTCACCAGTTCTCAGGACGCTGGGCTGCGGCTGGTGATGTTTGTCGTGAGCCTGCTGCTGCAGAACAGCTGGCGGTATCTTCACTGGCGGTACGTGGCGGCGCCCCGCCGCGGGGGGCGCCGCCTCTGGCAATGGTCGTTCACTGAGTTCTGTGAGATGGTGCTGCGGGCCGCTTGGACAGCGCTTGGTGTGCGCAGGGCTGTTCCAGCGAATCAGCCACTCAACGACCGGTTCTTCCGGTAGGGTAGCTGTCCACCGGTCCGGACAGCTGTCGTGAGTGGCGACGCTGTCGCGTCGGCGGCAGTCCGCCGCCGACAGCGACGTTCCATCCCGAAGATTACACTCACCAGCGCTTCGAAGACGCTCCACAACCAGTTCGATCTGATTCACCGCCACCAGACAAGATTACGCGGCCGCCGATGTGATCGACTGATACTGCACTAACGAAGTACATCCGTGGCGACAGCAAAGAGGACATCATCGCCATCTATGATAACTATACAGAGGAGAAGCGAGATACGATCCTTGATGCCATGCCAACGTTCCTCGAACCCTACGTTGAAGACTGATGCTATTGGTCGCTCCCAGTAATCATATCTGACTGTTCTTCAGCTCGCGACATGACTCAGCTCTTGTACGCGTAGATTCGCTGCTCGCTCTTTGGTGGCAAGCTATCTTACGATTTTGCCAAATTAGGATTGCTCGAACTACCCTTCCAGAACGGCCCTATACCCGTCTGAATCGTGGCTTCGTGGAACTACCCTGAACGAGCGAGTTTTCACCAACAATCTGCTTCACGAGCGATTTGTCTAATAGTGTTCTTCGCATCACCACCGGTTAGATACTCGAAACGCGGCGGAGGTGTAGCCGATTAGCGCGATAATCACGACCACAGCATGACTGCGGAACAACCAACTGTCACGACCTCAACATCGTTATTATGACGGACGAGAGAACAGAAGGAGTCGTAGTCCATCTCGTGAGTAAGCATGACGACGGTGAGATCGAGAGACAATACGACGACTGGGAGATTGTTGACGAGGGATGGATAAGATGCATCGGACCTTCTCACGGCGGTGAGCTCGACAGCGGCCATGTTCCGGTCGCCTACTACCCACCCGAGCGTGTAGTCTCGGTCAACGCCTATGAACAGCCTTCACGGAAGTCAGTTTGAATTCGGTTAGTCGTCGGTAACTACTTCTCCACATTCCTCCTCTTCAAGAAAATCGTCTAGAGAGGCGGAGTCACTATCGTCCAGGCCACGCCCGTACTCGGCATGATACTCTTTGAGAAATTCAACCTCATCAGTATCGAGATCGTACAGATCACCAACTAATTCGTCGATCTGGTTAATCAGAGGCTTGAATTCTACTGCATGAATTACGCCTTCTTCCTCAAACATCCGTTTCATTCCTGCCCATAACGATTCCGAGAGATTTTGTATTTTATCTCGGTGTTTTTTCATATCTTCTTCATCCGGCATCGGGAACGCCTCTATCTGTCCCCGAGGAAAAACACACGTTCTTTTGATTACTTGACCGCGGTGCTGTCGGGCGGTTTTAGTTCTGGGGGTTGCTGGCTTGGTTGGACTGTGCTAGTACCACCACACGAGGGCGTCGGGGCGTCCGCCGAATTTTCCTTGGGTTTTCCACAATGAAAATCACTACCCGTCGGAGGGTTTTGTGTCTTCAATGAGTTCCACCACCACTAAACTTTTGTAATATATCTTATTATAGTCGGGCAAATATGTCGGACCGAAAGTGGACCTCGGGGTACGTTCGACGGCGATTTCGGGCGGAGGTCCGTGAAATCCTCAAAGTGGAGGATAAACCTCCGGATGTCAAACCGACTCATAGTTGGCTCGTAGACCACGGCTTCAGTGGCATCAGAAACTACGCGGAGCGTGAAGGCAAGACCGTTGATGAGGTTCTCCTTGAGGAGTGTGGGTTCGAATCGAGGGGACGTAAGCCACTCCCAGGTTCACACGCCGAGACAAATGAATTGGTTCGAGACTTCCTTGAGAAGGAAGAGGAAGTATTCAGCAGGTTAGATAATCCTGATTCGATGTCAAATACCTGGACGTACATGCGGAAGCTTCAGGAAGTCTGTCGTGATGCTCTTGGCTCGAGCAATCTCTTGCGACCGGCGCGTGCTCCGAAGGGCAAAAACGTCCGTCTCACTCTGAAAATTTTCCAAGAGCTGAATCGACAGTACCCGTCGGAAGGTAGCCGGAGCAACCTCGCCTATGCACTCATCGCATTCTATGACTACTGGAAGATGATGGGGGAGGTTGATTCAAATCCTGCAAAGCAGCTTCTTCCACGGATGGGATGGGAATATAATCGTGAGTCACCAGAATTGAAACTCACGCCGGCCCAGGTACGGGAGTGCTGGGAAGTGACTGAAACGCTTGAGGAAAAGATTCTGGTCTTGTCGCTGGCTGGTTCGGGACTGCGCACCAAGGGGCCGCTCATTATCAACGCTCAGGAGGACATCATCCTCGACGAAACTGACCCTCGGATTTGCCTCGATGACGACCGGAAGAACGGGCCGGGAGTCGTCCCGATCATGGCTGGCGTGGACTACTTCGACCTCTATATCGAGGAGCTGGCCGAAGACGGGTACGAGATGCTGTTCCCTAGCGACCAGTCTGAGGATGGAACTCGCTCGACTACCTGGGTCCGAAATCAGATCGAGAATATCGTTGACCGGGCCGATGTCCAGTTGCCAGATGGCTCGAAACCGACGCCGAAGAATTTCCGGCAGTTCTGGTACAACGAGTTCTATGACGCCCAGGAGGCGTATCTCGCGAAGGTTGAGTTCGTCGCGGACGCTCAGGCAAGCGCGTCGCCGGATATCGTGGACAAACACTATTTGACAGAGCACCGTAAACGCGACCACTTCCGGAAGTTTGCTCACGAGCACTTTGCGACAGCGTTCCCGAGCGATGTCGTCCTCTCGCCGGAGGAGATCGAGGAAGCGCGCGCCGCCGAGCGTGATGACGAGGATGAAGACGACCAGACCTCACTCGGGGAGTTCGTCGGCGTATGGCTTCCGGGCACGGGGCCAGCGCGGATTTCAGCCCTGCTCGCAAAAGCCCGCATCGAACGCGAGAAAGACGGCCTCGCATACGACGACCGGGCGGCATTCCCATCTTGGCGGGAAGCGCTCGTCCTTGTCGGTGGCATCCTGATGGCAGCAACCATGATCGGCGTGTCGACGGCACTCCATGGGATCAATCCACTCGCAAACCCAGGGTCGGTACCACCAGAGATGCCGATCGCTCTCGTGCTATGGCTGGTCTACGCGATCTACAACCTGCCGGATCTCGAGGAGCCACCGAATGCAACGCCCGCTCATCCGATGGTCAGAACCATCAAGAAGAGACTCGCCAGTATGCGTGGTGTCTTCCGGTAGTCTCTCGACGCTCGTTTTACGAAGATACAGGCGCAGACCGGAGCCATGATGGCGGTCAGGTTCGTCATCACGGTCCTCATGTCGACGGTCGGACTGAGTCGGGCTGGCGTCTACATCGACCCCTACCGACAGCTCGTCCACGTCTCTCGTACGGGCGGTTTCGCGCTGCTCGTTGCAGGCTGGGTGTTCTCCTCGACGGTGGGCGACACCGTCGAGCGCGTGCTCGCGGACATCCTTGACGCCAACGACCTCGCCGACCGACTCACCCTCGATATCTAACTGCCCGGTCGGCGTCGGCCTCGTTCTTAGATGCTCTTTCGTCGTGACGACGGCTCTCCGGAGAGAAACAGTACTCACGAGGAGGTGTGAGGTCCGGCGAGAAGTCTTTCGTATCTATCCGTTGTCGCCAGAATAACTTAAACGACTCCTGGCATCTGGATGCCTGCGGTCTCCGTCTCTAGTTCGAGTATGAGCTGGCCGGAGAAGTCCTTCCACCTCCGGCAGTGGCGCGAGACATGACGGGCTCGCCATCGAGCGAGAGCGCGGGACGGGTGACCGCCAGCGGCGACAGTTCTCCGACCCCGCTCTTGGAACCGGGAGTGGTCCGAATCCTCGTCATGACTAAATGGGACGACCGCCAGCACTCGACGAGCGTCGACCGCGTCGTGTGCGTCGCCGACCACCAGACTGGCGGTCTGCAGGCCGGCCGCGTCCCCGAACGGCTAGTCCGGCTGATCCTCGCCTCCCACGGCAACGCCGACGTCGACGACGTGGTTGAGGCTCACGAGGCCACCGTCTCCGAGAGACGACTCCACACTGACAACGGCCACTACTGGATTCCAGGGGGCTTGTCTCGGTGAGTAACACGATACCAGTTTCAGATACCTGTCCGTGTGTGACTCGTCCGACACGGAGACGTTTCGGCCGAGAGTCCCAACGAACTCTTGTGGTGAGCGGTTTCGCTAGGTGTGGCGAATACAGAGGTTGTAGCACGGTAGTAGACCCGAAAACCATGCTTACGTGGTATTCGCTCTAATCCCACATCCTAAACGAAAGCAAGTAGTTTCATATAAATTCAAATATAAGACAAATCCACTATGGCTGATTTTCGTGAGAAGATCTACCAGCTTCAGAATGAGCACACGAAAACTGAACTAATCGACACCCTGGCAGATAGGCTTGGTAAACGGGCAACGAGCGTGAACCCGCTCACAATGGCGATGTTTGCCGAACTTAGACCAGAGACACGACCGGTTGCGTACGCTCGGAGGAGTGAGGATTATTCTGACGACACCTCTCGCGTTGCAACGAGAGCCATCGCACTGAAGCTACTGCTACATGAGCAGGTCGGACGTCCGTTGTACGAGCCGGTTGAGAGACTAGTGAAACAGGACTTCGCGGAGTGTATCGTTGCTGTGGACGCCTTTCGTGAAGAGTTCGACCAGGGAGTAGGACTTCATACACCAACGACCCTCCCTTTGGATGTAGATGAATTCGTCGAACGTCCCCCAGACCGATCTCAAACGCCCGGAACTCCGTTCGACATTGTTGCTGATCTCGAGTCTCCCTCTGCGATACATCAAGTCGAAGCGGAGTTCGACACCACGAAGCCGTCATACTTCGTGTATGTGTTAGATTGCACGCCGCCTATTGACGGTGAAAACAGCAAGATCCGGGGTCGTCGTAGAGCAGTTCGAACCAAAATTGAGGCGGGAAGTTCGGTCTCAGATCTGGAGCCAAAGGAGCAGGCAATACACGCACTGAATCAGAACAAACGCGTCTATTACGTTGGTTCAACCGACAACGTCGCTAACCGTATTCGGGAGCATCTAAGTGGAACAGACAAGAGTGGTGTGAACTTCACGAATACACTCCCACCACGAGCTTTAGTCAAAGTACAGACCTGTGACTCGCGAGAGTATGCAGAATCATTAGAGGGTACGTTGGCAAACGAGCTAAGCGGAAAAGAGAGACTATTCGCATATTCCGACGAGATGTAGTGAGACACACTCCTTGGATTGTAGGTCACTCAGCCCTTGGGATACTACTGGATCTTCTGAATACGCTCACTCAACTTAGCGTATCACAACGCTGGTAGGTCGGCACCCCACCCTGTTGTTCCTTTGTTCGCACTGCAGTTGTTTGTTATAGAATCACGAAAACGAAAGCCGGTTAGCGAAAGCTATCGCGAGTAGAGTGAGTCTGGCGCTTGCGCTATGGTGGTGTTGAAAAGGGGGATTGAATGGCCGGACACACGGGGTGAGTGCCCGATTTTGTGATGGGCAGAACGGACCGTCTCATCATGACCACTGCATGAGCGGACTGGTGTTCTGCCGCCACCAGTATCCTAACAGGCTTTATACATAAAGTTTGTATCTAGTATGCGGGGCGTCCGTTCATCATCCGGCGATCGGCTGCCGTTTCAGGCAGCATTGATGGCTCTCACGATTGCTATCATCTATTACATACTTGACCCGAATAGTCGAGTTGAGTAGGAGTCATCACGGGAGCGCTGGGGCACGCATCCCCTGACTGAAGGATAAGTCTGTCCTCTGTACTAATTAGTTTGAAGGGTACTGGAGGAGCGTGTCATAGAATCGTTCGCAGTTGCTCAGTAGACAGTTTTGATTCTTGCTCTGGGCTCGGTCAGCGGTAGTTGCTGGCTCTGAAATTGTAGAAAAAGTATATGGATTATGCAGCTGAACGATTGAACGTGTCAGAACAGCCCTCCACAAGGTCGAATAGCCTGGTCAGCACAGAAACCAAGATTACAGCAGTCTTCGTCATAATCGCTCTCGTATCGGTGTACGGCACAACAGCTGTAACTGATAACAGTTGTTGTGAATACGATTTCTTTATTCAACCAGCTAGCTGAAAACCGGTCAGTGGGCGTGCTTACTGATCGGTGCGTTTCTGACCTGCGTCACGTACCTATTTCTCGTCTGTCAGACGCTGGACCGTCTCGTTTATTTCCCGCACTTTCGCTGCCTGCTGTTCATTGGCGGCGGCAACTGCCTCCGTCTCGTCGGCCATCTGCTCGGCCTGTTCAACGAGTTCGTCAACCATGCTGGCAACTTCTTCGGTCGAAGCCGCCTGGTCGTCGGTCGCTTCCGATACCTCTTGGATCCCCGTTGAGGTTTTCTTGATGGCATCGACAATCTCTTGGAGTGTTTCCATCGCCACTTCGACTTTCTCGGTACCGCGTGTGACCTGTTCGGTCGCTCTGTCGAGGTTCTTGACTGTCTTATCGGTGTCCTCCTGAATCTGCTCGACCATGATTTCGATCTCGCTGGCGTGCTCCTGTGACTCCTCAGCCAACGATTTCACCTCGTTTGCGACCACCGCGAATCCCTCACCAGCCTCCCCCACACGAGCGGCCTCGATGGAAGCGTTCAATGCCAGCATGTTCGTCTGCTCTGCGATGTCATTTATTACCTCGACGATCTCGTCGATTTCCTCGATGCGGTCTTGGAGTGCCCCCACGTCGTCAGTAACTGCCTGAGACGAGTCGGTGACTCGGTCCATCATATCGATAGCTTCGTCAGCGGCCTCCTGCCCCTGTTCAGCCATAGTCTCTGCCCGTTCGCTGGTGGACGCCACCTTGTCGGCCGTCGACGCGATTTCCTCGATAGTCGCGCTCATGTTCGACACCTCGCCGGCTACGTCGCTCATTGCTCCGACTTGTCTGTCAGCCATCTCGTTCATCGATTCGGCGCTGTCGGCCACGCTGTCGGCTGTCTGCTGGGCCTCTTCGACATGTTGTTCGACATCGCGGGTGACTTCGGCTTGCCGGTCCAGTTCCTGTTTGAGGTCTTGGCTGTACGAGTGAATGTAGGTGTCCATCGCCACCTGCTGGTCGAGGTTCAGCAGTTTCAGTGCCGCTTGCGACCGCTCGACGACTTCGTCGATTGCTTCCTCCGGATTAAGTGTCCCGGCCGCATGACCCGCTTGCTGACTCTCGCCGGATCGGGCCGTAGTTCCCCCATCGGCGGCAACCAGATGCTCCTTCACATCCTCGGCGATTGCCTCCATGATGCCCTCATAGTAGATGGTATAGGCGCCAAGGTAGATTTTCGGCCCCAAATCGAGCATGTCGTGAATCTTTCCGATACGGGCCCGCCGCTCGAAGTGCTGGGGGCCGTACTCCCCGCTGCCAAGGTCTTGGAGATACTGGCGCTGAGTCTGCTTGAGTTGCTCGACGCCCTTTGTCGAGGACCCGATAATCTCCATCGTCTTGTCAGACTGCTGAAGGTGGTCGTAAAAGTCGTCGACCAGGCCCTCCTTGATTCGGTCGAAAGTATCGGACATCTCCGCGAGGGTCTGTTCGTCTTCGTGGTCGAGACCAGTGAAGTCCTTGCGCCACTGTATCTCGCGCCGGTCGATGCCAATTTCGCTGGTCAGCTGTGTTCCGTCGACCTGTCGTCTGTTTTCATCGGTTATTTTCTTATCAGAATCCATTATAGTAGCCTTATGTGAAATTACTTCTTCGTAGATACTTATAATCCACTGGCTTTTATTTCAAAACTGTATTGGCCAACTGCTTGCTACAAATCCCGTGAATAGAATTACCGTATTCATGACGACTGATAAGGAATGGGTTCACTTCGCCGTGCTCCTCGGCGTTGGCGTCATCGCCCCGACATTCATCAACGAATGGCGTAACTAATCGGATTACGAACCCGACACACACTATTGTAGCACCGTGAGACGTTTTCTATGACACGCTCTACTGGAGTGAAGGGCATCAGCCCGGTATCTTATTGAAGTCACATACCTGAGAACGGGTATGGTCGGTACAGGCACGCTTATTATCGCAACTGCGTTCGTCGTCGCAATGGTGCTGACTCTAGGTATGCTGCTGCGGTTGTTGAAAAACGCTGATGGCCTGTGAACAGTGCCACCCCTGTCTCCAGCGAACCATCCCCCCAGCGGTTGAGTCCCTCACTAGTGCCGCTTCAATCATGATTTGCTGGATATAGCTGGCGGAGTTTGATGCGTGCATCGTCGGTCGTGAACTGCCAGTCGATAGCAGAGTCATCGTCGTTGCGAGTTCGTTCCCACGCAGCGACCTCCGCTCGGAGTGTCGCTGCGTCAGGAATGCGTCGGTCGAGGCATTCTGTCGTGAGTGCGCTGAATTCGATTTCGGCCATGTTGAGCCAGCTGCCGTGCTCTGGCGTGAAGTGAAACTCCAGCTTTGACAGCACTCGATTCGCTTCGGCTGCTGGCAGAAACTCGTAGAGGGCGTACCGCTGGTGCGACGAAAGATTGTCCAGCACCACCCGGATGCAGTCCGCATCCGGGTAGTGCTCATCAACCAGTGACCGCATCTGCTCAGCGAACTCCTGCTTGCGGCGGCGTTTTGTGACATCAACGTGTCGCCACCCGGTCAGTGGCTCGCTCATCATGAACAGATTCCGTGTACCGTTGCGTTCGTAGGTGTAATCGTACCGAGCGACCGCTCCCGGTCGCGCCGGGAGCGGGTCGCGGACATGCTTGTGGAGATCCTTGTTGGACTCGTCAAAACAGACGACTGGACGCTTTTCGTCGTAGGGTTCGTGGTAGAGATCGAGAACGTCCTCCATCTTGCAGACGAAGGCGGCGCTGTTCTCGGGCGTAATTACCCAAGATTTGGATCGGTGAGGGTGCAGTCGTGTTTTTTTAGGATCTGTCGCACGGTTTCGTGAGAGATCGACTCGACGTTGATCTCGTCAAGAGTCACGAGTTCGTCGGCAAGGAGATGCAGTGACCAGCGAGAGTGTCCTTCTGGTGGGTCGCTGCACGCCAAGGCGATGAGGTGTGCTTCTTCGCGTCCGTCGAGTTTGCGCTCGTAGATGCGGTCGGCCTTGCGGCGAGTGATCGCCGCGAGGCCGTCCTCGGTGTAGCGTTTGCGGATGCGTCCGACCGTTCCGGGATGACAGCCGACGGCTTCACTGACCTGCTGGTCAGTCAAGCCGTCATCGGCGTGTAAGAGACACCGTGCACGTGTGAGAACGCGCGTCTTGTACGTTCCAGAGGAAAGCATCGCGTTCAGTTCGGCGCGTTCGTCAGCGGACAGATCGACAGCGTACTTCTGATTTCGTGGCATGGTGAGGTTCAGAACATTTCTGAATACTACTAAAACGCGCTCTGAGTAGATAAATCTAGCAGTTCAGGTCTGATGCTAGTAGCATCAGAAGTAGTGATTGCCTGTGACCAACCGTCTACGGCCCAGTCCCGTCCGCGGGTGGACTATATGCCTCCACGCCGATCTCCGTGAGCACCAGCCGCGTCGACTGCGAGGCTGCCAGCTGGAGGACACCGAGTACGGCGGTCGCGACGACCTCCCCCGCGCCGAGCGTGGGCGTCCTGATCTCGTCGCGGCCGTAGTCCTGACAGGATACTCGTGCGGGGTTCCATTCATCGTGGCCGGCGGTCCGGTAGGCATAGACGGTGACGGGCTGGTCGTTGATACTGTCGGCTGAATATCCTTTAGGCTAGAGTGTAATTATAGGGTATGGCCACGCTTGACGCTGCCACCCTCGACGACCTCCGCGACGCTCTCGCGGAGGTCGAGGACAAGAAGCCGACACAGCGGCTGATGGCGGTGGTCAACTACCTCGAAGAAGACGACGCGACGATGGCAGAGATAGCTGAACGGTACGGATACACCGATCCATGGCTGTCTCGTTGGGTTGGCCGGCTCGACCGGCTCGCTGATGAGCCGGTCGAGCAAGTCGTCTACGACGATCCGCGTGAAGACAGACCAACTGAACTCGCTGATGAACAGCACGACCAGTTCGTTGAGGTACTTCACGCCTCACCCGAAGAAGTTGGACTAAACGCGCCCGCGTGGTCTGTTCCACTAGCTCGTCACTATCTCTCCGATGAATTTGACGTTGAGTACTGTGAGCGACACGTCCGACGATTGATGTCTGAGGCCGGGCTGTCCTGGAAGACAGCCCGGCCGGAGTTCTACAAATCCGACGAGAGAGCCCAAGAAGCCTGGCAAGAAGGCTTCAAAAAAAGCGCAACGACCTGGACGACGAATACACAATCCTGACCATCGATCAGACGCGCCAGGTACTCTCGACGTTAATCTATGCGTGGTTTCCGGAAGGAGAGCGCCCGTCACTCTCGGTGACGGGCGCGTGGGATAGCATCAAG
The DNA here is from genome assembly GCF_004521895.1 of Halorussus marinus. Taxonomy (NCBI): domain Archaea; kingdom Methanobacteriati; phylum Methanobacteriota; class Halobacteria; order Halobacteriales; family Haladaptataceae; genus Halorussus; species Halorussus marinus. The sequence continues at coordinate 73,438 of NZ_SBIR01000014.1, forward strand.
CTGCTCGGTGCAGTCAGCGATTCCGGCGAGACGTTCTTTCTGCCGTGTGCAGAGAACTTTAACAGCGACACGACGATCCGCTTGCTAGACGCACTCCAGACAGAGTTCGGTGAGAAAATCTGCGTCGTCTTGGACAACGCCTCGTATTTCACGGCGAACGCAGTCCAGGAATTCGTCGAAGACACACCGATCGAACTATGCTACCTTCCGCGGGGTTCAGCTCTGGTGAACCCCGCGGAAGAGTGCTGGCGACAACTCGATCAAGAACTTGGGAACCGTCTGTTCGAGACGCTTGGCGACCTTCGTGATGATGCTCTCTCTACACTCAACCGAATCAAAGTTCCAGATGTCTTTACGCATTTATGTCCGTGAGTATCAGTGAGATGCCCGCTCCCCCGATTCGTCATAAACACCGAATACTGCCGGTGATCGTCGTGCTCTGAGTTCTCTTTTCGACGGTAGATCAGCGTTGTCTCGTGCCACTCGTCTTTTCCGAGGTGGAGCTTCCTGTCGGCCTCGTACCGGCCTTGATCACGTCGAAGCAACCGCTTTGCTTGGGCTTTCTCGCTGGTCTGCATCCGCTTCGGAACGACATACGACAGTCCCCGCTGGCCGATCATCTCCAGAACGTGCTGACTGTCGAACTCCCGGTCCATCAGGACGTTGTCAACATGAACGGCCGCTTCAGCAGAGTCCAAGAGATTCTCAACGAACTCCTTCCGTGACTCACCCCGCCGCACAGGTCGCGCATCGAGTACAATCGGGACAGCATTCCCGACTAACTGAACCGTCGCCCACTGGTACGCGTATTTGTCGGTCTTCTCTTTCGTGCCGATGATCTCGTCTTCGTGGCCTGTCCTATCGCCAGTAAACGGGTCAGCTTCGGTGATGTCTATGGCGACAATACCCGCCCGAAAGAACTCCTCTGTTCGGCCGACCTCATCCAGTAGCCGGGTGACGGCCTGTCGGTACATCTCGCGAATCCCCTCAATGGAGAGGTCACGAATCTGGTCGCGGTGGGCGTGGCCAAGCGGCGTCCGATCACATGTCGACTCGTGGATGAAGCTACGAGCGCCCTCGTTAGCAGCGAGGTTCTTACGCAGCCCGAGATAGGTCTGTAACCCTCAGTAGGCATTCTCGTGAATCTCACAACCCTCACCACGATCTAACGAGAACACCGGAAAGACGATCCGGCTGACGTGGTCGATGATCTGTTCCGCTCGTTCCAAGACGGTCTGATCGTCGGAATCGGATCCCCTGCCGTCGTCCTCTCGCTGTGGGGATCTCCGCTCCGGATGACGTGGAATAGTGGCACTTTCGTTCTGGGCGGTAATGAGAATCGTTTGTGCGGCAGTCTCGATTGTTTCCCGCAACTCTGCGGTGAAGCGCTCGTGCCAACTTCGCCACAGTGTTGACTGGTTCGGAACGGCCTCAAATTCGAACTGCTTACAAAGTTCAGGGTGGCTATCGAGGTATTCAACGAGTGCCGTCTCGTGATTCCATCCGTGGATCTCTTTCAGCACGAAGATGCGAAAGAGCGTGTTCATCTCATACCGGGTCGACTTCGCGTAGCGGTCATGGGGCTCGAATCTGAAGTAGGCCAGCGGTAGCGAACAGACGAACTGCTCGATTGAGTCGTGGCTCTCGTGGGCGAACCACGCGCCCGAAACCGTTCGGATATCCGATTCCAATCCCGCAAGCGATGTTCGGTCGTACAGCGGTGTCGAATGATACGCCGGCCACTCGACGTACGATCGTTGAGCGATGCTTCGAAAGACCGTTCGACGAGAGACAGGGGTCGAAGCCACTACGGGAGAGTCAGTAGGACACGCACAAGAATTCGTCCAGATCAATAGAGGGCTGGACGACTACTACAACAGGTGGCCGTACCCTTTGCGTTCGAGTTCGGCTTCCAGTTCGACGTGCATCGCGTCGACAGTCTCCTCGCCGAAGTGCTGTCCCGTCATCGCTCCCGACATTTCCGCGATCTCAGCGTGCCACTCGCGAACTGCGTCCGCAAGCGCGGCGAGAAGTTCTTCCTCGGTCTTGTTTGCGCCGTCGATCTCCTCGACGATCTGCCATCCTGGCTGGAAATTTTCGAGGACGTATCCTGTCTCCTCGAACTGAATCGCGAACCGCTCACAGACTGCTCCGAACCCGGTTTCAACGCTGAGTAACAGAAGGACGTGAACGATCCCTTTACCCTCCTCCAGTGCACGAAGATCCGCGACGGGCACAGCAGTCTCTGGAAGCACTGAATAGAGTGGATCCGGGAGCGTCGGGTCGCCCTCATCGGTTCTCGGTGGATCGTACTGGTCGTTGATCGGATCGCCCTTCTCGTTCACGACTGCTGGCTCTGTGTCACTCGGCTCATCGCTGAGAATCTCTTTCAGGATACCGTAGAAGCGCCACTCGTCGCCGTAGTCATAGAGATAGCAGATGCGGTCGTACTGTTCGAGTCCGAGCTGGCGGGTCATCTCACCGACCGTCACGTCGCCTGCGTTCTCGATCCGCTCGGTACGCAATACCGGATCGCCACCAGGCGACTCCTCGTACTCCTGCGGACACTGGTATTTGACAGCGCTGTCCCAGTAGTCCTCGTCGTCGCCGACGAACCAGAGGTGGCCCTGATCGAGCCCGACCGCAGGGTTGATCGCCGACTGGAACTCGGCGATCGTTCTGTCCGCGCCGACGACGATATCCCGCCACAGTGATGTCGGGTCGGGATCGAACTTGACGCGAAAGCGGTAGGCAGTCATCCTTGCATCTCCGTACCTGTGCGGAAACTGGTGAGGTCGTCGATACGCTGTTCGAGTTCCTCGATCTCCGCTCGAAGCTGGTTCGCCTCATCGTCCTCACTGGCAGCGAGGCGGTCTTTTAACCCCTGCAATCGGGACTCTTTGACGTCTTCATCGACCTCTGCTTTGCGAACGTATTCGCTTTCTTCGACCTCGTACACATCGGATTCGGAGAGCGTGGTGACCTCAAGTGCTTCATCGACTTTCGAGCGGTCGACGCTCAGCACACGTTCGCGATCGATGCCAGCGTTCTCAAGCCGTTCCAGTACCTCCTCGTCGTCTTTGAGCGAACGGTTGCGGCGACTCGTCCGCTGGACGGAGCCGTACTGCCCGGAAACCGGACGGTCGTGATGAAGCCGAGTGAGGAGGACATCCGCGATCTCCTTGCGGAATTCGTTAGCATCTCGCTGGACATCCGAAAGCAGGGTGTAGAGATTCACCAACGCGTCCGTCTCCAGTTCAGAGAGAGTAGTCACATCGTGGCGTTCGAGTGCGTCGATGAGGAGGAGTGCATCCGAGTAGACATCAAGTCCCTCGGGTTCAGTTCGTTCCTCGTCCGTAGATTCCTGTTCCGCGGCCACCACCTGCGTTGCCGTCGAAACCTCCGATTGTGTGATGATGCCAGCGTCCTCATCAACCTCCAACCGTGGATGGACACTCCACACCGCCGGGTATGGGTCGGCATCCGGCGGGAGACGGTCAAGATCAAACCCGTTGGGAGAGTCCTCGATTCGTCGATAGAGCGTTTCGAACTGGTCGCGCTGGAGCGGTCGCGTCTCGTCCCTGTCTTCGAACTGAATGATGACGCGAGCGTCCTGCACGTCAGTAATACGAAATCGCTGATGGGAGAGCGGCGTGATGAGCGTCGCGCTCTCGGGAAGGTCGTCGAGTTCGTCGAGAAGCGTGTGCCAGCTGGCGGTGAAAGACATATACAGAGGTTGCGAGCCATTCCGACTAAATCTTGTTCACGACGCGGCTACTGGCGGGTCGTCTCTTCAATAGACAGTCTGATACGTGGCTCGTCGAAACCACTGATATGGCTGAAACGTACGCACTCCGTGTTCAGGTCGGGTCACACGAGTACGACGACGAGTTCTATCTCGTCGGCGACGGATACGGAACCCCAGCAGACGTGTTAGACAACGTCGCTGCCGACCATCTCTTGCGGATCGCGAATGCGCCACGTATCGAAGAGTACCTGCTCGACGTGCTGAAGCACGGAGAGAATACAGGTGAAGCCGAGTATGAGGCGACAGACAGCGATGTCGAATGCTGGATTCACGTCGACGTCTCCTACCAGAGATACGCCTTCGGTGTCGGGGACAGAATGTTCGAGTTCTCCGGCGAACCGACCAAAAGCGAAATCGCATCGACTGTCACGCAACTCCAGTCGTAGCTGTGGACTCTCGGTCAGGGATGGCACTCTCTAGTTAAGCGAAACCGGCAGACTGCACGACGATGACCGTAGCTCGATTGGTGCGAAGTCAGTGTTTGCATGGTGAAACGTACTTCCGGGAACCGCTGAACCACGCGGATTCGACCGACTCAGCAAACACCTCAGTAGCGGTGCATGAACGTTGCTGCTTCATCAACGGCTGTAGAGGCGCTCTACACCCCGTATATCTGAGAACTGCTTAACTAGACAGTGCCTCAAGGATCGGTCATTCACTCAGTTCAGAAACCCTCAACAGTTGGCCACTCCGCGCCAACGTGTGGCTGCAGGATTGGCGAACGACAGAGCCAGCTATTTCTCGGTACTGGGTTTGATACCCGTGATTTCGAAGCGCGCACCGCCTGTCCTGCTCTCGCTGACGTCAATCTCCCAGCCGTGCGCATCAACGACTTCTCGCACAATAGAGAGTCCGAGGCCGGTCCCGGTCTCGGTGCTTGTATGGCCCGCTTCAAACACCTGCTCTCGTTCAGCTGGTGGAATCCCGGGACCATCGTCTGCAACGTAGAACCCACTTTCGAGGTCGCCGACGGTGATCGTGACGTCGTCGCCACCGTGTTCGACAGCGTTCCGGATGAGATTCCCGAACAACTGTTGGAGGCGGCTCTCGTCCGCATCAACGGTGCTTATGGTCTCGACGTTGAGTGTGGCGTTCGCTGTTTCGACCGTCGCCCAACTCTCCCTGACACAGTCGCCGAGAGCGACCGGCTCGGTGTCGTCGATAGTCTTCCCTTGGCAAGCGAGCATGAGGATATTCTCGATGAGTTCCTGCATACGCTCGTGGGCGTTCCGAATTGCGTCGATGTGTGAACTCTCGTACTTCTCGGCGAGCAGGCCGAGATGACCGCTGGCGACATTAAGCGGGTTTCGGAGGTCGTGACTGACGACATTCGCAAAGTCCTCAAGTTCTTGAGTTCGCTGCTTGAGCTCTTCTTCGGCTTGTTTCCGGTCAGTAATGTCGAGGTATGTTGCAAGCGATTCCTCGTGGGGCTCGCTCCCGAACGCAGTTGCAGTGAGGAGGAACGTTCGCTCGTTACCGTCGGCAGTGCGCCGCGTAACTTCCCTGCGGACACGCTCGCCGCGCCGTACCTGCTCGTTTATCTCCCGTGCCTGCTTCGACCGATTCTCCGCAACGATGAGGTTGTCGATCGACGCCCCACTGAGTTGGCTGTCGGTGAAGCCGAACGTGTCTTTGAATGCCTGGTTGGCTTGCTCTACTTTGAGGGTGTCGTCGTCGAAGGCCGTGATGACAAGCGGAACAGGGACGGCATCAAGGAGGCTGGCGAATCGGTTGCGTTCCTGCTGAAGTCGTTCTTGGGACTCTCGGAGATCGGTGATGTCCTCGTTAACGGCAACGAACCGCAGGATTCCCCCGTCATCGTGGGTGACCGGGGAGATGGTTTGTTTGACGACATACCGCTCACCGCTTTTCCGCTCGTTGGTGATTTGACCTTTCCAGATGTCGCCATTGAGGATTGTCTCCCAGAGGCGCTCGTAGAACTGTGCAGAATGGATGCCGGACTGAAGGAGGTTAGCATTGTTCCCGATTGCTTCGTCGGCAGTGTATCCGGTTTGCTCTTCGAACGCCGGGTTGACGTACTCGATCCGGCCGGTTGTATCGGTCCAGTAGATCGCGTGGCCCGTGCTTTCGACGGCCTCCTGGAAGGCGCGTGCATCCGTCGGCAGATCGGGTGAATCTGGCGGTGAGTCCATGTTATAGTGCAAAAACGTGTTTCGTGTTTGGTTGAGGGAGTTATTGATCGATGGATGAGGCGGAGAACTGGTCAAATTCTCGGCCGGTGATCGTGGTCGGTGCCAACTGGTAGTAGTTCATAGTGGTGTCTTCGAGTGTCGTTTCGGGGTAGACGTTCAGGGTGGGGATGGACGCGTTTTGTGTGATTGTGGTGGCGGCCTGCGGCTGCTTGTCTTCGGGAACGTGCTCAACTGGCCCTTGTACAAGCACGCTCTTTACTGCCTGTTCGTCATAGACTGTGAGCGTCGCTGTCTCCGTCGTCTCAAGAAACTCCATCTTTTTGCTCTCTGACGTGTGAACGAGCTGGAAGTACACGGTCTCACCGTCGTAGCCGAACGACTCCGGAATAGAGTAGGCTTCGTCGCCGTCGGTAAGCGCTAACACGCCGACTCCCGACTCACGGAGTACAGTATCACACTCCGCACTTGTCAACTCAGTCGCCATATAAAAAGCAATTCTATACGGCTTTGAACATGTTTCGGTTGAGGAACGAAGCTTGGCGATTCGAGTACTATACTCAGAGACAGAGATATTGATACACTCCCGGTGGATCAATTGTTTCGAGTGCCGACCAGATTTCTGAGCGGATCTCGCCGAGTGTCCCGAAGTAGCGGTTTCCAAGAGCTTGTTTGAGTTGCTTCCAGTACTCTTCTGTCGGGTTCAAATCAGGCGATCCCGTCGGGAAATACACTAACTCGATTGGCTCTTCGGCGGCGAAGTTCTTCACCGCCTCGGCGGTGAAGTACGACGCTTGATCCAACAGTACGACCAGTTTTTCACCGTACTCTGCTTGGAGATGCTTCAGAAAGCGGATCGTCACCTCACTGGTGAACGATCCGCCACACTCCAAGACTGTCGTGTTTCCGTACTCGGTGACTGCCCCAAGGAGATTCACACCCTTGCGAGAGGCCGACACGCCAACTGTCGGCCTCTCGCCAACCGGATACCACGCCCTGTAGAGGTCTGTTCCAACTGCTTTCCGTGTTTGATCAATCGTGACGACTGTTGCATCCTCGTCACGCTGTCCTACTTTTTTTCGACTGTCTTCTCGAACTCTTCCCGTTCGGCTTCGTCAGCAGAAGCTGGCTCTGGCCGGGGTCTCTTCGGCGAGACCCCGGCCTTGTGCATGAGTCTTCGGACGTGCCGGCGAGAGAATGCAACGTCGAAGGCTTCGATAAGGTACTGTTGAGCGAGAGCTGTACTCCACGCTGGCGCATCGTAGCCAGCCTCTTCGGGCGGGTTGTGGAGAGCAGCGGAGAATTGATCGAGCCGGTCGTCACTAAGTTCAGAGGGACGTCCGGGTCGAGAATCATCGTAGAGCGCGGCCTCGAAGCCGCGCTCTTCGAACCGATTCAACCAATTGTAGACGGTCTGGCGATCCCATCCGTACTTGTCTTCAATATCAGCTGGCGAGAGCCCTTCGAGATACTCGCGTGCGGCTGTGAGGCGTTTGATCGCTTTCGGATCGGTCTCGTCCGCGAGTTGCTCGCGGACTCGACCTTTCGTCAGGTCGGGGATCTTGCTCCCTTCCTTCGTCACACCGGTACTTGTTGCTCCAGAGTATCAAGAGTTCCGACCGACAGTATAAACCCCTGATGCGACCAAAGCTTACAGTTCGGGTTGAAGCCGCCGGCGGCGTTCCCTTCGTACTCGTACTGCGAGAGCCGGTCGGCGATCGCGGCATCGAACCCACCGACCTCTGTATGCTTCGTCGAGCCGTCGAAGACACTTGCTGGGACGGCCTCGACGGCTTCCCGAATCGACGCCAACGAATCATCCGGAAATACCTCGGACGAGGTTTGGGTACGGCGCTCGCTCAGTTTTGTGACCTCCTCGACGACGACCATACTCGCTCTCGACGAACAGTGGCCCGATAAAACCCGTCGCGACGGCCGTTCGAGCCCACCGGTCGCCAGGATACACTCACTCGAGGAGTCGGGCGGTGGGTGGGGCAAGGGAGTGGATCTAACCCCTGCGTTAACCAACACTGTGCCGGTATTAGCCGGTGGTGTTGGTTAAGGATAGTCGCTCTTATGTAGAACTGCGGAAAGCCCCGATAACGAGACAGTCAATGGTTGTCTCAACGGATTCACCAGAGAGGGTGAGTGAGCGAACAATCCCGAAGGTGTGAGCGGCCTGCTCCAAGCTCTGCTTGGACAGGCCGCGGAACTTCCGCAACCACGGCTGGACGAGCGAAAACAGGCACTCAGCCTGGTTAATATGGACGCCGTCGGGCGATACGTACCTTTCCTTGTGCACGACCGTTCGGTGGTCAAAATCCATCTCTCGGTAGGCTTGGAGACCATCGGTCCAGACCTCTCCCAGCCGCTGGGAGAGGTCTTCAGCCTCCTGAATCACTGGTTCAAGATCACCACTGAAGTCGATGCCGAGTTGGCTACGGATCACGCGTAGCGAGTCGCGGCACGCCGCGACGAGCGTCAGCTGATCACCGTGGCGTCCCCGCCAGCGTGATCGGCCTGTCTGGGACGAGCCGCCGCGCGACCGGCTGTTCCGCGGCGGCTCTTGTCCTTTGTAGCCCGAACAGACTGTGCCAGATTCGTCGACTTGCGTCGGTCCCTCGATGGTCTGGTTAAGTAGTTCCCAGACGACGGGGAAGCCGCGCTGAACCGCGGCTTCCACCTCCCGAATCGCCGTGTGAACGGTTTTGTAGGCCCGGCCGAGCAACGGTGCGATCTGGTTGATACTGAGCAACGTGTCAGCGTAGAGCGTGAATGCGAGAAGCACCTCACCGCAAGAGAGGTGCTTCTCGTGAAGTGGAGTTCCGTAGGTGTAGACCGGCTTGAAGTTGCAGTCACGGCACCACACACGGTCGAGATGCGGCCACGTTTGAACGGCGTTGTGACCGCACCGTGGACAGGATGTATTCTCCCAGAATTCCTTGAGTCGCCGCTCGATGCGGGCATCGAGCGGCTCCGTGTCGATCTCAACGACGCCCAGCTCAATCAGCTCTCGAAACATCGCTCCGAACGCCGGCTGAGCAGAAGACATACTCCTAGATTATGGCTGGTTCAGTGTAACTGCGGGGTCTTTCCGCAGCTCTACACAAGAGCGAGGATAGTTGCTACGGCGTTCAAAGGCGTCGAACTGCCTTTTAAAGAAATTTTGCGAGCCTTTATCCGATGATGGGGCTCAGTATTGAACAAGTAAGCTCTGGTAGCATGGAGAAGCCATCTGTCGTATGCGGCAGGTGGAAGATATCAAAGGTTGCAACCCATGTAGGTCGCCTAACAAGCGATCAGGCCGTCATCGCGGTTCGGGCTGTCCGCTCTAATTAGGGGGCGGACACCCGAATTCCGATCGGCTGCCAAAGGAATCTGGAGTACATGGTTCACTCGGAACCACCAACTACGAGGCTCCGAGGCGGATGCCGGCGGAGAAATTCCGTCGATAGTGAGCAACACTGTAGCTACCATCCCAGCCGTGAGGCCGCCGATTCCCCATTTTGCTGGCGACGGAAGAAATTCACAATAGGTGTTTAGTCGAGGGTGTCATAGAACTCTTGTCACACCCTGATGATCGTACTTCCCGGATTGTCTCCACGTTCGTAGTTGGTAATTGCGACGACGAGGCGAAGGCACAGAGCAAGAAACACCTGCGCTCGTGCGTGGACGCGGCCTCGGGCGTGCGTTCGCCCGAGGCCGCAGTCCTTCACTGATTCGTTGGTTCGTTCGACTCCCGTACGGCGGTTGTACGTCTCGTCCAGCGTCGATTGCTTCAGCTGTACGTCCTCGCTGTGTTCGTCGATGCGATCTTCGACCCTGTACTCGATATCGAGCGGGTCGTCGGTGTTTCGTGCGTTGTACGGAGCGACTGGCACGACCCCTGCGGCCAGCAGGTGGTCGTGCCAGTCGAGCGTGTCGTAGGCGCTGTCACCGACCATCCAGATCGGCTTGGCGACGGCGAGCGCGTCACGCGTGACGCGCATCGCCGTCTCCTCTGGCGCTTGTTTACTCTCTGTGAACTCCGCCGCGATCGGGATCTTTTGCCCGGTCGAGACGATGGTACAGCCGTAGCCGTAGTAGTACTCGTCGTCGGTTGGATCGTAGCACTTCGACGCGTCTTGATCGGCAGGCATCGCCCTCACGTCGGTTGAATCGATGGAGTAGGTCAAGTCGAGCAGGCCGCGGACGGCGGCCTGCTCGACGAGTCGGTCAAAGACTTCGTCGACGACGTGTTCGAGGTCAGTGAGGAAACGATCGACCGCGTCTCTCGACGGCGGTCGATCGAAGCCACAGCTCAGCCAGACAACCGTGTTTTGAAGCTCTCGTTCGACGGGGCGAATGCCGTATATGTCCTTGTAGTAGCAGTGGAGAAAGCCACGCATCAGCTCTGGTGGTTCGTGCTCTCGTGTTCGCCCCGTCTGCGCCGGGGCGAACACATCGAACTCTTCGAGAAACTCGAAGGAAAGGTGTTCAAACAACGCTAGCGTCTCGGTCTCCGCGACATTGAAGAACGACTCTACCGAAGGATCATCTTGCAGGGTCGCTGAACTCATCCACCTCAGCGTTCACCCTGCTCTTTGGTGTGCTACTCGTTCTATGACACCCTCGGATCCGTGAGTAAGCCGTGCTATAGTGATGGTGCTTCGCTGCCTGATATACTGAGAAGAGGGATCTGAGGCCTCTGCGGAGATAGAACAGTTGCATTTTGTGTTCATCGCCGATGATATCTCCGTACACGTGCCGTAGGGCGGTGTCAGTATCGTGAAGGTTCTGCGTGGCCGTAAGAAGTACTCGAGCGTGCTCGCCGTGCGGATGGTTCGGGTCGGAGTAGTCTTCAGCGACTTCTTCGTGAAGGGCTTCGATGGCCTCAAAATCATATTGACTCCACATACCGGATGTGTTCGTGGTATGTCGTGTCTCGGTATAAGGGTGAGTATGTCCCTTCTCAGCGGATATTACATACTGTTGTTTTTGCGCCGGTGAGGGGTGCCGGCGCACACGCGCCGGCGGTGATCGATGTCGACACGAAGCCAGCTCCGATTCGTACAACGGAGTGAGACCACAGATGAACAGTCCGAAGCCGACCATGTCGCACAGATCTACCGTCATTCCGATGGCTATCCCGACAGCGTGCTTCGAGATCTCGTTCAGCTGAAACAGCTGCTCGATGAGACGCGAACAGAGCGCGGGCCGGCGTACGCCGCAGCCCAGTTTCTGTTTCTTGACACGGTCTCGACGATGACCCTGTACGTCGACGAGGGGCGGGACCGAAGCATCCACGCCGACGAATCCTCAGATCTCCTCGAGCCGGCCAACATGGAGCATCTGGACCAGCCGCTGTTCCTGCTGGGTCACGGCGTCGAGAACCCGGCGGACGGCATCCACGGCGACGAGGAGTACCTTTACGTCGTCGAACTCCCGGGGCGGAGCCTGTTCGACGAGCCGGCAGAGTGGACGGTCAAGGTGAGCGGTCACTCCACGTTCCCGCGGTGGGACGGGCCGACCGACGAAGCCTTCGAGCGGGCCAGTTGGCAGTTCAACGGCCCGCTAGAACACGCACTCGAAGAGCTGGTGGCTGAACCGGCCTGAGTAGCGAGGCCACTCAGAGGATACCGCCGATAACGAGGAAACCGATGAGGACCAGCAGCGTCGTGACCGCGCTGCCGCCGGCCAGCCACTTGTTCTCCATCGCCTTCTCGTGAAGCGGCATCGCGGCGTATTCCTCGCGGAACGCCTCGAGATTTCCCTCGTCGTAGAAGTACTTCGTCTTCAGCGCAAACCGTTCGGTCACCGCACAGCCCGTACAGACCGGCTCACCTTCGAGCCGTTCGGTCTTGCTGTGGCTGTCGCAGGCAATCGCCCCGCAGTTCGGACAGTAGGTGTACGTCTCGTCGCCGCCGCTCGTGTCACAGTGGACGCACTGATGGATGCCGTCCTCGGCGGTCACTCGTGACGGGCCTGCCGCGTAGTACTCGTAGGGGTAGGTGTACTCCTGGACGTCGGTAGTGTGCCGAACTTCCGGGAGGTACACTGGTTCGATCGACTGGACAGAGATGTCCGAGCGGTTCGGCTCACAGGTCTTGTTGTACGTGACGTTGTTGTCGCCGGTGTAGGTGACCGTCGTCGTGTGATGCTGCTGGAGTCGCTCGACGGCCCACTCCTTGTACTCCGTTTGCGTCTGCCCGAACCGCCGCTCCTCGACGTCGTCGAACACCTCTCCGAACTGCTCGGCATCGAGGTCGACCGTCGCGTGGAGATTCTCGGTGACCAGCGTCCCGACGTCCTCATCGACGATCTGCGGCTGCCCGCGTTCGGCGTGGGCGACGAATCGGGTCCGGTCGTTGATCTGGTGGATGACGCCCACCGACGTCTCGAAGACGGCGTTCGTGTCCGCGGTGACCGCGACCACCGGCCGGAACGTCACCGATGAGTGTGGGTCTAGGAGGTCGGCGGCCTCGATGTTCTCGATGTCGCGGAACGCCTCCTGGACAGGTGCGTCGACATCCGCCGCCGGATCGTACGGTCGGAGCGTCTCGTCACAGAGGATCTCGATGCGCCCGTTGTAGAGATCGAGACCGATTTCGTCGGCGATCTCCCGAAGGTCCTCGCCGTCGAGCAACTCGATGGGATAGGGATCGTCGTTCCGCTGGAGCCGGTCAGCGTACTCCTCGGCAGGGTTCGTAAATCGACCTGTGGTGGCAACCATCCCTCGCTTCGGGCCGTCGAAGTCGAACGTCGCGATGGCCGAGTGCAGCTTCTGGACAACCGGCCGGCCGACCGAACCAGTGTGCTTACACTCGACGATGATCGCCCGTCGCGTGCCATCGACGACCTCCTCCATGATGACGTCGCGCCCCTCGTCGGCCGTCCGCTCGGCCTGGCGGACGTTTTCGTAGCCGAGGTTCCGGAAGACGTCCTCCATCAAGTCCTCGAACTCGAATCCCGAGAGGTCGTCCAGTACAGCCATCCGAATGTAATTGGACAGTATCTTGCTATGACTATATACGTTGCCGACGGTGGGGACGAAGTCGCGACGACATGAGCGTTGTTGTTGTTCGTCCCGCAAGGGGTGCGGGACGACACATCCGTCCCGGGTAACCGATGAGTTCTGAGAGCAACAGCGAGAGCGCCCCTGACCACTGGTGGTTGCATCGCCGAACAGACGATACCATTTCGTGTTCGCCTACGAGTTCTCGAAATCCGTCCTCTGCCACGTCCAGCAATCCTCGGACTGGCTGGTCCGGGTCGATCGAGCCGTCGCCAGCGCGGGCGCGACCGCCCGCATCGAGAGGTTGAAGGGGGAGTTCCACGGCGAGATGACCCCGACGATGCCCCCGGGGACGCGCTCGACCTCGTTCTCCTTGCCAGGGATCATCGAGTCCGAGGTTTCCGACCCGAGCTCTCCGGCGAGGTCGGCGGCGTGGTAGCACATCCGTTGGGCGGTCTGCCACTCGGCGAACGCCTTCGGGTTGGCGCTGCCCGACTCGACCGCGAGCGATTCTAGAATCTCGTCGCGGCGCTCGTCGAGCAGGTCGACGGCGTCCTGTACGACTGCGGCGCGCTCGTCGGCCGGGGTGTCGGCCCACTCGGACTGGGCGGCGGCGGCCTCGTACGCGCGGTCGACGTCGGCCTCGGTGCCCGCCGGGACCGTGGCGACCTGCTCGCGCGTCGCGGGGTTCTCGACCGCTATCTCGTCGCGGTCGCCTCGCTCGACCCACTCACCGTCGAGGTACAGGGCGTTCCAGTCGGCGTCCGTCGTGAACTCGCTGGAGCCATACGCGTGTCAGTTGGTGCTGGACGGAGAAAAAGCCCAATCACTTCGGTAGCCGCGACCGCTTTCGGCGAGACGTTGTCCGGCGTCAGCGCCACGCCAGTACCGAGGCGAACCCGAGCGCTGCGACCAGCCACGTGATGAGCGCGACCCCGCCGAGAATCGCGGAGTGGCCCTCTGGGACGGTCACGCCGGTCGGCGCGACGCTGAGTTCGAAGACGAGGCTCCGGTACGCGGTGTTCGGGCTGAGTCCGAGCAGGGCCGTCGCGGCGTCCGGCGGGACCACGCCGGCGGTGAGCGAGCCGAGCAGCGCCCCGTCGAGACCGGCGACGAGCGCGACCACCGCACCGGTCGCCAGCGCGAGTCCGGCGCGGGACGAACGTGCCGTCGCGGAGACGAGCAGAGCCAACGAGAGCGCGACCAGCGCGAACAGCGCGGTCACCAGAACGTAGCGCAGATACAGCGCGGGCGAGTCGACTGTAGCGTGAGAGGCGACGACCGAGAGCGTCGACTCGCCAGCCATCGGAACAGCCGCGCCGGCGACGGCGTGACCGACCACGACCACGCCGACGACGACTACCGCACGGCCGAGATACACGCCGAAGACGTACCAGTGGCCCGAGACCGGACACGTTCGAATTGTCTGCAATTCGCCGCTCTCGCGGTCGGCAAGCAGCGCGCGATAGCCCACGGCGAACGCCAGCACCGGGACCAGTAGCTCCACCGGCGTGAGCAGGTCCAACACGAGCGCCAGGTACGACCCGGTGCCGGCGAGCCACGCGGCTCCGCCGACCAGTAGGACGTAGCCGACCGCGACCGCCAACAGCGCGCGGGTCCGAAGGACGGTCAGAAACTCCCGCTGGGCGACGTCCAACACGTATCGGCTCCCGGTCACGGCTGCTCACCGCCACGGAGTCCGGACGCGACGCTGGCTGCCCCCGCGTCGGGGCCGAGCGTCTCGACAGCCGTTTCGAGTCTCTGGGCGTCGGCCTCGGCCAGCAACTCCTCGGGCCGGCCAGCCGCGACCAACTCCCCGTGGTCGAGCAACAGTACGGTGTCGGCCGCGCGCTCGACCGTGCGCAAGTCGTGCGTCGAGAGGAGCACTGTACCACCGGCCGCAGTGAGATCGTCCATCACGTTCCGTATGTGTCGTCGCATCGTCGGGGCGAGACCGCTCGACGGTTCGTCGAGGACGAACACCGACGGGTCACCGACCATCGTCTGGGCGATGCCGAGCAGGCGGCGCATCCCGCCCGAGAGCGCGTCGACCCGGCGGTCGGCGACCGCCGACAGTCCCACGCGTTCGAGGATGGCGTCCACGTCCGGCGACGTCTCAACGAGCGCCCCGTAGAAATCGACCGTCTCCCGAACCGTAAACTGTCTCCGGAACGCGGGTTGTTGGGCGAGATAACCCACGCGGCGGTCGGTCCCCCCGGCGACCGAGACGGTTCCGTCGTCGGGGTCGAGCAGGCCGGCGACGAGTCGGAGCAGCGTGGTCTTCCCGCTTCCGTTCGGCCCGACGATGCAGACGACGGTGCCGGCCTCGATGCTGAAAGTGACGTCGCCGAGCACGTCGAGGCCGTCGAACGAGTGGCTCACCTGCTCGACCTCGACGACGGTACGGTCGTCGGTCGGTCCGTCGGTTCGAGTAGTGTGGTGTAGTTTCATGGTGTAGTCACGTTGTTCGCCGCTAACCGTTCGGGTCGAACCGGATCGGCGAGCGGGTCAGGGTCGACGATACTCGGTCCGCGCAGTCCGGGAACGGACCCTCGGAACCGCCCGAGCGCCTGCGAGATAGGCGACCGAGAGAGGGCGTAGGCCGGTCGGGAGTTCTGGGCGCTCCGGTCGACGACGTCCGTGGGCCGGTACCGCCGGTCGACGACGCCGTCGCCGTCGCGGTCCGTGCCGGGAATCACGCCCCAGTAGTTGCCTCGCCCGTCGACAGCCCACGATTCGAGGGTCGCCAGACCGGGCGAGACGGGCCGGTCGTTGGCCACGATGTCGTTGCGAGAGACGTCGTTGGTGGGAAGCAGCGTCGTCGAGCGGACCCCGACGTCGTTGTCGACGACTGTGTTGTGGCGATAGACGGAGCGAGTGGTCCCGACCGACAGTCCGACCTCGTTGTTCGCGAGGACGTTGTCGGTCACGTAGGAGGCTGAGCCAGCGACGCTGATGCCGACGGTGCTGTTCTGGACGTCGTTGCCGGTCAGGAGGTTCGCGGTCGGGCGAGTCATCACGAAGACGCCGGTGTTCGTGGCGCGAATCGTGTTGTTGGCCACGAGCGCTTCGCTCGTGTGCATATCGTGAAACCCGTACCGGACGTTCTCGATGCGGTTGTCGCGGACGACCGTCCCGTCGGCGTAGTGGGTGTAGACGGCGTCGCGTCCCCCGTCGAACCGGGAGTCCTCGACGACCGTCCGCGAGTACATCGGCAGGACGCTCATGAACCCCTCCCGGCCAGCGGTGCCGTTCACCTCGACCGACCGGACGACGGTGTCGTCGCTGTCGAGCGCCACGATGCCGTTCGAGGGCGTGTCGATGCTGACGTTCTCGACGAGCGACCGAGGAGACGAACGGAGCCGGACGGCCGCGTCGCCGTACCCGTAGGTGAGCCTGATGCGGCGGTCCCACGTCGACCCGTCGCCGGACTCGGGGGTCCCGCCGTTGCTCGCCCCGACGCCGACGATTCGGAGGTCCGCGAGCGCGACCTCGGGCGACCGGACGGCGACCACCGAACCGTTTCCGCCGCCGTCGAGGACGGTCTCGGCTCCCGCGCCGCGTATCGTGACCGGCTTCTCGACCGTGAGGTTCGCGTCGTACCGGCCCGGAAGCAGTTCGACGGTGGTGTTGGCCCGTGCGCGGTCGACCGCTGCGGCGAGCGTCGGGACGTCCTTGCCCACCACCACCGTCGAGGCCGATTGCGAGCGGGCGAGACGATCGGCAGCCGCCGCGATCGCCTGCCGATCGGTCCCGACGACCATCGAGACCGGTCGGTCGCCCAGCACCCGCGCCCGGTCGACGGTCTCGTCGGCCCACCGGTGACGCTCGGCAGCCGGCGGCTCGGGGTCGCCCGAAGACCTGTCGTCGCCGTGACGAGCGGTGAGCTCGCCCCAGTCGAGGACCGTACCGCCGTGTTCGTCGGCGAACGCCCGCGCAGTCGACCGGTTACCGAACGGGAGCGTGGCCGGGCCAGCGGGCGTTCGCGCGGGCGTCCCGACGACGAACCACGCCTGCCGGGCGCGCGTCCAGCCGGGCGACCGCCCGTCCGGGAGCGTCACGTACCTCTCGTCGGTCAGTCGCGGGTCGGTCCCGGAGAGGTCGGTGACGAACGCGGCGAGTGGGCGGCCGAACTGGGCCGTGGGGCGGGACCCGGACGCACCCGTGACGAGCGAGTCGGTCCCGTAGAAGCCGACGACGTACTCGTACTGGGAGTAGAAGACCTGTCCTCGCGGGACGACGTGGCCCGCCGCCTCGGCGCGCTCGACGTCAACGCCGGTGAGACCGGTCGCGAGCGTCTGATCGAACGGGACGGGCGAGAGCTCACCGCCGTCGGCCGGGTCGACCGCGAGACCGCTGGCCGCGAGGAGCACCGCGAGCAGGACCGCCGCGCCGGCGTACGTCACGGCCCTCATCGACCCGCCCTCCGTGGCGGCAGCGCTGGTGTCGCCGCCGGGTCCGGGCGTCCGTCTCGCGGAACGGACGCCGACGCCTCGCGCGAGGCCACCACGCCACGCGCCCGGTGGGGTCGACGGCGCGTCTCGAACGCGTCGGCTGTGGACTGACGTCGAGTCATATTGGGAGCGAGGGCACGGCGTTCGGTGCGACCGCGACCACGATTTGTCCCACGCCCGCGAGGGCAACGACCGCGCCGCCAGCTCGTTCGAGTCGGCCGCCGAGGTCGGCGAGTCGCCCCGCCGCGACATCGAGCCCGAAGCCCACCGCGAGGGTCACCGCCAGCAGCGGCAGCGCAACGGCGGCGGCGTACGCCGCAACCACGGCGACCGCCGCCGGGGCCGAGAGCGCGACCGCCTCGACGACGACCGCCAGAAACACCGGTAGGACACAGCCCGCCGACGCGCCCGCGTAGCCGGCTCCGAACAGCACGAATCCGGGCGTGTCTGCCCGGCGAGCAGGCAACTGGACGGTCAGCGACGGGCCGCGCGCCGTCAGCAGCCCGACGCCCAACACCACCAACGCAACCCCGACGAGCGGTTCGACGACCGGGGGGAGCCGGGAGACCGGACGACCGACGAGCACCGCCAGCCCCGCGAGCGCGCCCAGCGTCACGACGACGCCGGCCCCGGCCGCGAGACCGCGTGCGACGACGCCGGCAGCCCGCCGGTCGTCACCGACTACGCCGACGTAGTAGCCGACGTATCCCGGAACCAGCGGGAGCGCACAGGGCGACAGGAACGTCACCACGCCGGCGCCCGCCGCGAACGCGAGGTGGCCCCAGACGGGACCGCTCACGCCGACTCACCGCCGCTCGCGGCCCGTATCTCCTCGACGATGGTCGAGGCGGTCGTCCGCCCCGCGTGTGACCACGTTTCGGTGCCGTCGGGCGCGACGACGACGGCGGTCGGGACGCTCGTCGCGTCGTACGCTCGGGCCAGTGCCGTCCCGTCGTCGGTGGCGACGGTCCACGCCCCGCCGTGGTCGTCCCACCACGCGGCCACCTCGTCGGTCGAGACGGTCAGCCCGACCGGCTCGCTCGTGACCGAGAGGAACTGAACGTCGTCGGCGACTCGCTCGTGGGCCTCGCCGACGACCGACATCTGGGACGCGCAGATGTCACAGGTCGTGGCGAAGAACTCGACGAACGTCACGCCGCCCGGTTGCGGGACGGTTGTCCGGCCCGCCTCGCTGCCGGGGGCGTCGACGGTCTCGATGGTCACCGGCCCCGGCCCGTCGGCCACCGGCTCCGTTTCGCCCTCGTCGTCTCGCGCGAGCGATTCGCCGAGGCGGTTGCAGCCAGCGACCGTCATCGTCGTCGCGGTGGCGGCCGACGCGAGCAGTTCACGTCGGCGCACGTGGGTCACCTCCGGCGGTCGCCCGTCGAGGCGGGCCGTTCACCACGGCTGGAAGCTGGGCAGCGGGACGGCCGGGAGCCCGACGCCCAGCGCCGCCAACCCGTGCTGAATCGGGACGTACCCGAGCGCGACGAACGCGAGTCCGAGCCCGCGATGGAGTCGTCGGCGCTCGCCGACGCCGAGCCCGTCGAACAGCGTCCCCGTCAGGAAGACGGCGGGGACGGTCCCGGCCCCGAGCGCCGCGAGCGCGGTCGCACCCCCGAGCGCGGAACCCTGAGCGAAGGCGTACAGATACGCCGGGTACAGGAGCGGACACGGCAGGAGGCCGTGGACCGCGCCCAGTCCGGCGATGCGGTGGTCGCCGACCCACGCGTCGACGCGCGGGAGCAGGACGCCCCGGACCGTGGCCGCGACCCGCTCGACGCCCGGTATCGGGACGTGGCGCGCGCCCTCGCCGGTGAGGTAGGTGACCCCGACGGCGGCGACGGCGACCCCCGCGCCGACGCCGGTCACGGCGTGAATCTCGGTCGCTACGAGGGTCACGTCCCGGAGGCCGACGAAGACGAGTTCGCCCGCGAGACCGAACAGCCCGCCGAGCAGAGTGTAACTGGCCGTCCGTCCGAGGTTGAACAGCGCGTGCTGGCGGACCGCCCGGGGCGTGAGCGCGTCGTCGCGGGCCCCTTGGTCCATTCTGGCGGCGTAGGTCGCGACCAGCGGCCCACACATCCCGATGCAGTGTGCGCCCCCGAGCAGTCCCACGAGCGCCAGTATCGGGAGGCCGAGCGTCTCGGTTCCGAGGAGAGGGTTGGCTGGTGTGCATGAGGTCATCGGTCAACTGGTCGCTTCGACGACCGTCTCGACGTCCGAGAGGACGCGTTCGTGGTCCGGTTGGTCGGTCCGATACGCGCGTTCGACGACGCCGTCCGAGTTCCGGAGGAACGTC
Organism: Halorussus marinus; assembly: GCF_004521895.1. Taxonomy (NCBI): domain Archaea; kingdom Methanobacteriati; phylum Methanobacteriota; class Halobacteria; order Halobacteriales; family Haladaptataceae; genus Halorussus; species Halorussus marinus. The sequence goes on from NZ_SBIR01000014.1 coordinate 93,146, forward strand.
AGCGAGAGGTGGCGGAAGTCGTACCCCGGGAGCCGCTCGGACTCGCCGGCGCCGATGCGGTCGAAGTTGATGCCGAGTTTGTCGGCGACGACCTCCTTCGCGCGGTCCGCCGACTCCGGGCGCAAGAATCGCCAGTTCCCTGCCTCCATGTCGATGTTCATCCGCTGGCCGTAGTTCCGGAGCGTCTCGGCATCGTCGCGTTCGGGGTCGAACGTGATCGCCAGAAACGTCACCTCGTCGTCGATGTTCCGGTCGACGGTCCCGTGCTGGACGCCCGCCAACTGCCCGATGAGGCGCACGCACTCGACGGGACAGGTGGCGAAGAAGGCGGTCACGACCAGCGTCGTCTCGACGGCGTCGCTGTCGACCACCTCGCCGGCCAGCGGGTCCGGCACGCTGAACGCCGGCAGCGGCTCCCCGTGGGCGGGGTACGGGAGCTCGCCGCTGTCGTACTGCCGGTCGTCCGGCGGGTCGAGGACCGTCTCGCTCGCGCTCCCGTCGTCTCCGAAGACCGTGGTGAGACAGCCGGCGCTCGCCGTGACAGCGGCGAGTCCAGCCGCGAGGTAGGTTCGTCGATCCATCGGTCGATGCTTGTGAACTCGGGAAAGTAAGCAATCTGGTGCACCTCTCGAAAACTTCCGACAGCTGCACCAGACTGCCTATTATCGCCGCCCGACGACGGCTCAACATGGACCTTCGAAACGCCACCGTGAATCGACGACGACTGCTCACGCTGCTCGGAGCCAGTTCCGCCACCGCCGTGGCGGGCTGTCTCGGCGGCGACGGCGACGGCGAGGAACCGACCACGACGGCGAGCGACGCCGTCCCCGACCAGTACCGAACCGCGACGGGTCTGAACGGCGAGCAGCGTGACCCCGACGCGCTCTCGGCCAAGAGTGACGTGAACTACCAGTCCGAACCGAAAGCCGGGCAGACGTGTTCGCGCTGTGCGTTCTACGTCCCGGACAAGAACGGCGACGGGGTCGGTGCCTGTACTATCGTCGAGGGAACCGTCGAGCCGAACGGCTACTGCGTGAGTTACCTCCCACACGAGGCCGACGACGACAGCGACGCGAGGTCGCCCGTCGACGTCCCCGAGGACGCCGAGTGTGCGGTCTGTGGGATGACAGTCGCCAACTTCCCCGAGTGGAACGCCCAAGCGGTCCACGAAGACGACACTCGAGCGTTCTTCTGTACGGCGGGCTGTGCGGTGACCTACGACGCAGTCACCGAGCAGTTCGCGGATACGGACGCGGACGTCGAGGGGCTCTGGGTCAGGGACTTCGACAGCCGCGAGCTGGTCCACGGAACGAGCGCACACTACGCGCTCGAAACCGACTCCGACCGCGTCGACGATCCGATGAAGCTGAACCCGGCACCGTTCGCCGCCCGCGAAGACGCCGTCGCTTACGTCGAAGAAGTCGAGCACCTCTCGGAGGAAGACATAGTCGAATGGTCCGCGTTCGACCGCGACGTGGCCGAGCAGTACCGGGGACAGCTGTTGGAGTGACGGGAGTCCACCGACAAGCCCACCGCTAAAGCGCTGTCTCTTACCCACAAATCCTATCGCTGTAGCTCGTCGACAAAGAGACCAAGGTGCAGAGCGGTTCACGAAGCTGCCGGACTGATCTAGACGGGGCGGAATTGTGTCAGGCCGATGTTTCTGGTAAGGTTCGAAAGGAGATCCAGTCTGCTGAGTTCGGTGACGAGCGGCTCACTGAGCGATTAATGCAGGTCGGAGATCGGCTCGGCAGGGCACCTGCCGAGTCGATCCCAAACGCGTGCGAAGACTGGGCTTCCGCAAAGGCTACGTATCGATTTTGCGATAACGAGCGTGTGGATCCCAACGAGATTCTCGGTGCACACAAACGAGCTCAGCGATCACGAGTCCAGGACAAAACGAACTCTTGATCATCTCTGACACCACTGAACTCGTCTTTCCGCGACATCCATCCAAGGAGGGACTCGGTGATATTGGCAACTCCAAGACGGATTTGGAAGGTGTCAAAGTTCACACAACGATTGGGCTTGATCCACAGACCCACCACATGACCGGGGTCATCGATCAGCAGTCGCTGATCGAGGACCAACAAGCTAGCACCAAGCACGATGCAAATGGCAAGAGCAAGCCAATCGAATTAGAGAGTGAACAGGAAAAGTGGATTCGAGGAGATCGGCAAGCCAGCCGGTGGCTTGCCGAAGAGGTTCGTCCGATATTCATCCATGACCGAGGAGCTGACGCATTTGACTTCTACCGCGAAGTTACAGACAACTTGGACGCTGGATTCGTCGTCCGTGCGAATCAGAATCGCTGTATTCAGACGCCGTCCGGAACGGACGGGCGTCTGATTGACTGGAGTGAAGAGCTCCCCGAACAAGGTCGCACGTCGATAGAGATCGAACGAGGAAGTGGAAGAGAAGCTAGAGAGGCTGAGCTCATCGTCACAGCCGGCTCGTGTGAGCTGCTTCCACCGCAGAACGATCCAACTCACACCGAGCCCGTCGAGGTAAACGTCGTACGGATCGACGAACGTGGAGAACAAGACGACCCGATTCAGTGGGTGTTACTCACCACTGAATCGGTCGCTGAGTTCAGTGATTCGCTGAGTGTGATAGAGTCTTACCGCGCTCGATGGACGATCGAAGACTGGCACAAGGTGCTGAAGACTGGATGCCGGATTGAGGAACGGCGGCTGGAAACGTGGGAGCGTATGGAGGTCTTGTTGAGTGTCTACTCGGTGATTGCGTGGAAGGTGCTGGAGTTGCGGGAACTTGCTCGGGGAGACGCACACTACTCACCTGATGTCCTTCTGAGTGAGACTGAACGGTCAATTCTGGAAACAAAATTTCCAAAATTGACCGACAACGGGGCTCAAGCGTACGCAATTGCGGTTGCGAAGATCGGTGGCTACCTTGACCGAAGTTCCGATCCACCGCCCGGCTGGGAGACGATGTGGAAAGGCCTCAAGAAACTTCAGACCTCATTCGTCTTTAGCTAAGCCGGAAGAGTCAAGTGAACTCTGTTCTGGTAAATCGCAGACCCAGAGAAAGAGCGATCAAGACGTCGAAATCGCCCTCGGGGTTCGGTAAATCGACTGTTAACTGTACCCCGTCGCATTCTTGCGATCTGCTTCTTAGCTAAAGACGGATGCTTTAGACCTGGGCGGAGGGATACGAAATGCACTCCTGAGACTTATGGGTAAGAGACAGGGCTTCAGCGGCGGGTTGCTGACTCGCCGAACGTGTCGTCGATGAGGCGCGTGAAGCGGTCGACGAGGCGGTCCGAGAGCGAGGGCGCGACCTCGTCGAGCAGGCATCGGGTCTCCTCGGGTCGCGTCAGTTTGACGTGGCTCCGGCCGTGTCGGTCGTAACACTTCTCCGCGACGTCGGCCTCAGCGAGCGTCGAAACGTGCCACGATATCGTGCTCCGCGCCACGTCGAGTTCCCCCGCCAGTTCGGCGGCCGAGGGTTCCGGGTCTTCGAGCGCGACGATGATGATTCCCCGAGCGGTTTCGCGCCGGAGAAGGGCGATAGTTCGTTGCTCCCACGAGTCGTACCCCTGCGGGAAGTAGTGAGTTCGGTCGCGAAGCTCAACGACGTCGAGACATCCCGCTCGACGGAGGCGACGGAGGTGGTACTGCGCTTGCCCGGTGGCGATGTCGAGGTCGCGGACGAGTTCGTTGAAGTGGACGCCCGGATGGGATTCGATGTGTCCCTGGACCGTCCGTCTCACGTCGCTCATGATATCGTGGGTTGACCGTCGTCGGGGTAAAGACGCTCGCCGGTTCCCAGTCGCTGAGAACTGCGTTCTCACCCCGGCCGCGAGGGCGGTCCGCTGCGATACAGCGCGTACAGGACCAGCGTGGCGACCGTGAAGTCCGATCCGTGTTCGACGAGATGATGGACCGGCATCGGAACGAATCCCAGAAGCGTTCCGAACCCGACGAGCGACCGACAGACGAGTACGCCGAGCGCAATCGTCACCAGCAGATAGACTCTCGTCCGCCGCCGACGGTAGCCGACCAGTCCGGTCAGGAACAGCGTCGCGGTCCCGAGCGTTGCGAGAACGAGAACGGCGACCAGCATCGACGCTTGGGTCCCACTTACCCAGTCGGCGACGATCGGGAACATGACTGGTTGGACGGACACACTCGAACAGTGAGTATGTTACGGGTTCCAGCGCTCTCCGGACCCCGAAACTCTACCAGACGACCGAATCCGACGATAACCGGGCTTTCTACCGAGAAAGCGGCGTCGAACGGGCCGTGGAGCGAAGCGAACGGACACGGACGGTTCGAGACCGCGCAGAGAAGATTTGTAATATATCTTTCGTAATAACAATTTAAATGACTGGGGAGAGTATTAGAACCGCGCCCGTCTCGGGAGGCGACCGAGGTGGCGCGTTGGCCTACTTCCGGTCCCACCTACGGACGCTCAAGAGCGAGGGCTGTAACCTCCTCCTCGCCGGCGACCCGCCCCGAGAAGTGTTCACGCGAGCGAGCGAGGCCATGTTGAGTGACACGATATCCGGCGGTGGCGGGTGTTCGCGCTCACCGACGCCGACCCCGAGAGCATCTACGACCGACTTCCAGCCGCCTCGGTCGCGCCCCGTCCGCCGGCCGAGACCACGCGCGTCCTCAACCACGCGGTCCCGCCTCAACCGATAGCCGACGCCACGGACGGCTCGGAGGCGACGCTCCCGGAGGTGACGGTCGGCGACGCGAACCTCGCCGGGCTTCGGACGCAACTCTGCGAGGCCGTCGCCGACTTCGGCGCGCGGAGCCGCCACCCATTGGAGCTTCGGGTCGCGGTCGACTCGCTCGCGCCGCTGCTCGCCCATTACGAGTTCGACGTGGTCCGGCGATTCCTCCGTCTGGTCTGCGACAGGGTCTGCGAACACGACGGGATGGCCCACTACGTCCTTCCGGACGCGTACGACAGCGACCGGTGTCAGCGACTCGCCGACGAGTTCGATGCGGTGGTGGAACTCCGGACGGTCGCGGGCGGCCACGCCGAGGAGCGGTGGCACCTCCGCGAGCCGGATGTGACGACGCCGTGGGTGCCGCTCTGAGATAGCAGGACAGCAGTTACAGCCTCGAACGCCCTCGGCGCACTCTGCGACAACAGCAAAACCGCAAACGTCGCCTCGAAAGCCCTCGGCGCGCCTCGCCCTTTCAGTCCGCCAGCGGACAACCCGCGTCCGCTGAGCCTGCGCGAGCGATGCTCGCGCAGACACTGAGGGCGTGGATTGTGCCAACGAGCGCGAGTAGCCGTCGCTCGCTCGTCTCTGAACACTTCCCCTCCAGAAGCCGGACGTTTATCAGCGGTCCGGACACACGCGAACGCATGGCAGACCTCGTCTCCTCCGAGCAGCGCCGCGAAATCGAGACCGCCGTGAGCGAGTGGGTCCGCGAGGACGGCGTCCCCGGCGCGAGCGTCGCCGTGGTCGACGCCGACGGCCTCGCGTACGCCGAGGGGTTCGGGGCGCGCGACCGCGCGGCGAACGCGCCCGCGACCCCCGACACCCTCTACGGCATCGGCTCCTGCACCAAGTCGGTGACCGCCGTCGCCCTGCTACAACTCGCGGAGGCGGGCGACGTGTCGGTCGAAGACCCGGTCGCCGACTACCTGCCCCACCTCGCGGACGCGCCGGGCGACCCCGTGACGCTCCACGACCTGCTGTGTCACTCCTCGGGGATGCCAAGCGACGGCAACCTCTCGGCGCTCATCACCCGACTCACCGACCGTGGCGACCGCGATCCGGACCTCCCGATGACCGGCGACGGCGACTTCCGGCGACACGTCGAGTCGTCGGTCGACGAGCGACTGGTCGGTGAGGACCACTTCTTCTACTACAACACCGGCTACACGCTGCTCGGGAAGGTAATCGAGGAGGTCACCGGCCAGTCGTACGCCGAGTACGTCCGACGCGAGATTCACGACCCGCTCGGGATGGATCGGTCGTGTTTCTCGCGGGAGGCCTTCGAGTCCGCCGCCGACCGCATGACGGCGTACAACCGCGAGGCCGTCGACAACGCCGACGAAAGCGACGACGCAGTCGACGCGGTCGAGGCCGAGCTGGCGTTCGACGAGCGCCTCTACGCGCCCGGCGGGATGGTGAGTTCGGTCGCGGAGATGGCGAACTACCTCCGACTCTACCTCGACGGCGCGGGCGAGAGCGACGCGAGCGAGCGCGGCGCGTTCGAGGGCGAACGCCTCCTCGCGCCCGAGTCGGTCGCGCGGATGACCGAGCGCCACGCGACCCGCAACGACTACCTCGACGGTCGCCCACAGGGGTACGGCTACGGCCTCTCGTCGGTCGACTTTCTGGACGACACGCTGGTGGGCCACGGCGGCATGATGGGCACGACGACCGCGTGGTTCGGCTACCTCGAAGACGCGAACGTCGGGGTCGTGACCGCGTGCAACACTGCACCCGACAGACACCCCTCCGCAGTCGGCAAGGCCGTCCTCGCGCTCGTGCAGGGTGCAGCGCCCCACGAGGTCGTGCCCACCTACGCCTTCGAGCGGAAGGCCGACCCGCTGGTCGGCGAGTACGCCTCCCACCGCGAGGTCCGGACCGCCACGGTCGAGCGCGACAGCGCAGGCCTGCGAATCGAGTTCGACGACCCCGGCTGGTCGGGCGAGTACCGGGTCGTCCCAGAGACGCTGGACCCCGACGACCACCGCTACTACGTGGTCACCGAGACCGGCAAGCGCGTGCCCGCCGAGTTCCGCGTCGGCGAGGACGGCGTGAGCCTCCTGCTCCAGCGGTGGCGACTCCACAAGCAGTAGCCGAAGCGAGAACTGCGACGGCCCGGCGGTGTTCAGAGACGGGCGACCACCGGAACGTACGCTCAATGACGTAATCCACGCCCTCGGCGGACTGAAACTATGAGATGGATTCTATGACAGGCTCCAGTAGGCAACTCCGAGAACTGCCGCCGGGTCGATCCCCGAGGTATGTGTCTAGCTTTTCTATCGAGGAGGAGTTTCAGTTTGATTATGACCCGTAGGATTCATCGACAACGGGCCCGCTGAAGACACCATAGAGGAACTTGAAGTACCAGAGCACGAGCAGTAACACCGGTAGTCCCATAACGGTGACAAGATTGAGCGCGAGGGGTGAGACGACAGTCTCTCGGACGGTCAGTCCGGTCGCAGGGTAGATGATCGGGTACAGCAGGAACGCAACGAGGAGACTCAACAACGTGGGAAGGCAAAGTGCACTCGCGAGCCATCGCTGATACTGCTCGCGGCGGGCGAAGCCAATTCCGGCCAGTCCCGCGAACACGGAGAGGACGACCACCGCGGCAACCGGTACGGAGACAACGGCGTCAGCTGTGCCGCCAGCGTTTGTCAGGACGACAGTCGTCAGGAGGACGACCACACCACCGAGATAGAACAACGTTCCCACGATACCGTACTTCCGCAAATCGGCAGCGAGGGAGGGACCAGCTTTTGCCGAGACGAAGGCCGCGCCTGTGACGACCGACACTGCAACCAGTCCGACGCCCGTCAGGAGCGCCGGCGCCGACACCGTCGGAACGTCAAAGACCCAGCGTCCGGCGAGAACGCCGAACAGCAGTGGTGCGAGCGTGCTGCCACCGACGAACGAAGCGTCACACGCCCGTTGCCACTGGTCGTTCTCGCGTTGCTCGCGCAGTTCCGGTCCGATGCCCCGGAACAGTAACGCGAGAACGAACCCAATAACGAGCAAGTAGTTGTCAGCAAGCAACCGGGAGTACACACGCGGGAACGCGGCCAACAACGTTGTCCCGAAGGCGACCAGCCACACCTCGTTGGCGTCCCAGACTGGCCCGAACGCCGATAGGAGTGTCTCCCGGTCGGCTTCGTCGCTCCGAGTAGCGTACAACATACCGATACCGAAGTCAAATCCATCCAGGACGACGTACATCGCCAAGGTGAACATAACGACACCAAACCACACCTCCGGGAGCGTGTCAAGGAGGTACCGCTCCGCAGAGAGCAACTCAGCCATCGCCACCCACCCACGGAATGCGTCCGTGTCCGGTTTCCTTCGATGGGTCAAGTCTTTCGAGATCCCGCAACTCCTCTCTCACGAGCCACCGTAAAACGAGAAGGGCGACGGCGATTAGCCCGACGTACACGACAATAAACGCTGCCAGCGTCGCCAGCGCTTCCGTAGCGGTCAGCGACTGCGAGACTGCGTCCTTGGTCTTTAGGACGCTCTGGATGACCCACGGTTGGCGACCGATTTCTGTGACGTACCAACCGGTGAGCAAGGCGGCATATCCCAGTGGCGTCGCGGCCATCATCGCCTTCAGGAATCGGTCGCTGTCGGCGAGCTTGTCTCTGTACGTGAGGTATCCACCCCACAGTGCGAGGCCGATGAAGAGGAAGCCGAGTCCGATCATAAAGCGGAACGACCAGAACACTATTGCCACCGGTGGGTTGTGCTCGTACTCGTTCAATCCGAGTACCTCTGCATCGGGGTCACCGCCGGTGGCGAGGTAGGAGCCGAGGCCAGGGAGACTGACGGTATAGAGATTCTCTGCGTGCGGGTCAGTCAGCGCACTGGGGTCTTTCGGGAACGCGATCAAGTGGAGGTCAGCCTGTCCGGTCTCGTAGTGGGCCTCCATAGCGGCGAACTTCTGGGGCTGGGTGTCTGCAACGTGGCGACCGTAGGCGTCACCGTGGACGGCCTGTAGTGGTGCTGTCACTAACAGTAGGAGGACGGCGATCTTCAGAGATGCCTGCCAGGCCGGCGAGTCGTGGGTCTTCCAGACCAGGTACGCTGAGACGCCACCGACCAGTAACGCGACCGAGATGACAGAGGCGTTGACCATGTGGACGTACATCCACGGGAGTCGCGGCGTGAGAAAGGCAGCCACTGGGTCGGTCAGACTGGCAACTTCCATCCCGCCGCGGGTTACTAATTCGTAGCCTTGGGGCATCTGCATCCAGGCGTTGACTACCAGAATCCAAAATGCTGACAGCCATGCACCGACTCCAACCAGCACCGACGAGAGGACGTACGTGCGATCGCTGACCCGCTCACGCCCGAAGAGCAAGACGCCGAGAAAGACGGCTTCGAGGAAAAACGCCATCTTCGCCTCGAAGACCAGTGGCCCGCCAATTAATTCGCCTGCGACCTCCGCGAACCGTGGGAAGTTCGTCCCGAACTGGAAGCTCATCGGGATGCCCGTCACCGTACCCATTACGAAGCCGACCGCGAAAACCGTCACCCAGAAAGAGCGCAGCCGACTGAACCGCTCGTCGTCGGTCCTGGCGTCTTTCCAAGTGAAATAGATAATGAACGGTGCCAGCCCGACCGACAGCGCGGCGAAGAGGATGTGAACAGTAATCGTCCAGCCAAACTGTGCGCGACTCGCAAGTTCTGGAGAGAGGAACACCAGCCATCCCGCGTCGACGGCACTGAACGTTTCGATTAAAGGCACACCATAACCTCGTCTCCCAACAGTGATAGGGTGAAGGCATGATTTTTACTTTCGAGTACCGTACTACGGTGTTTGATGCTGTTGGAGCCGTAGTTCTTTAGAGGCTGCAACGGCAGGATATCGGCGCGCGTCGAAATATCGGCAGGAACAGGAGTGGAACCTGCCGTACTGTGCACCAGTTACTGTCGCGCCGCCCCTTCTCAACGAAATAACCGTTCGCTCTTGCGTAGGAGATTGTTGATACTGCTGAGCGGTCGCTGTGGAGTCGAAGAGGACAAGGGCACCGCGTCAGCGGTGCCCGACACGAATGATTCCGCTAGATGTGTTTGGGTCGGAATCGGTTGCAGCGGACCTGCTGGAACAGGTTCGCTGGCGTGACGGTGTTACCTGTCCTCGCTGCCGTTCTGACCGAACGGTCAGAAACGGTAGCTACAGAGAGTTTCAGCGGTATCTCTGTAAGAATTGCGACCGAACATTCAACGACAAGACTGGCACGATCTTCGCTCACTCGAAGATTGCGCTCCGTCGGTGGCTGTTCTCGATTTACGCGTTCCTTCGGTTTAACACGAGTCTCCGCCAACTACAGTGCGAAATCGAGGTCACACACAAGACGATGCACCGGCGCATCGAGCGCTTCGCCAGAGCGCTCGATGCGCCTTCCCTCGATCTCGTCGGACCGGTCGAAATCGACGAAGTCTACGTCAACGCCGGGAAGAAAGGCCGCGAGCGCGACCAGGAGTCGCGCTCGCGTGGCCTGTCAACGCGCGCGGGCGAGGTTCGTACGATGGCGACAAGCCACCCGTGTTCATAATCGATGATCGCGGGACTGGACAGCGGTACGTGATTCCAGCGAAAGCCGCCGACGAATCGACGATTCGACTCCTGCTTGCTGACCGCAAAGAGGAGTCGCTCACGGTCTATACCGACGGCTTTCGAGCGTACGAACCGCTCGAAGCGGACGACGCATTCGACCGCGAATACGTCGTCCACGGCGACGGCGAATACGCCGATGGGGAAGTTCACGTCAACACCTGCGAGAGCCATGCGTCGCAGGTTCGACGCTGGCTCTCGCCCCATTGAGGCGTCTCGAAAGACAAATTAACGCAGTATCTCAGAGCGTTCCAACTACGTCGGGAACTGTTTCGGAAACCCGGTCGAGATGCTCTCAAACACGCTGTTCGAGCGACGCTGTGAAATCAACAATGTGCTACGGATGAGTGAAACCAGTATTTCACGATCGAGGGCAACGTCCGGAACCACTATGTGGACTTCCCGAACCATCTCGTCAACGCGTTCTTCTCGAAGATACTGCACGAAGTGCCCGATGCCTATCCGAACGATCCCGAGAACCAGTACAAGACGGCGCTCGAAGTCACAGAGCGATATAATGAGGCACTTGATGAGATGGGGCTGGACTTCCTCCAGCTCCGGGTTGTCGACCGGTCCTCATCACGCCCCCACCCGTATTATGGGCTCCAAATCCATGGATTGGATAGCTCCAAGTTCGATGCCTTTCTCGACTCGTTCGCAGAGACAGACGAAACGACGCTAGAGGAGAAATACCACTATCTCCACGGCTCAAAATACCCGGTCTCGGAAGTGGCCAGCAAATCGCAATCCGATTCAATTGCGTCGAGAAAGCAGGTGCAGGAGGCTGTCAAAGCGCGAGTTGAATCGGAGAAGGACTCGATCACAAAGACGACGGAGACGTTGCTCTCCAGGATCGACGAATGGCGTGACGAACTCCAAACGTACTGGCGGCGGACGACGTGGCAACGGTTCAATACCTTCCCCGCAGTACATCTCTACCTGTTGGAGATGGAAAGCATCATCACCAATATCGATGTGCTTGCAGACCGCGGCTCGATCCCGCCGTGCTACCGAGAACTACGGAAGCTCTTGGAGAATTTGAGTTGGTCGGTGTTCGACGATCTTCTGTTCATCAACGCCGAGTACGCTACCATCTACGATGACTCCTCAGTACCGCCGCATACCCCGCCACGCCCATTCTCAGTACCTCACAAAGCATCGCCAGTTAGCCTGACCTGAGACACCTGTTCTGTTGGGATGAGTCGTCGCTACTGGTCAAGCAACGCTGATCGAAGAGGGAGTTGTCGCTGTCGGCGGCGGTCAGCCGCCGACGCGACAGCGTTGCCACTCGTGAAGGGAGCTTGCTCAATCAGTGACTACCGGTCGAACCGGTCGTCAGGCGGCCGGTTCGCGGGGACGGCCCGACGCACCGCGAGGGCCGTCCACGCAGCCCGCCGAACCATATTCACGAACTCCTTGTACGGCCACCACCAGAGGCGACGCCCGCCTCGGCGAGGCGTCGCCACGCATTCGTAGTGCAGATACCGCCACGCGTTCTGCAAGAGGAGACTCACCACGACGTATAGCAGCCTCACCGTTGCGTCTCGCGTCGTTGTCGTCGCTATCGCTTGCTCGGATAAGCGATAGCTTGACTCGATACCGAAGCGTTTGCTGTAGTAGTATCGCGCATCGCGTGGTGTCTCGATGAACGGCGCGTCAGCGGCGTAGCCGTGACGCGCCACGCCGTGGTCGTCGTACTTCCCGTTCAGGTACGTACAGTCGATGTAGACGGGAAACTCGACGGTCCAGCTGTGACCGTCGAGTTTCCCTGTCAGATCGTGTTCGATGACGCGACTCCACTCTTCCGAGAGTTCCTGCTGAATCGCCTCACCCCACCGGATGATCGGGACCACGTAGGCGTAGTTATGCGCTTGAAGCAACGTGAGACACTTGCTGTCGTAGAACCCGCGATCGAGGTAGACGGCCTTGACTTCGGTGTCAAGGCCGTCGAGAACACCAAGGAACTCAGCGAGGACACTGCTGGCGGTGTCGCCGTCTTCGAGACGGCGCACCGCCAGCGTGTAGCGTTTGTTCCTCACGCGTGCGTAGAGTGTCGCATACGCGTGGAACGCGGTGGTACCCCGCTTCGCTTCCGAGTGGTAGAGAGAGTCTGTGTCGTCTTCGTCACCGTAGTAGACCCGTTGGAACCGCCCTCTTACCATAACAAAGTATCTGTAATGGCTTAAGTCTTACCTTTCCAAACTAGCTGTAAAGGCTAAGTGACTAGAACCATTACGTTTGACTGTAATGGATACCAATATCGCGACCATGCCCGACGCCGACCGAGACGACGAAAACGGCCAATACGTCGAAACCTATCCACCGCAAGACTTCGCCGACGCCATTGAAGCCGAGGACGGCATGGCGGGCACACAGGAGATCGCCGACGCTGTGGGATGCTCCTACGAGACCGCCTACAAGAAGCTCCGAGAGATGGAGGATGCGGGCACTATCGAGAGCAAGCGCGTAGGGAACGCCCGTCTCTGGTTGCTCGCGGGGAACTAGTCATGCCCGAATGTGCCAACTGTGGCGCGTTCGTTACAAGCAACTTCCAACGTGTCTTCGCAGGACGCGACGGTGAAGTTCACGGCTGTTTCGAGTGCCGAGACAAGTCCGAGATAACGAACGGAGCCGCCGCCCAACCATGACTGACGAGCTCCTCCCTGCTGAAGGTAGTATCATTCTCGGCCCAACCGACAACGATGGAATCTGGGAACTCACGTTCCGTGATGAAAAATCTGGAGAAGATGTTCGAATTGTTCTCCCGCTTGAGCAACTTGAGGAAATTGACGCGGAATTCACGGGACTCGACCATCTCTTCTAGGAAAACTTCCTCAAGTTCCTCGTGCGGAAAACCTATGAAGCTACCAACTGAACTGGGAACTATGGGAGTTCAATCTCGCAACCCCGACGGTGATACCATCGTTGTCACCAAGAGCGACGACTGGTACGTCGCCAAAGACGAGGACACTGGGGTTGCGAGTCAGGGAAAAACGAAGTCTGAGGCTCTTGTGAACCTGGCGGAAGCGCTTGAGCTAGCGGAGCGTCCCGTTCCCGAGGAGGATGACGTCGAGGAAGAGTCTACAGCTCCTTGGCTCTGAATCTAGACAGTTTTTGGCCCGGTAGGTGAGGGTTTATTTGGTATCGGTGAGTAGAAGCTTTCAGTGGCACGTGGTACCTACTCGGGTCGAGAGATCGTCCGAGCGCTTGGTAACTGGAATTTCCGTAAGGTCGATCAGACCGGTGACCACGTGAAACTCCGGTATATCGACCCGAATACGGGTGAGAAGCGGACGGTCATTGTTCCTCTTCACGACGAGCTCGCTACTGGTACTCTCAAGAGTATCGCGGAGCAGGCTGGAGCTGATGACTTCCAGAAGTTCCTCGACGAGATGGACAAAATGGTCTGATTCCCAAAGATCTCTAAAGATTACTGACTCGGATTAACTTTCTCAACATAGAGTGTGACAACAGACGCAATACTCTCATCAGAACAAACCATGTATGAATATGACTTATTCACAACTCGCCATCCAACATCATCTAGATCTGCGGTGTCTCCTTCCAGAAACCCAAATTCCACAACGCTCTCTTTTTCGGGTATTGGAATGTTATCTCCCTCCAGAATTGATATCGTTTCCTCTTGTTCGACAGAATAAATTTTGATTGCAACTCCGTCCTCAAAACGCTCTTCCGCTTTTTTCGGCTTTGACATAATAACGAAGCGATTGTCAGGGCATACAATCTTTTCTTTTTACTAGTCGGTATATATGTCGCTGTATGCTATAGGGAAGAGAAGGCTGTGTTGAATCACTAGACGGCGTCGGGATAGGTCGCTAAATCGAAGGAGTTGAAGCGGGAGACTTCAGTTGATCATGACCCAAATCTCCCGCTTCACTAGCGAAATCGTCCCGATTTCTCAAAGAGTTACTGGCGACAGAGACGAATCCGCCGCCCCGGAAGGCGGCGGCGGATTCGCCGACTATGCCATCGTTTCCCTGCATTGTCTCCGGATCCATCCGTCTTTAGTTAAGCGAGAAACCGCGTGATAGCGGCGGCTTATCGTGCTGTGTTGAATAGATGCTGAGTCACGGTTAGAGTGGCTCACAGAGCGGTTCTATGTTCGAGATGGCGAACATCAGGACGATTTCACGGAACTGTCGATACCAGCCGAGCGCTCGCACGGCATCGCCGAGCGAGCGCTTCGTTGTCGAATACGAAGTTTCGGCCATCCAGCGCTGAGAGTAGCCGTTTGCTCGGTTGAGCGCGTTATTCAGGGCTGCTTTCGGTGATGATCCACGGTAGTGAACGAGATACTCCACGTCATATGCGGCGATCTCGTGCTCGGTGTGCCAGTCTTGGAAGTCGTTGTCGGCAGCGACGGACTGCAGGTCGTCCGCGTTTCGGCGGACGACCTGCGGTCCGGTCTTCGTATCGTGCTTCCACCGTGCTGTGATGTGAACGTCAAGAACCGCAAGTGATTCCACATCAGTTAATGTCGTCACTTTCAGCGTCTGTACGGTGCTTCCCGATCGCTGGCGGAAGTACGAGGAAGCACAACGACGGTCGAAGAACGTGCTGTCGAGAGCGGCGTGGCCAGACGGCGGGTGCTGCTGCGCAGAAACGCGCAGCAGCGCCCGCCACACCCACATTTTCAGCCGGTCAAAGGATTTGTAGATCGTGCTGTAATCCGGCAGATCGTCCCGATCTAGGCCGAGGGCGTCACGAACCTCGGTCAAGTACTTCAACCGATTCGGCGTTTCACGGTAGCTGTGGCCTTCTTCGAGCCGAAAGCAGTGCAGAACAACGTGGACCCAGCGGGCGAACCCGCCGCTGGCGGGCTCGCCCGCGTGCTTCCCCAACGCTTGTTTAGCTAGGTCACGACACTGCTCAACGAAGTCGAGGAGATCGACTTCCATAGGCAAGAATCGAATTCCTCGGCTTCATCCTTCTAAACCTGTGATATCGGCTGATTAGATCGCTATTCAACAGAGCAGCTTCTAATAGGGTGAACTATACTTCAAAACCCGGACTATCACTAGCTGACGCTAGTATCTCGGGTAGGGCATGATACCGTTAGAGATCGGTAGGGAAGAGTACGTATTGTTCACAGAAAGAATCAGAGTGGAAAAAGCGAATCGGCTGTCTAAGTATGGTTAATGTCTATTGAGTTGACTTAGACTCGAAATAAACCCGTCTAAGTCAATCTAGAGAGCTGGATTTGAATAGTCAATCTAAACACGAACTCTGATCAGATTTGCTACACCTACGGAAGATCGTAACCACAGTTCGGACAGAAGTTCTCATCGCCGTCCAAGAGGTGTAGACATTCGACACAGATACGGTTACTCGGCGATGTAGTGATGTCTTCGAGAAAGTCCATTGCTGTCTGTGATTCGGCTCCTGGT
The DNA here is from genome assembly GCF_004521895.1 of Halorussus marinus. Classification (NCBI taxonomy): domain Archaea; kingdom Methanobacteriati; phylum Methanobacteriota; class Halobacteria; order Halobacteriales; family Haladaptataceae; genus Halorussus; species Halorussus marinus. Next base: position 108,867 of record NZ_SBIR01000014.1, read on the forward strand.
CCGTACCCGTCCGCATATCCTGGAAGAGTCGAGGCCCACTGGACGGTTCCCTCCTCATCAACGACGGCGACATTCCCAGCGATGTCGAGTGTTCCGTAGCGTTTGAACGCGTCTGACGGCGTCTGTTCGATGGCCGCGTTCAGGGCACGATTGCGTTTGAGATCGCTCTCGTAGACCTCTTCAGGTGTGAGACGCCGTACTTCACCGGGGAAGTCAGTAATCGGATCGTGCTGTTCGTCGATCCGATCGATCTCGACGGTAGTGTCGTGGTCGTCATAGAGCTGCGCTAGCAGACGTATCGCGTGGTTGTGCATCTCTCGTATCTCCGCGTCTGCGTAGTAGCGTACCTTCATGGTCCAGAGTCGTCATCTTCTGCACTCGCAATACGGTCGGCAAGACTCAGTCGATCACATCGGGTTAGAGGAAGTGTCTGCTTTGGGAGGATGTGCAACAACCCGAAGCAGACAGCGAGATAGAGGAAGAGCACCTGCTTAATTTTGTCGTCAACAGCCTTGACGAAGAACTTGCGATAGGTCTCGGCGAGAACGTCGAAGTCACCACAGAGAAACTGTATGAGGTCCTCGCCGGCGCCAGCGCCGGCGGGACCTCAATCAACCACGTCTGCGAAACGACAGACGACTCACCGCACGCCAACACCGTCCGGGGACATCTCACCGATCAGTTCGACCTTGACACTGTTGAGGCGGTTGGAGACACGCTCCTCCAACGAGATGCGGTTGAGACACTCCCGGATCGGCCGGTGGAGGTCGTCGCCGACCTCCACCTCGATCCCTACTACGGCGACGAAGACGAGACAGAAGCGCTGTACTTCTCGGAAGCGAAACGCGGAACAACGGCGTTCCACGCGTATGCGACTCTCTACGCGCGGGTACGCAACAAGCGGTACACGCTGGCGGTGCGCCAGCTTGTCGCTGGCGACACCACCAGCGATGTCCTCGCTGAGTTTCTTGAACTCCTCGACGGCCTTGACCTCGGCGTCAAGGCCGTCTACCTTGATCGCGGATTCTACAACAGCACCTGTCTCGGACTGCTGTACGCGCACAACTACGCCTACGTGATGCCGATCGTCAAGTGGGGCGAGACGATTCAGGAAGAACTGAGCAGAGGCTGGAGCCGCGAGATCGAACACGATCTCGCCGGCGAGGTGACGTTTCCTGTGTTCATCGATTGCGTCTACCAGCAAGGACGATACGACGAACACGGGGTGGCGCGTCACGGCTACGCCGTTGACGCGCCGTTTATCGACACGCCGCGGGATGCACGGGAACACTACAGCAAGCGCTTCGGCATCGAGTCAAGCTACCGCTTAGCCAAGCAGAGCCTCGCGTTCACCAGTTCTCAGGACGCTGGGCTGCGGCTGGTGATGTTTGTCGTGAGCCTGCTGCTGCAGAACAGCTGGCGGTATCTTCACTGGCGGTACGTGGCGGCGCCCCGCCGCGGGGGGCGCCGCCTCTGGCAATGGTCGTTCACTGAGTTCTGTGAGATGGTGCTGCGGGCCGCTTGGACAGCGCTTGGTGTGCGCAGGGCTGTTCCAGCGAATCAGCCACTCAACGACCGGTTCTTCCGGTAGGGTAGCTGTCCACCGGTCCGGACAGCTGTCGTGAGTGGCGACGCTGTCGCGTCGGCGGCAGTCCGCCGCCGACAGCGACGTTCCATCCCGAAGATTACACTCACCAGCGCTTCGAAGACGCTCCACAACCAGTTCGATCTGATTCACCGCCACCAGACAAGATTACGCGGCCGCCGATGTGATCGACTGATCTTCTTTCACCTCATCCAGCGGGTCCTCTGACGACGCAGTCAGAGTTTCGAAGGACATCACACACAATCGAACTGTCTCTGCGTCGTCCGGGACTTCATGCGGGGATTCCCTCCCATAGAGCGTCTCAAGGGTTCCACCACCAAGCGCGCCCTCGACCGCACGCTGTAATCGAGTACTAACGACACCGTCCTCTAGTTGCTTCTCTTCGTTATATCGGACTCGGGAAAGCTTGGCTTCACCCTTAAATCGAAGTACGCCAGTCTCTGTCTCGTGTAGGAAGAACGCTTCCGTTTCCGGATTCGACCCCGGTTCTTGGAGATGCTGAAGTGCATCTCGATGGTGGTCGAAATTTATCGTCGGTGAACCGATGAGTTCGAACAGTTTCTGGCGACGGACGCCGCGCATGTTATTACCGCCTGAGACAATACTCTTCCAGAGAATCGTCGTTCCAAGGTGGGTAGCAACCGGTGGTTTTCCCCCTCTTGTCCAGTTAGCATCTTCACGTTCACAGGCTGCTAAGGAGCCCTGTTTATAGATGTCTGACTTTACAGCTGCTCGAAGAGTTCCTCGACCAGCGTCGTCAAAGAGATCAAGGAGAGTCGACCAAACTGAATCGTCAGAGGGATGCATGTCGTGAATCCGCAAGAAGTGGCGGTCCGTATTCTGTGTATCTCGGTTTTTCCAAGCATAGTGGACTGCACGCGCAACTAATTTGAGGGCTCCCCGGGTTCGCTGGAAGTTCGGAAGCGAGTCGATTTCATCTGAAAGTAGCCTGAGCATCGAGGGATGCATGGGGTAAGACTGTTCCAAGTCCCCTCGATATTCCGCAGTTGAAACGGAATCAGGAAGAATATCCTTGTTATCTCGATAGAACGACATATATGCGTCTAAGACTTCAGGAACGCACTTATCGTCGATATTTTCGAACAATCGCTTGCGGATGATTGCCGCCACTTCGTCGTCTTCCGCAGGTGTAATCTCCTGTTCCGTTCGTTCGGAGATGTTATCCAATTCCTCGACGCGGGCAAGAACCTCTCGTTCGATCTCCTCGGCTCTGTCTTCGAAAGCAGTCTTTGCGACGCTCAGAATAACCGTGATGTCGTCAGTGTTCTGGGTTGCACGAACCAGCGACCAGAGGAATGAATTGTTCTGCTTTACGAGCGTCGAGCCTTCGACCGAAACTGAAGCTGCCTGCTCGTAATACTGTGCGACTTCGTCAATTAGCACCAAAGCTGGGTCGTCAATCAGATCAAGAAGTTCATTGATCTCATTTTTGCCGGGAGCCATCCGGGTTTCGTCATTTTCCCGGAAGAGTTCGTATCCCTCCTGACCGGCAAGTTGGTAGGCAAGCTCGCCCCACATGGTTTGAGTATTGGGAGCATCCGGGTTTTGAGTACATTTGGTGCTCGTCGAACTCACGTACCCGCCTTCGAAGACACCAACACGGACATTCAGATCGTCTGCGATCTCCTCAAATTTGCGCACTAGTTCGTCATCATCGAGAAAATCGCCCAGATTTTCGATGGAACCAGGATGTTGAGAGAAATGATATGAGGCGATTTGCGAGTGAGTTTTTCCACCTCCAAACACAGTGTCGAGGGAGAGAAAACCGGGGGATTGGCTGAATTCCCCAGTGGCTGCACCTACGTAGCGCTTTGCTAGCAACTGAAGTAGCTGCTGCAGCCCGTCGGTTGGGTGTGTCTTCTGGAAAAAGGCAGAGGGATCGCTGTAAATCTCCGGCGCTTGCTCATGATCAAATGCGACTTCTGAGAGCGCCGCTGCAAACTGGTCCTCTTGCAGCTTACCCTCTATGACCTCCTTATGTGGCGTGCAGAGGTCGAAGATTGCGGGTATTTGTGTATTTGTTGACATCCCTGAATCAGTCACTATAGGGTGATGAGTATTTAGCTACTATATAACTTGTCCATCCCGGTGTGGGAATCCGTATACTATAGGCGGCTTTTCACCACCAATTATGAATACGGGGCAGGAATGATGAACTCAGAATGAAGTCCGTCATTTTCACTGAGGGGTCATCAACAACGTCGGAGACAACCGAAGATCAGCTGGTTAGAGGATTCTTTCAAGGAGGGTTTCTCTCCGTAGCCGCCTTGGAGGAAAGCCTGGCTGAATACGGTGAGACAGAGATACAGATTCTGTCGGAAGAGTACGGCCATATCCAAGGTAGTCAAAAACTCAATGAACTCTCTGAACAATCGGTCGATAGCGCAGAGTCCTTCGAAAGTTCTCTTCACTCAGCTGCCAGCGAGGCTGATGTCATAGTCATCCTCTTGACTACGTCCACATTCGATTCTATAGTCAAAGATACGTGGGACACGTTAATGAACGAGGCGGAAAGCGGGAGCATTTGGTGTATTGGGGCTTCAAAGAGCGCGCTCTCCTCAATAGATTTCAGCAAATTGGAGCAGAAAGACTGTGATATTTTAACCTATGAAAGAGTAGGAGTAGCTCGTATCGGTTCAGAAACGCGTGAGAGGCTTCTCGCAAAAGTGGAATCACGAACACCCCAGAAACAGTAATCCCTCACCCACCTGAACACTACATATTGTCGGCACTGTCTAGCTAAAGACCGAACAGTTCTTAGAGACGGATGCTATGGCCGCCCAAGAACCGTTCACCGTCTCTCTGGAATTGAATCCGCTAGAGCACTGGGACGACGAGTGCACCGCGAGCGCTCTGAGGGCGCTCGCTGTGCAACTTCACTCGACGGGAATCTCGCTTCGTAAGACGGCCGCCGCGCTGAGCAGTTCGGCGTGACTCGGTCGCGCCAGGCGGTGTTCCAGTAGGTTCACTGCCCTGCGGAGACCGCACCAGACCCGCCGACGGCTACGCCGTCTCGGGTCGCGGTCGACGAAACAGCGGTGAAGATTGGCACTGAGCAGCACTGGCTATACGCCGCGATCGACGTCGAGACGAAACTGCTGCTCGGTGCGGTCGTTTCTGAGCGGCGTAGGACGGACCAAGCCGCCGTGTTTCTCGGCCATGCGGCCGAGAAACACGACTTCTCTGGACGACGGTTCTCGTCGACGGGATGGGCTATTTGACCGCACTTGCGCGGTGCGATCTGCGCGGTTACCTCGACTATGTTGATCGGAATCTGTTTTAAAAGTAGTTCCAGACGCTCGCCATGCGGATCGAACGATTTCATCAGACATAGATAGGCGGCAGCGCCAGCGCACAGCGCTGACTCACCGCCTTCGCCTACTTCTATAATTTCCAGTGACTGAATCAAGCACTCGACAACTGCAGGCCCGTCGAGGAGGTGCAGAACCGTTGACTAGACAGTTCCTTCCTACGCTCTTGTGGCGGAGATTGTTGGTTGCGAAGCCCCCCATCGGTTTGGGTTGGTCGAACCCTCAGTAGAAACGGTGACGACCACCTTCTGTCCTGTCCACAAGTGGGTCACGGTTACGACGTAATCGACAGTAGGCTCTCCACCAACAATCCTCTACCCAAGAGCGTGCTTCCTCAATAATATGTCAGCAAGAATATTTGAGTTTCACTTTAGACTAGAGTAGCTATGTTTTGGATAGCTAAGAGTAGTATCTGGAGGTAAATGCACAAGCAGGATACGACAAATAAACCGAATTCGGAATTTTCGCTCGACACACTGGCTAACGGTGGGCGTATAACCTCTCCCTGGAATTTAAATGCGAATTTGTCATCTAAGATAGTATGGCAACTCAGTCTACGGTCGTCGACCGCCTTTCTGAAGAGGAACTCTTCGAACGGTGGAGCGACCGTTGGGACCATTTCCTCGATGACTTTTCTGCGACAACGCCCTCCGGGACGATCTCCGAACGACTCCGTGACAAGGTAAAAAGCGGGAACGCAGAGCGAGCTATCGCCGGCGGCCACGAGGGACGAGAAGTCCTCGAGCTACTCCAGAACGCTCGCGACGCGATCCCTGGAAAGGCGGACGGTGGCCGCGTCTATGTCGGAGTGTACGACGAGGGGATCCTCGTCGCGAACACGGGCCATCCCTTCGACCTGTTCGATCCCGATGTCGAGGATGCGGTCACGATGATCGGCGAATCCTCGAAGGGGGACGCTGACCAAGAAATCGGACACAAGGGCGTCGGGCTGAAGTCGATACTTGCGACTGGGGACGCGTTCGAGATCTGGACACGACACGATGCCGCAATAAATGGTACTCTCCGCGTCCGATTGAGTCGGGCATACGTCACTGCAGCATTACTCTCATCGTTGGGTCACGACACGTCTTCGTTCGATCTTCGTGGTACGGTATCGAACGAGACGATTCAATCACTCACCGTGCCATCGAACATCGGACAGCGGACCGGCCGACTGGACCGGGATGCTCGGGAGGATATCGGGAAGCTTCCGCTATTTGATTTCCCGGTTCCACTGACAACGACAGCCGGCCCGGACGACCCAGTTGCAGATCGAGCCTCGGCACTCCTAACAGGCGACGTTGACGAGTGGTACGGTGACCCGTTCCGGACTGCGGTGTTCGTCGAGTACGAGGATGAAGAATGGCGAGATATCCTCGACGACTTCGACGTACCGCAACCGGAATCAGCTGACAGAGACACCGCTGATCGGGCTGAACGGCTCTGGTCGTATCTGTCGAAAGGGGCCGACGAGGAAGGACTGACGCCCGAGACGCTCGTCCAGTTCGGCGGAATTGAATCGCTGCTCCTCGAACGCGTCGACGAGACTGGGGAACCAGTTCGGGAGCGCTGGGATGTCGACCGTACTTCAGGGTCGCTCGACAGTGAGACGGTTCACCACCAGACCGTTACGGTAGCGGTGGAGGGAACGGACGAATCGTCCTGGGACGAACGGTTCGACCAGTTCGGGTTCGACGACGTCGACGCCGCCACACAACTGCTCGTTCCGCGAACGGCGACACACCGTGACCGGCCGCAAGAGTATCCGTTGTACCTCTACTACCCGATCGAGAATACACGGGATGTCTCACTCCCCTTCTGTCTCCATGGCCACTTCACGGTCGAGACGAATCGAAAGGATCTCAGTCTCAACAGCCTCGCTGATAACCGCGCAGTCCTCGAACAGGGTGTCGAACTCGTCGCTCGTGTTGCCGAGGCGGCAGCGGGGAGTGATTTCGGCGATCAGTACCCGTGGATTCTCCTGCCCCCGCCACCGACGCGTCACCAGGACGACCCGAGTTCGCAGGCAAGTTTACTTACGTGGTTCCGTGCTGCGATCTACGAAGAACTCCGCGAGCGTGCGTGTGTTCCCACCGTCGGTGACGTAGACGGCGGACGGATACCCGTTGTACCCGATGAGGCCCTCCTCCACTGGGACGTAACGGTCCGTGACGGGTTCCTCGCACTCTACGACGTGACCGAGTCGCTGGATGCGACCGTCACCGACGCTGTCGTCGACCGCCACTTCCCGACGCAGGAGACCCTCGAAGGATGTCGCTCCTTCCCAGATGCGTGGGAGGCCCGAATTGAGTCGTTGCTCTCAGTCGACGACACGGAACAGTTCTCCACTCATGTGGCTCGCTCGTGGGCGGCTATTCTCGGGAATCACCTTGACCAACGGACGCTGGACGACGACGAGACACACCTCGTTTGTGACGTTGAAACAGCCCGGTCACTGTTTCTTGGCACCGTCGAGACGATACTCCGTTCAGGTACGGACGACGATGAGCTGTCATCGACGCTCGACGCGATCTCCTCGCATCTCGAAGGGGTGTACCTTCTCCCCTGCCGACGCACGGGTGATGAAGAGGCAGTCGGTGAAGACTCCGAGGAAGCACTCACTGATGATAGTTCGATGGATACAGTCCTTCTCGTTCCCATCGAAGCACGGTCGGGGCCCAATCCGAACGAGCGTGGGACCAGTCGTACACGGTCGGTTATCTGGGATATCAACTCGCCCGATCGCGACATCGAACCGCCCGAAGTTCCGCGCGAGAAGTCGAGTTTTCAACTGTACTTCCTCGACCGAGCAGTCGAACAGAACGAGCGTGCCCGTCGCGTTCTCGAACTGGCCGGACGACCATGGGGGGTCCGCATCTACGATGGCACACCGAGTTACTTCCGAGAACTCCTCGATACGTTCGCGACGGACGAACCCGCGCGCGTGAAAGCGTTGGACTTCCACTTCCTCGCGAAACAGGTCGACAAACTCGGGAGCGAATCGCCGGACCTCCAGACCGACGAGGGGTCGTTTGTCCCGACTGATTACGTACAGTCTGCAGTCGCACGATCGGACGGTGACCAGCGTCAGAATCTCCGTCGGCGTCTTAACCTCCGAAATAACCACCTCACTCTCCCACGAGACGGTGGAACGCACGACTTCGGTGAGACGATACTTGGCGACGATTGGCAGCGTCTCCGTGGGCGAGCGCACGAAGATGATGCGATCGACGACTGGGGCACGTTCGACGGTAATGCCAGCACGACGTGGCCTGCGCCGACGGAAGAGGCGTGGATACCTATCGCCGGTGCACTACAGGCTGATAACGCTCACGAGCGAATCGCAAAGACACTCTCGCTGTTCGGTGTCTCGGTCCTTCCGGGCGTTCGGACAGTGTGGATGTATGGTTCCGGTCACCCGCGGACTCGGGGCGACGCGTCGTGGAATCCTGCTGAATGGTCATCCGACGACTTCGCAGCTGGAGAGGGTTTCCCTGGCAGTGCTGCAGCACTCCAACGAGCCCTTGCAGAGTCCAGCAATTCCTATCAGCAGTGGATCACGGCTCCAGGGCGACATCCGCAGACGACCGCCGAGCACTCGAGCAAGTGTAACGTCAAAACGGACGGTGTTCTCAAAGACGTCTTCCTCGCGACGTGGGTATGGGTGGACGACCTCGACGCACTCCTTCATCTCGGCGGAGAGAACCTCCTCAAACTGCTTCGACGGTACGAGGATGAGTTCACCACATCGATACTCGAGACCGGATGGACCTGCTCACACGGCCACCAGCGGGACGGCTACGGGTGGTCGAAGTCGGTCCCGACGCTCCTGAACTGGCAGCTCCGCCAGCTGGCAGTCTGGGATTCGGTTGTGACGGTTAACCCTGATCTCCAGGAACGCTGGGGAGACGACGACGCACGGTTCGCCTACACAGTCGTCAAAACGGGGTCACGTGGTGCTCGAGCGTCGCGACTCTTCCCTCACGTCGACCCCGATGAACTCGATATTTCTGAAGAATTGCTCCGGACGCTGGGAGTGAACCCAGTCGAGGCGTTCGATGCAACCGAAGCTGCTTGGCACCTCCAGCGACTCCTCGAAGTACTCGCAGTAGACGAACCCAGCGAGGAACCGGTTCCACTCGACGTCCCCGACGAACGGGATAACGATTGGAATGCAGCGTATACGGCGCTCATAGACCCCATCCTTCGCCAGTTGCCGGCGGAGGATCCAGCTGAGGCAGACCTCGACGTGCCGTTCCTCTCCCACCTCCCGATTCAGCGTGGAGGAGAGTGGCAGGTTGCGTCACTGGAGTGGCTGGCAGAAAACGCCGACGAAGGGCGCTACTATGAAGACCAGTCACCCAAGCCGTGGGAACGCCGCGCCGTCGAACAGGGCGGTCACTGGCTACTTCCACGAACCGCGTCAGGACCGTTTACCCGACTCGCCGACGCTCTCGGGGTTGATCGTGTCGACGCATCAAAGCCCATCTTCGATTCCGACGATCTGACGTTCACAGACGAGTCGCTCGCCGATTTCCGTACGGAACTCCGTGACCGGACGGTCCTGCTCGTCGCATCACTCGAACAGACGAGTGAGGATCGTATCCGTGAGTTCGCGGACGAGCTAGATGCCGCAATTGCGAACCTCCGCGTTGCTGAACGCTTCCCAGAGGTGATCGAGGACGATTTCGACGCCCCGAAATCTGGTCTCTATGCGCCCCGAGAGGGTGAGGAAGCCTTCGTCTTTAATTCAGCAGCCTACGAAGATGGGCTCACACTCGACGGTCTCGCGAAAGCGTTCTCTCTCCTTGCCGAACAACCGACGCCAATCGCGACGTTCCGAGAAGCACTTGACAGTGATCTCTCGACGGGAGAACTTACCAAGCGCTGGCAGCGACGAACCTTCCCCGTCGATGATGTCGCACGGATCCTCGGGACGAGGCGGCGACGCGATCTCCGTCAGCGACTCAACGCACTCGTCTCCCTGGCTGATCGATTTGATGGTGTAATCACTCCGGCAGTCGATGAAGTGGTCGAGGCGGTCGAGCGCAATGGCGATAACGCTGTCCAGGACTTCGAGCGCGCCTTGTGTGGTAACGAAGCCACTGCCACAGGTCTCGATGACGCGTCGCCCCAAGCAACCTTCGTCAACGACATTCGAGAGAGCCTTCCCGACGAACTCAGATTCGTTCTCGATCGCCTGTTCGGGGAGGACCGGCGACCGTGGCGTGAGGTGATTGCAGTGTCCGATAGCGACGACGAGCTGCTCGTGATAGATTGGCTGGCGAAGAATACAAGGGCACTCGACGCGGCGGCGTGTTTCCCGCAGTCTGTTCCGTCCGCTTACGTCCGTGTGCTCGCGGTGATGAACGTCTGGGACCGGACAGAGACCACGGAACTCCAAGACGTAGATGTGTGGCGGTCTCGCCTTCGCACCCTGTCGACGGACACCAGTGTTGAGTGGGTAGACCGACTCCCCGGACGATTGCGTAACGAGGACGCAGGTGATGAGCTGTTGTTCTATTATACACCTGAGGAGCGGTTCCGGTCGCTGGTCGTTGAGCCGTTTCTCGATAGCCTCTCCGGGGATCTCTCTGCTGGGACAGCAGACCTGAGAGCTATGCTTCGCCGATATATCCTAGAAGGGGACTTCCCGAAGGCCGAAGCAACTGTCTCCGCCGCAGACCACCAAGACGGCGCACTTGCCGACCTACAATCTGCTGCGGAGAGTGGACAACAATTCTCCACTGAGAGCCTTCTCGATACAGAGTTCGGAGTGCGAAGCGCCTCAACACGGATGACTGGCAGTGGTAGTGGTGGCGGTAGTACTCAGTATCGTGGCCGGGGTCAGCAGGGTGAAGCCGCGACCCTCGTAGCGATTCTGGATGATACTGCTGCCTGGCTTGACGACCAACCGATCGGAACGATTCGGTCAGTTCGCTCGACGCTCCGTAGGCTGCACGATGATCAACAGAACGAGGATCACGACTGGCATCTCGACCGAGTCTGGGAACAGGAGCTACTGCCACTCTTGTCGAATGATGGACTGACACGGGACTCCATCGTCGATTGGCGTGAATATCTCGAAGACGGGCGGCGACTCCGAGATCATCCGCTAGTCAGGTTCTGCAACGTAACGCTCGAACAAGGCCCTGGCTTCGACGTGATCGATCCGTTCGGTCCATTATCGAGTCCTCGACGAGACTTTGGTATCGACCAGTTCGTCCCCGTCGAAGTGAAAGCCGTCGACGGCCGATCGCCACCGTTCCACTTCCGGCTCACGACCAACGAGTACCGTCGATGCAAGGCGTTCCTCCGTGGCGGCAGACCGTATGTAGTCCGCCTTGTTTACGTCCCCAACCCTGACACGGTCGATTGGGCGTCACAGACCCAGTTCGTCTCCGAGATTGTACTTAACGACGTTGCAGACGCTGAGTCTCTGGTTCGTGGAGATCCGTTCGAGGAAGTCGTCAAAGGCGGATACATGAATATGAGCGTGGACGACTGAAACACACGTTCCAATATAGGTGAGTCTGCGTCGTCTCGCCCGGCGCCGTCTTCCTGGACGTCAGGGACGAGGGCTTCGACTCTGACAAGGAGTTTCTCCAGAAACTTGTTCGGAGTCTCGTTTACCGAGAAGATAATATCGGACAGGAGTCTTCGGTTGAAGTCGTGCGTCCACGTCAGGATGGGTCGGGAGCCACACCGAGATTTCAAGTGGAGACCGGTCCCGCTATAGATTACGAGTGAGAAATGTGGATAGAGATTCCGAACGCCACCACTACTTCCAACTACGACGTCTTTTAAGAACCCCTCCCTCCCCACTGTTTCCAACTTCACGAGGAAAACGTATAGAGGACTAGCCAGACAGTAGCTATTCTAACACGACAAACACAACTAGCCTCTAATCTAGCCGCGTTTTCCGCTAGTGCGGTTTTGGTTTTACTGTTAATGTAATAAGTGTTTCCCTCATTCTAGAGCAACGAGCAGCTGGGTCCACTTGTTCGCAAGGAGAAGTTGGAAATGGTGGGGGGAGTGTGTTTTATAAAGAAACAGGCGGTTGGAAGGGGTGGTGTGGGGTTGAAGCGTTGGAAGGGGTGGTTTTATGAGGATATCCTGTGTGGGGTCGTTACATGGGCTACTTCGACGATGATGGATTCCTGGACGAACACATCATTAAGGACCGAAGCGTCCTGAAACCCGAGCACAAACCCGAGAAACTGGAAGAGCGAGACGAGGAACTCGAGGACTATGTGAAACTCCTCCGTCCTCTATTGAAGGGCTGGGATCTCGACAACATCTTTCTCTACGGTCACTCCGGTGTCGGCAAGACCGTCGCAACTCGTACTCTGCTCCCGGATCTACGGGACAAGGCAGAGGACCAGTCTATCGATGTGGATATCCTCGAAATCAACTGTTCATCGGCAAATACGTCGTATCAGTCGACGATCGAACTCATCAACGAAGCACGCAATCCCGAGTATCCACTGACAACGCTCAACCTGGACAAATCTGAGCTGAGCAAGACAGGCTATCCTGCTGAACAGGTCTATGAGGAACTCTTCGACGATCTACACGAGGGCGCGGAGAATATCATTCTCGTACTCGACGAGGTGAACACACTCGGCAGCGATAGTGAACTACTCTATCAGCTCACTCGTGCGCAGACAATGCACAAACTTGAGGCTGAGTTGTGTATTATCGGGATCAGTAACGACTTCAATTTCAGAGACGATCTCCCTGCGCGGGTGAAGGATACACTCTGCGAAACCGAGCTTCACTTCCCCGCATACGAGCAGAATGATCTCATTTCGATTCTCTCGCGTCGCGCCGAGCAAGCGTTTTACGAGGGGACGAGTGAAAACGGCGTTATCGAACTCTCTGCGGCTCTGGCATCTCGGGATCGTGGTTCGGCTCGCCAAGCTATTCGGCTGCTTCGGAAAGCTGCTGAACTCGCAGAAAATGAAGCAGTGGAGACAGAGGACACGGACTGTATCGAGGAACGACATGTACGAAACGCTGAGGATATCATCGAGCGAAAACAGGTGACGACAGGCATCCGCAAACTCACATCACATCGGAAGTACGTCTTGCTGGCGACTACGAACCTCTCTGCTCAGGGGAATACACCCGCTCAGACCAGGGATATCTACGAGTACTACAAATCCGTGGCGGAGGAGTTCGGACGAGATCCACTCACTCGACGTGGAGCGCACGAACATCTGCTCGAAATGTGCGATAACGGTATTCTCAAGAACGTGAATCGAGATCAGCGCGGACGTGGGCGACCGAACAAATACAAACTTGACACGCCCCTTGAAACCGTGATTGATGCATTAGAACAGGAAGAGGACGGCGAAATCGGAGATCTAGATAGTCTACGTGAACAAGCAAATCAGCAGACTACGCTTACTGAGTAACTTGGAAGCCGTGGGGTGTCGTCTATTATATACTTGGAAGCCATGGAACGGTTAGAAGCGCTGGCGAGCGATTTTTCTTTACGTAAGATGGAAACGGTGGGGGGTTACTGACTTAAAGGATGGAACGACTGGTTGGGTTGGAAATATAGGTCTGACGTACGTCAGACACAGGTTGGAAGTCGTGGGGGGTGTTCGTTTAAATACCTGGAAGAGCCGGTCAGCAGCGGTATTCCTGCCCTCAGCCGCGCTACCCCAAATTACGCTGTGTGGATTCAGATGAACTGGCGAGTATCGTCCCTATCCAAATGTCTCAGCAGGCCCAAACACCCACGGTTGAGTTACGTCTTGCATCGCTGCGGAGAGCATCTCATCGTGGTCGTTACCGTATCGATCCCGACGGTAGGCGTTTCCGATAACCGGAACTGACTCTTGGAGGACAACAGGCACAATGATTTGAGCTTGGTTTCTCCACTCACGCGAGAATAATGAGGCATATCCAGCTGCCTGTCCAAACGCTTTCTGGAAGTCACGTGTTGAGGTCTTAGTAGCGCTGTTCTTTACTTCGACAACGAACCAGAAATCATCTGTCTTGATGATCATATCCGCGATAACTGATTTACCTGCGTTATACAGTACTCTGCCAACTGGGACCTCACAGAAGACCTCAACATCCTTCTCGTTGTTCGAGATCCACTCAACGAAACTTCGAGCGAGCTCATCTTCAGCAGGGCTATTGAGTGATTGCTTGCTGTTACGTGATATCCATGATGTGAGTTGCGGTCGCTGTGTATCGACTGGCGGGCTCACATCGTACACCTCTCTGCCATACCACTGCCCCCCTGCATAGGCTTCGACATCGATTCCAAGAGCCTGACAGACAGCGAGAAGGTGAAGATCCTTCGGTCGGATTTTTTCGACGATTATCCGTTGCTCTATCTTCCCAACAGATTGTTTGGGCCGATAGATGGTCTTCCCGTCCTCATCGGTGTCTGGATAGACGTGATGCTCGAACGTGTTCACTTGCGTTTTTGAGTCCCAGTAGCCACCGTTTTCAGTGGCCGTCTCACGAACGATCGAGCGGTCTCGGGGGAAGAAGTACGAGTACTGGAGAATCTGTCCAATTGCGTTGAAATTCAACCCCGGTATTTTTGCCTCCACAAGGATTGCATCACCTCCTCTTGGAGGTTCTGCGAGCAGATCTATACTATAGCCCAAAATACCGGCGGAGCCCTGAACTGTCTCGTACTGTCGCTGCACGCAATTTCCCGTGAGATACTCCTTTTCGTACGGTTCAGATTGATGCTCGACGTACGCGTCAATGAGTTCGCCTTCATTCATGGATGGAGTAGGAGCGACACCCGCTTACGGGTTATCGGTGGTAATTCGAAACACGTGCGCCGAATTCTCTCAAGGCACCTGTATATCTTAGTATCACTAGTAACATTTCAGGGCATGGATCATCCGTCGGTTGAATTCAAACTCCCACTTGACGACGGTCATCATCAATTCGAAGTACCACGAGATACGACGCTGTTTTTCTGGGGTGCCGTTGCACCAGGTACTCAGGAGCGTATTGCTCCGATCGATACCCGTCGCGGGAGCCATCAGTTTACGGCCCTTTGCGAGGCCCAAAAGCGTATCTCGTGGTCACTCTGTGCGGAAGACGATCCGACGTCCCTCGTTTCAGAGATTTATAGAGAGAAAGGGTACAAGGGATTAGCTTGGTGGATCGCTTGTGACCCCCTGGAATTACCAACATCTGTGGTAGTTCAGTTTAGAACAGAGGGCGATCAACCGACGGTAGAGGGAGAGCCAGTCGTGCTCTGGACCGAGCAGGGGGAGATGTTCCCTTGGGGGACGACCGTCGAGAGTACGATGGAACTCGTACCGTCATCTTCACAGGTGACGCAGTTTCCGACTCGGCGCGAAAGTCTGTGGGACCGCCATAAAGTGTACGTACCGCTTCAGCAACCGACTACTGAGGAGGCTCATGGTTAACCAACGCTCAGATAGAACCGGGCTTACTGTTGGTTAAGGAGTCGAATTACATCTCGCGGTCGATCTCGAGCTTCCGCATCGCTCGTTCAAATACGTCGGGATGTCGATGCGCGAGATTCTCGAGATGGTTTCGAATCGATTGCGCGGCATCGACGTCTATATCTTCCGTATCTTGGAGTTCACGCCAGAACTGGTGCATTTCTTCGCTCACGGACACCCCGACCGTGTGGTCTTTCACTCCTGCATTGAGCGCGTCATAATGTGGTTCGAGATCGAAATCAGATGGCTCTCGTCGCTCCTCTTGTTGTTTGTCTTCGGCCGCCTCGTCCATGGCTTCCCCGAACGGATTGTCGCTGCTCATACGTACTTATTCTTAAGGTTAATCTTAAAGGTACGTGTCCAGGGTTTCGCTCGTAATCTCGACCGTGTTTTCGTCGGCGAACTGTTGCGCCCCAGCACGGAACGCGTGATAGCACTTCTGACGAGTGTTCCGTGGCGTGCCATCGCTATAGTCGACGACCGTTTCAATTGCGCTCGCAGAGAACGGGTCGGACGGGTAGCCGGAATCGTACTCCTCCTCGCGAGCCCAGGCCAACCATCGGGCGATGAGTTCTTCCGTCTCAGAAAAGTCGAATCGTTCCAGCGTCCGATCCTTCGCGACGAGACGGGAACTCAGCGTCTCACGTAGTTCGTCAATACGGTTTCCAGCACGTTCCGTCCCGAACATGAAGAGAATGAACACCGGTTCACTCTCACCTAAGTCCCCGACGCTCTGCAAGGCAGCCAAGAGCTGTTCGAACGTCCGTGTATTCCGGGATGCATCCTCAAGCTGATCGACTTGGATGATACACGCCATGTTTTGTTCCTCGAGCTGCTCGGCGACGTCTTCGACCTCTTGCCGCACTTCATCCGTTGCATGAGGATACGTGTCGGGAACATCGATATCATCGTACTGACCCAGCTCATCGAGCAACCGCGTGTAGAATCGTCGGGTGGTGATTGATTCGACTTCTCTGATTCGAGCGACACGAAATTCCTCGCTACGAGGGCCATCTGAAAGCGCACCGTACACGAGATCACGGAAGTGTGACTTCCCAGCACCACGAGTATCGATGATTGAGATGTGCCCCGCTCGATTCAAGATATGACTCGCAACCTCGTTAAGGAGGTCTTGATTCGCGCGCACCGCGATGCTTGCATCCGGGAGTGTTTCTGCCGTAAAGGGGATTCGTTCGGGTTTGATACCGAGCTGTTTTGCGTAGCCAGCTTGCGCCTCCTCGGTTTGATTCAGCGCGTCGGTAAATTGGTCGCCCATGCTGCTCCCCACTCCCCCCCGCACCATAAATCTAAGCTCAAGCTTAATCTTAAGATTAGACTCTGGCTGGTAGTGCCGATTTCTACTGCTACGAGTCGCTCTTGTGTAGAGCTACGGAAAGACCCTATAGTTACACTGAGCCAGCCATAATCTGGGAGTATGTCTTCTGCTCAGCCGGCGTTCGGCGCGATGTTTCGAGAGCTGATCAACCTGGGCGTCGTCG
>NZ_SBIR01000015.1:0-103420 GCF_004521895.1 Halorussus marinus
AGCAATGGCCTCCGGCAGGATCAACCGGAATGGTTGCCGAACCACGAAGGGTTCGGTGGGTCTCTGGCGGAAGCAACTGAATGCTAAATGTCCGTCAGTTCGACGACACTGGCCGACGTCCGACCGGGTGTCACCGAACTACCAGGGCTAACATCAGATCCCATCGTGTACGGCGGACCGCAGGGGTGGAATCCTCATTTCCTTCGGACCTGAACGTTTGCTTCGATCGGTCTTAAACCCATCGAAGCGAGTTCGGTCCGAGATCGCGACGCGAGTTGAACGCGTCCCGAATCACGTTGTGTCGTTTACTGCATTACGATTCGAACCGCCCTATTCATTTAAGGGCGTCGAACCGGGCCGGCCTTCGGCGGGAAGACCCCCGAAGGCTCGTGCACATCCAACACCGAGCACCCGACTTCACTTAAGGGCGTCGGATCGGATTTTGAACGTCAGCCAGCCGAGGCGTCTTAAAAAGACGCCGATTCTCGCCGGCTCACGGAAGCCCGAACCACCGGACTTCGTTCACATTACCACGAATGGCCGGGTTACACTTAAGGCCGTCGAACCGTAAGTCCAATGGGTCGCGTTATCGTGATTCCAGCCCCGCCCGGACTTACTCCCGGTCGGTTCCGAGAACCATGACTTTCACCCTCGCGACCGCGTCGAAGTTCCGGAGGCGGTACGCGAGCTCGCGGACGTCGCCGGCCGGACCGCGGCAGAACGCGGTTTCGAGACACCACTCGCCGTGGTGGACATGGCTCGTGGCGGCGATGACGTCGCCGAACTCGTGCTGGACGTCGTGGAGGTCGTGAATCACCGACTCGTGTTCGTAGTCGTACGCGAGCACGGCGACGACCTCGCCGGCGGTGGCTTCGAGTTCGTCGTGAGACTCGACGTACTCGCGCATGGCCTCGCGGACCGCCCGCGACCGCGAGTCGAGCCCTTCCGCCTGCCACGTCTCGTCGAACGCCGCCAGCACGTCCTCGGGAACAGTGAGACTCGTGCGCATGCCTTGGGCTTGCTCGCGAACGGCTTGTGTGTTTTCGTTGGGCACGGAGCCGAGCCTGCGTGCGTAGTTACGGCCACCACGACGACAGTCACAGTCGGGACGCGAGGAGGGCGGCCGCGATACCGGTCGGGATGGGGGGTCGGCTTCGTCTCCGGGCTCCTTTAAACGTCAATTTTTTGTCTTCCGCGCGACCACCGTTCGACTGGTGGGACCGATGGACGAAGCAGCACTGGTTCCGACCGTGATCTACGTCCTGCTCACCGTCCAGTTGGTGGTACTGGCCGCAAGAGCGTTCGAGTGGTTCGAACTGACCGGGCTCACCGTCACGCTCGTCGCGCTCCTGCTCGTCTTCGAGGGCGGACTCGCCTACGAGGGCGTCCAAGTCGCGCTCCGATAGCGGTCGGGGTTCCGACAGGGCGGTCGGCGAGCCCCGGTCGAAAACCCGACTTTCCGAAGGGGCGGCGCCCCGAGGCCCGCGACGAGGCGGCGTTCACCGCAGGAACCCGAGCAGTTCGTAGTCGTGATCGGGGGTGTATCGCCGGAACAGGAGGCTGTTGGTCAGCACGCTCACGCTGGAGAACGCCATCGCACCGGCGGCGAGCACCGGCTGGAGCAGTCCGAGCGAGGCCAGCGGGATCATCGCGGTGTTGTAGCCGAGCGCCCAGAAGAGGTTCTGTTTGATCTTCGAGAGGGTCCCCTCCGAGACGCGGATCGCCTTCAGCACGTCGGCCGGGTCATCGCGCATCAGCGTCACGTCGGCGGCCTCGATCGCCACGTCGGTACCGCTCCCGATCGCGGCCCCGACATAGGCCGCCGCGAGCGCGGGCGCGTCGTTGACGCCGTCGCCGACCATCATCGCGCGGCGATCCGCCGACTGGATCGACTCGACCGCCTCGGCCTTGTCCTCGGGCAGGACCTCCGCCCGGACGTTCTCGGGGTCGATGCCGACCCGGTCGGCGACCGCGCGGGCGGTCCGCTCGTTGTCGCCGGTGATGAGCATCACGTCCCGGCCCGTCTCCCGGAGGCCGGACACAGCGTCTTTCGCGGTCTCTTTCACCGTGTCGGCGTCGGCGACCACTCCGACGAGCTCGCCGTCGACGGCGACGAGCATCGCGGTCTTACCCTCGCGTTCGAGTCGCTCCATCGTTGCCTCGGCCCGGGAGGGGTCGACGCCCTCGTCTTCGAGCAGTTTTCGGTTGCCGACCAGCACCTCCCCGTGGCCGGTGGCGGCCTTCACGCCGTGACCGGGGACGTTCTCGAAGCGTTCGGGGTCCTCGACCTCGATGCCGCGCTCCTCGGCGCCCTCGACGATGGCCTCCGCGAGGGGGTGTTCGCTGCCCTTCTCGGCGCTGGCGGCGGCGCCGAGCACGAACGCCTCGTCGATCTCCGCGGGCGCTTCGAGCGTTCCGCCGTCGGATCGAGGGCCCGAGGAGGCTCCCGGACCACCGGCGGACTCCGTCTGGCGCGGCTCGCGCTCACCGTCGGTCGGCTCGCCGCCGTCCGTGGCCGCCCCAGCGCCGTCGCTATCGGGAGCGACCGGAACCACGTCGGTCAATCGCATCTCGCCCTCGGTCAGCGTCCCGGTCTTGTCGAACACCACCGTGTCGACGTCCTTGACGCGTTCGAGCACGTCGCCGCCCTTGAACAGGACGCCGTTCTGGGCGCCGATCGAGGTCCCGACCATCGTCGCGGCCGGCGTCGCCAGTCCGAGCGCGCAGGGACACGCGATGAGGACCGCGGAGGCGAACACGACTACCGCGAACTCGAAGACGGTGACGGTGCCGCCCGCGACCGCCGGCCCGCCGGCGACCAGCCCCCACAGCGGGAGGCCGGAGACGAACCCGGCGAGCGCCTCGGGGAAGGCGTACCACGCGAGCCCCCAGATCAGGGCGTTGGTGATGACCGCGGGCACGAAGTACGCCGAGATCCGGTCGGCGACCTGCTGGATCTCGGGCTGGCGGCTCTGGGCCTCCTTGACCAGTTGGACGATCTGCTGGAGGGCGGTCTCGGCGCCGACCTTGGTCGCCTCGACCTTCAGGACGCCGTTCTCGTTGACGGTCGCGCCCACGACCTCGTCGCCGGGGCGCTTCTCGACGGGCACCGACTCGCCGGTCACCATCGACTCGTCGACCGCGCTCTCGCCCTCGACCACCTCGCCGTCGGTGGGGACTTTCTCGCCGGGCCGGACGACCATCACGTCGCCGACTTCGACGTCCTCGACCGGGATCTCGGTCTCGTCTCCGTCCCGGATCACCGTCGCGGTGTCGGCCTCCATCTCCAGCAGTCGCCGGAGCGCCTCGCTGGCCTGCCCCTTCGAGCGGGCTTCGAGGTAGTTGCCCAGCGTGATGAACACGAGGATGAACGCGGCGGTGTCGAAGTAGAGGCTCCCCGCGAGCAGGTCGAACAGGACCGCGACGCTGTAGAAGTACGCGGTCGAGGAGCCGAGCGCGATGAGCACGTCCATGTTCGCGGTCCGGTTGCGCACGACCGCGGTGTAGGAGTTCTCGTAGAACTCCCTGCCGAGGAAGTACTGGACGGGCGTCGCCAGCCCGAACATGACCCACCCGAGGGGCACGCCGAGGACCGCCTCACCGAGCAGGTCGTCGAACAGGTAGTGTTCGAGCATGAAGAACGCGAGCGGGAGCGAGAGGACCGCGCCGAACAGCGTCAGCCGGAGCTGTCGGCTGATCTCGGCCTGGCGGGCCTCGTCTCGCCGGTCGGCGTCGGTGGCGCCGTCGGTGTCGGTGTCGTCGTCGCGGATCGGCTCGTAGCCGGCCCGCTCGATGGCGTCGTAGAGGTCGCCGAGCGCGGCGTCCTGCGGGTTGTACCGCACCGTCCCCTCGTCGGTCGCGTAGTTGACGTCGGCCTCGATCACCCCGGGCGTCGCTTCGAGGGCGCTCTCGTTAGTCTCCGAGCAGTTCGCACACGACATCCCGGAGATGCCGACCGACACCTGCCGGGCGACCGGCTCGTAGCCGGCGTCCTCGATCGCCCGGTAGATATCTGCGAGCGAGGTCGCGTCGGGATCGTACTCGACGGTGCCTTCGTCGGTGGCGAAGTTGACGTTCGCCTCCCGAACGCCGTCGAGTTGCCCGAGGGCGTCTTCGACCGTCCCCGAGCAGTTGGCACAGCTCATACCCCGTATCTCGAGGTGTGCGGTTTGGGCCATAGGTGTCTCGTTGTCGTGTACTACGGGACCCACGTTTATGCGGATTTTCCCTTTTCGAGCCGACGATCGCGGTGCCGAATACGATCATAAGTAAACTCAGCCGGTGTGCGTCTTTTGTTTCCTAAATTTGTACGCGGGGCGATCGCCCCCGAGCGCGCCACCGAACGGTTTTACCGCTCGCGCGGAACGTCCCGAGTGATGTCGACCGAGAGACGCCGGCCCGGCGGCGAGGTGAAACCGTGAGCGACGACTACGACCTCGATGCGGGGCCCGACCCCGCCGGCGTCGCGGCCGCCGACCCCGAACCCGACGGTCCGGACGACCCCGTCCGCGCGGTCGGGATCGGACCGGGGAACCTCGAGTACCTCACGCCCCGGGGCGAGCGCGCGATCCGAGACGCCGACGTCGTCGTCGGCTTCGAGACGGTGATCGAGTACGTGGCCGACCGCACCGACGCGGACCTCCTGGCGTGTGGCTACGCCGACGAAGCCGAGACGCTGGCGGCGTTCGCCGACCGCGTCGCGTCGGGCGAGACCGGGACCGCGGTGCTGATGGGCGACCCGAACCACTCGGGCTACCAGTTCGTCGGGAAGGTCGAGGCGGCGGTCGAGCGACCGGTCCGGGTTGTCCCGGGGGTCTCGTCGCTTCAGGTAGCCGCGAGCAGGGCTCGGACGCCGATGGAGGAGTCGGTGTTCGTGACCCTCCACAAGAGCGGCGAGATCGACCCCGACCTCGACAGGCTCCGGGCCGCGGTCGGGAACCGCCACCTGCTGGTGTTGCCCCGCCCGTTCGACTGGATGCCGGGCGACGTGGCTCGCGAACTGGTCGAGAGCGGCGCGCCGACGTGCCTCGACGCGCTCGTCTGCGAGCGACTCACTCACGACGACGAGACGATCACGCGCACGACGCTTGGCGCGCTCGCCGACTCGGCGGGCGGCTCGGACTCCCCGTACTCCGACCTCTCGGTGCTGGTCGTCAGGGCCGACCGAACCACTAAGTAGTTAAACCCAGCTTGTCCTAATCACGCCACGATGGTGTTTCGTCACGCCGCGAGCGAACCGGCGACCGAGAGACTGCGGACCGGCGGGTCGGGCCGGGGTGGCCGATGAGGTTCGTCCTCGTCTCCGGCGCCACCCGGACCGCCGAGATAGACGGCATCAGCGCCGCAGGCGCCGATCCCGCGCTGATGGCCCACACCCCGAGCGCCGACGCCGAGATCGTGGAGTACGGCCGGCCGGTCGACGCGCCGGTCGTCCCGGTCAGTCCCACGGGATGTCCCACGCCCGCGGTCGTCACTCGCGCGGTCCGCGAGCGGCTCGGTTTCGAGACGCTGATAGTCGACGCCGGACTCGCCGCGCCGACCGGCGCGCCGACCGTCGAGGTGGGATCGGGCCCCGGTGGGGACGTGCGCGAGCCCGAGCCGGTGGCGGACGCTTCCGAGACGTTCGCCGCGGCTCGCGACCTCGGCGCGTCACTGCCCGACGAGGAGCTCGTCGTCGCCGAGACGGTTCCGGGCGGGACCACCACCGCGCTCGGCGTCCTCTCGGCGCTCGGCGAAC
The DNA here is from genome assembly GCF_004521895.1 of Halorussus marinus. Classification (NCBI taxonomy): domain Archaea; kingdom Methanobacteriati; phylum Methanobacteriota; class Halobacteria; order Halobacteriales; family Haladaptataceae; genus Halorussus; species Halorussus marinus. Next base: position 5,738 of record NZ_SBIR01000015.1, read on the forward strand.
GCGCGTCGGTGTCCTCGTCGCTACCCGACAATCCGATGGGACTCAAACGCGAGGTCGTCGCCGACGCGCTCGCCGCGAGCGACCTCTCGGCGGGCGACTGTCGAGGCGATCCCCGCGGGGCCGTCCGCCGGATGGGCGACCCGGTACTCGCCGCGGTCGCGGGGCTGACGCGGGGCGCACTCGATGCCGGGACCGACGTGACCCTCGCCGGCGGGACCCAGCTGGCCGCGGCGGGCGCGCTCGTCCGCCACGCGGGGATCGAGGCGCCGCTCGAACTCGCCACGACGCGCTTCGTCGCCGACGACGACACCGCCGCGATCGGCGCGCTCGCCGACGATCTCGACCTCTCGCTGACCGTGACCGACCCCGAGTTCGAGGCCGGCGACCACCCCGCGACCGACGCCTACCTCGCGGGCGAGGCCAAAGAAGGGGTCGGCATGGGCGGCGCGCTCGCGCTCGCCGACCGGGCGGGCGCGTCGCCGGCCGCGATCCGCGAGCAGATCGGCGTCGTCTACGACCGGATTACCGGCGACGGCCGGCCGGGCGAGGGCCGCGACGCCGACCCGGACGACGACCCTCGGGAGGCCGAGCCATGAAGGGCGTAGTCCTCGGTGGGACGAGTTCGGGCGTCGGCAAGACCGTCGCCACCCTCGCGGTGCTCCGGGCGCTGGCGGAGGCGGGCCGGGACCCCCAGCCGGCGAAGGCCGGGCCCGACTTCATCGACCCGAGCCACCACGAGCGAGTCGCCGGTCGCCCGTCGCGGACGCTGGACTGCTGGCTGGAGGGCCGCGAGGGCCTGCGACGCAACTACTACCGGGGCGACGGCGACGTCTGCGTCGTCGAGGGCGTGATGGGGCTGTACGACGGCGACGGCTCCAGCACCGCGATGGTCGCCGAGGCGCTCGACCTCCCGGTCGTCCTCGTGGTCGACGCCGCGGCCGGGATGGAGAGCGTGGCCGCGACCGCGCTCGGCTTCCGGGAGTACGCCGAGCGCGTCGGTCGGGACGTCGAGGTCGCTGGCGTCCTCGCCCAGCGCGCCCACGGCGGTCGTCACGCCGAGGGCGTCCGGGAAGCGCTCCCCGACGACCTCGCGTACTTCGGACGGATCGGGCCCGACCCCGCCCTCGAAGTCCCCGAGCGCCACCTCGGGCTCGAACGCGGCGACGAGCGGCCCCTGAGCGACGAGGCCCTGTCGGCGGCCGCCGAACACGTCCGGGTCGAGCGACTACTGGCGACGGCCCGCGAGCCGCCGCGGCCCGACCCCGACTCCCGACCGAGCGAGCGAGCGACCGGCGAGCGGATCGCGATCGCCCGAGACGGGGCCTTCAGCTTCCGGTACCCCGCGACCGTCGAGCGGCTCCGAGCGCGGGCCGACGTGCGGACGTTCTCGCCGGTCGCGGGCGACGACCTGCCCGACTGCGACGGGGTCTACCTCCCGGGTGGCTACCCGGAGCTGTACGCCCAAGACCTCGCGACGAGCCCGGCGCTGGCGACCCTCCGCGAGCGCGCGAGCGAGGGACTCCCCGTGTTCGGGGAGTGTGGCGGACTGATGGCGCTCGCGGAGTCGCTCACGACGACCGACGGCGACAGCTACGAGATGGCGGGCGTCCTCCCGGCGGACGTGGAGATGCGCGAGCGCTATCAGGCGCTCGACCACGTCGAACTCCGGGCGCGCGAGCGGACCCTCACCGCGAGCGCGGGCGACCGCCTCCGGGGCCACGAGTTCCACTACTCCGCCGCCGACCCCGCGACCGACGCCCGGTTCGCCTTCGACGTCGAGCGGGGCGAGGGGATCGACGGCGATCGCGACGGACTGACCGAGTACCGGACGCTGGGCACCTACTGCCACGTCCACGCCGAGAGCGGCGCGTTCGACACATTCATCGACCACCTATGACAGACGACCACACATCGACCGACCGGAGCACGGGCGAACAGACAGCGAGCGACCGAGCGCCGACCGCAGAGGCCATCGAACCGTCGACCCCCGAGGAGTTCGGACTGGTGCAGGTCTGGTGGGGCGACGGGAAGGGCAAGACGACCGCCGCGCTGGGGATGGGCTTTCGGGCCGCCGGCCACGGCTACCGCGTCCACATGCTCCAGTTCATGAAGGGCGGGACCGGCACCGTAGAGGACACGCGCGGCGAGTACAACGCCATCGAACGCGTCCTCGGGTTCACCTACGAGAACACCGGCCACTACGGCTGGCACGGCTTCCTCGACGGCTCGGACGACGACGAGCACGACGCGAAGGCCGCCGCCGCGCTCGCGCGGGCGCGAGAGATAGTGGAGGCCAGCGAGTCGACCGGCGACGAACCGGTCGCCACCGACGCGCCGGCCGACGCGGGCGTCCACATGCTGATCCTCGACGAGGTGCTCTACGCCGCCAACCGCGGCCTGATCGACCCCGAGGCGGTGATCGACCTCGTCGAGACCAAACCCGACGACCTCGAACTGGTCCTGACCGGCGGCCACGACCGCCCCGAGTTCGCGTGCGAGCGCGCGGACCTCGTCACCAACGTCCGGAAGGAGGCCCACCCCATCGAGTCGGGCCACGCCGCTCGGAAGGGCACGGAGTACTGAATGACCCGCACGCTGCTGGTCGCCGGGACCGCGAGCCACGTCGGCAAGAGCACCGTCGCCGCGGGGCTCTGTCGGCACCTCGCCGACGCCGGGGTCTCGGTCGCGCCGTTCAAGGCCCAGAACATGAGCAACAACGCTCGGGCCGTCCTCGCGCCCGCGGCCGGCGGCGACCGCGGGGCGGGCGAGCGCGCGGCGGCGGAATCGGGTGCGAGGAGAGAGGGAGGGGGTCTGGGGGAGGGAGAGAGGAGAGAGGGCGAGATCGGCGTCTCCCAGTACGTTCAGGCCCGGGCGGCCCGGATCACGCCGACGACCGATCTGAACCCCGTCCTGCTCAAGCCCCGCGGCGACGGCGAGAGCCAACTGGTCGTTCAGGGCGAGGCCGTCGGCCACTTCGAGGCGGGGTCGTACTACGACGACCACTGGGTGCGCGCCCGAGCCGCCGCGGTCGAGTCCTTCGAGCGACTCGCCGCCGACCACGAGGTGGTCGTCGCCGAAGGCGCGGGCAGTATCGCCGAGATCAACCTCCACGACCGGGATCTGGCGAACGTCGAGACCGCCCGGTTCGCCGACGGCACCGACGTGATCGTGGTCGCCGACATCGAGCGCGGCGGCGCGTTCGCCAGCCTCTACGGCACGCTCGAACTGATGCCCGACGACGTCCGCGAGCGAGTGGTGGGCGCGCTCGTCACGAAGTTCCGGGGCGATCGGTCGATCCTCGACCCGGGGATCGCGGAGTTCGAGGACCGAACCGGCGTCCCGATCCTCGGCGTGCTTCCGTACGACGACCCCGGACTCCCCGAGGAGGACAGCGTCTCGTTGCCCGCGGAGGGCGAGCGGGCGGTCCGGGGCGACGACGACGGCGTCCCGGACGACCGGGCGGTCACGGTCGCGGCGGTCCGGCTCCCGCGGGTCTCGAACGGCACCGACCTCGAACCGCTCGAACGCGAGCCCGGCGTTCGGGTCGCGTACGTTCCCCCGAACGCCGACCTCGGGGAGGCCGACGCGGTCGTCCTCCCGGGGACGAAAAACACCGTCGACGACCTGCTCGCGCTCCGGGAAGCCGGCTTCGGGGAGGCGCTGGCCGAGTTCGACGGACCGATCGTCGGCCTCTGTGGGGGCTATCAGGTACTCGGCGAGCGAATCCGGAACGCGGGCGTCGAGAGCACCGCCGAGCGCGGGACCGTCCCGGGGTTCGGCCTGCTCCCGGTCGAGACCAACTTCTCGGCCGACAAGCGCGTCGCGCAGGTGACCCGATCGGTCGACGGGACCGGCCCCATCGCCGGCGCGTCCGGGACGGTCTCGGGCTACGAGATACACATGGGCGAGTCGACGCCCACGGCGCCGGTCGACCGGCCGGTCGGCCCCGCCAGCGCCGCGACCGACCGAGTGCTCGGGACCTACCTCCACGGCCTGTTCGAGAACGAGAACGCCCGCTCGGCGTTCGTCGCGCGGGTCTTCGAGGCGAGCGGGAAGACGCCGCCGGACGCAGGCGGGAAGGCGGCCTCGCCCCACGACGCCGCGGCCGAACTCGTTCGCAAGCATGTGGATCTGGCGGCGCTCGGACTGCCCACGGTGCGCGATTTATGAAAGCTCGCTTTGTGTAGTGAAATCCTAGTAGTTTTATTCGGGCGGCGCCGAATCCCGCGACATGGAGCAGACCGAGACGGTGCAGACCGCGACGCTGGACGAGTCACACACCGAAATGAGCGAGATCCTGATGCCCGACGACACCAACAACCTCGGTCGGGCGCTCGGCGGGTCGGTCCTCCACTGGATGGACATCTGTGGAGCGATTTCCGCGCGGCGGTTCTCGCGGCGGCAGGTCGTCACGGCGTCGATGGACCACGTCGACTTCCTCGAAGCGATCGACCTCGGCGACGTCGTGGTGACCGAGGCCTACGTCTTCGAGACCGGCGAGTCGAGCATGGAAGCGAAAGTCGACGTGTACGCCGAGCGGCCGAGCGACGACGAGCGCCGCGAGACCGCCACCTCGTTTTTCACCTTCGTCGCGCTCGACGGCGACGAGAACGCGGCGGCCGTGCCCGATCTCCGGTGTCCGACCGACGAACAGGAGCGAAAGCGCCGCGAGGCGCTCGAAGAGCGGTCCCGGCGCAGGGCGGCGCTGGCCGAGACCGAGTAGCTACCAGTCGAGCGAGCCGCCCGACCGGTACTCGGTCACCTGGGTCTCGAAGAAGTTCTTCTCCTTGTTGAGGTCGGTCGCCTCCGACATCCACGGGAAGGGGTTGTCGGTGCCGTACGACGCCGGGAGGTCGAGCTGGCGGAGGCGACGGTCGGCGACGTACTCGACGTACTCCGCGAACTGCTCGGGACCCATCCCGAGGATCGCTTCCGGACAGGCCTCCCGGGCGTAGAGCTGTTCGAGCTCGACCGCCTCCTCGATCAGCGCCGCGATCTCGGCGCCGAACTCGTCGGTCCAGACGCCCGGGTGTTCCTCCCGGACGGTGTTGATGAGGTCGACCCCGAACGCGAGGTGGACCGACTCGTCGCGCATGATGTACTCGAACTGCTGGCCGATACCGACCATCTTGTTCTGTCGCTTGAGCCCGAGCATCATCGCGAATCCGGCGTAGAAGAAGATGCCCTCCATGATGACGTAGAAGCCGACGAGGTCCCGGAGGAACGACCGGACGTCCGCGTCGGTCCGAAGCTCGAAGTCGTCGTCGAGAATGTCCTCGGTCAAATCGACGACGTACGCGTCTTTCTCCTCGATCGACGGCACCTCCTCGTACATGCCGTAGACGTAGTCGGGGTCGAGGCCGAGCGAGTCACAGCAGTAGATGAAGGTGTCGGTGTGGATGGCCTCCTCGTAGGCCTGCCTGAGGAGGTACTGACGACACTCCGGGCTGGTGACGTACTCGTAGAGCGCCAGCACGATGTTGTTGGCGGTCAGCGATTCGGCGGTCGAGAAGAACCCAAGATTCCACTCGACGAGCTGGCGCTCGGCGTCGGTCAGCGCGTCGCCGTTCCACTGATTGGCGTCCTCGCCCATCGGAATCTCCTCGGGCACCCAGTTGTTGTTCACGCCGGCGCGGTAGTACTCGCGCGCCCAGTCGTACTCGATCGGCAGTATCTTGTTCGGGTCGGTCTTGTCGTCGTTCAGTATCATATCACTGGCAGGCGTCGCAGGTCGGGTCCTCGACGTTCGGGAGGTCGGTTCGCTCGCGGTTCGACTCGGCGCTCGACTGATCCCGGGTCTGAGTCTTCCCGTACTCCGCCATGTCGACGGTGGACTTCTCGATCTGTGAGGCCCCGAGCGTCCGCAGGTAGTAGGTCGTCTTCAGCCCGAGCTCCCACGCGGTCTGGTAGACGTCGTCGAGCAGCGAACCGTCGGTGGACGGGAAAAAGACGTTGTGCGAGACCGACTGATCGATCCACCGACCCCGGCGGGCGGTGAGCCGGAGCTGGTGGCGCGGGTCGATCTCGAACGCGCTCCGGTGGAGCTCTCGGATCGGTTCGGGGATCGCCTCGATCTCCTGGATCGAGCCGTCGTGGAATTTGATCCGGTCGACCATCTCCTCGTCCCAGAGGCCCCGTTCGTCGAGGTCCGCGACGAGGCGGTCGTTGACGACCGTGAAGTCCCCGCTCATGTTCGACTTGACGTAGAGGTTCGAGTAGACCGGCTCGATCGACGGCGTGGTGCCGGCGATGGTCGAGATGGTCGCGGTCGGCGCGACCGCCATCGTGTTCGAGTTCCGCATCCCGTGGTCGGCGACCGCCTCCCGCACCGGCCCCCAGTCGAGGCGCTCCTCGCGAGGCAGGGGAATCTCGCGGCCGCGTTCTTCTTCGAGCAGGTCGAGAGTGTCCTGGGGGAGGATACCCCGATCCCACTTCGAGTCCTCGAACGAAGGGTAAGCACCGCGCTCGGCCGCCAGCTCCGCCGAGCTCCGGATGGCGTGGTAGGAGACCAGCTCCTGGGACGCGTCGGCGAACTCGACCGCCGCCTCCGAAGCGAACGGGATCCCGCGTTCGAGCAGGGCCTCGTGGAACCCCATCACGCCCATCCCGACCGGGCGGTGGCGCATGTTCGAGCGCTCGGCCTCGTCGGTGGGGTAGAAGTTGAGGTCGACCACGTTGTCGAGCATCCGCATCCCGGTCTCGACGGTCTCCCGGAGCTTCTCGCGGTCGAGGCCGAACCCGGCCTCCGAGTCGGTCTCGACGTCGCCCTCGGCCGCGGATGCCGGGACGCGCTCGGCCGCCGGCTCGACGTGCTTCGAGAGGTTCACCGACCCGAGGTTGCAGACCGCCTGTTCGTCCTCGCTCGTGTTGAGCGTGATCTCCGTACAGAGGTTCGAGGAGTGGACGACGCCCTCGTGGTCCTGGGGCGACCGGACGTTACAGGGGTCTTTGAACGTGATCCACGGGTGGCCGGTCTCGAACAGCCTGGTGAGGGTCTCGCGCCAGAGCTCGGCGGCGTCGACCGTCTCGTACTGGCGGAGCTCGCCGGCCTCGGCCTTCCGCTCGTACTCGCGATATAGCTCCTCGAACTCCTCGCCGTACGTGTCGTGGAGTTCGGGCACCTCGTCGGGCGAGAACAGTGTCCACTGCTCGTCAGCCCGCACCCGCTTCATGAACAGATCCGGAATCCACGCCGCGATGTTCATGTCGTGGGTCCGGCGGCGCTCGTCGCCGGTGTTGCGTCGCAGGTCGACGAAGGCCGGGAAGTCGAGGTGCCAGCACGCCAGATACGCGCAGGCCGCGCCGCGGCGCTTGCCCGAGCGGTTGATCGCCGCGGTCACGTCGTTCGAGATCTTGAGGAACGGGACGACGCCGGTCGACTCGACGCCGGTCGACTCGATGAGCGACCCGGCGGCCCGGATCGGCGTCCAGTCGTTGCCGAGCCCGCCGCTCCACTTCGAGAGCCGAGCGTGGCCCTTGTAGGCGTCGAAGATGCCGTCGAGGTCGTCGGGCACCGTCGTCAGGTAACACGAACTCAGTTGGGCGTGGGTCGTCCCGGCGTGGAACAGCGTCGGGCTCGACGGGACGAACCGGAGCGTCGACATGAGCTCGTAAAACTCGCGGGCGCGGGCCTCGCGGTCGGCGACCGGTTCGGCCAGCGCGAGCCCCATCGCCACGCGCATCCAGAACGCCTGCGGGAGTTCGAGGCGCTCGCCGTCGGCGGTCTGGAGGAAGTACCGCTGGTAGAGAGTGTCCAGCGCCATGTAGTCGAACAGCTCGTCGCGCTCGACCGCGAGCGACTCCGCGAGTGCCTCGAGGTCGAAGGCGAGCATGCGCTCGTCGAGCAGGCCGTCTTCGACGCCTCTCTCGACGTTCTCGGCGAAGCTCTCGCGGGCGGCCGCCGCAAAGTCGTCGGGAACCGTCCCGACGACTTCGCGGTAGTAGCGCTCGCGGAACGCCGCGGCCGCGATCCGCTTGTAGGCAGGATCGCGCTCGATCCGGGCGGTCAGCGCGTCGATCACCGCGTCGTACAGTTCCTCGATCGAGGCGTCCTCGTAGAGGTTCCGTTCGATCTCGGTGGCGAGGTCGTCGAACACCGGGTCGGTGAGTACGTCCTCGCGTCCCGTTCGTGCGCGGTCGAGGACCGCGCGGATCGTCTCGGTGGTGGAAGTCGTCGTCTGATTCATGGGTGGTCGGCCGGACCGGACGTCGGCGTCGATACGGCGAGCGACAGCGTCGCCACTGTTCGGCGTCGAGCGGCTGACTCGTCCGATTTCCGGCCGTACCAGTTGGTGTTCGCCCCGACCCGGATAAAGCTTTCCAACACTACTTTCAGAAGTACAAGTTAGATTTACCGGGCGAGTGCCCCGCGAAACCGACCTCCCCATTTACGGTCCTCACCGTCGAACGGGGAGCGTGAGCAAACAGCTAGAGATAGTCGAGTCGGGGAGCCAGAAGCAGGCCGAGAGCACGGCCAACAACCGAATCAGAGCGTACGAAGAGGACGGCTACGACCTCGTCGATCAGGAGATCGGCCTCGGGTCGAACGGGGTCACAATACTGCTCGTCTTCGAGTCGGTCGAGTAGGCGAACTCGGGGCCGGCGGCCGGATCAGGCCGCCTCTCTCATCTCCTCGTACTGCTGTTCGAATCGCGCCAGACAGGACGAACAGCAAAACTGGTAGAGGTCGCCGTCGATCCGGGTCGACTCGCCCTCGCTGGTGACGGTGTTGCCACACTCGTCACACTCGAGGGCGAACTCCGCGCCCTCGGGTTCTGGCGACCACGACGACTCCGAGAGCAGGTCGACGTCGTACGACCGGATCGCGTCGGTGTCGAGCGAGTCCGCGAGTAGCGGCTCGACCGCGCCGTCTTCGAGTCTGGCGTGGAACACCACCCGGCCGTCGGCGGTGACGAAGACGTGTTCGACCGAGTCGAGCGCTTCGACGCGCTCGCGGACGTCGGCGACCCGACCGGGTTCGATCCGGAGGTCGACGAGCACCGCGATCCCTTCCGAGAGGAGCGAGCGATCGAGATCGACGGTGAACTGCTGGATGACGCCGAGTTCGCGCATGCGGTCGATGCGGTCGGAGACCGTCGGCGGCGAGAGTTCTACAGCGTCCGCGATCTCGTTGTACGGTCGGCGGGCGTTCGCGACGAGCAACTGGAGAATTTCGAGGTCGGTTTCGTCGAGTTCCCTCATTGGTACGCACTCGCGTGTCCACCGTCAAACATGTTTCGGCGCCGCGGCCCCGACCCGGTCCGGGGCGCGATCGGCGCGGGACGGGGGCGTCCCGGCGATCCCCTTACTCTCCTTAATACTCCTTGCAGAAACGCTTTTGAGGGGAAACGTCGTCGAATGGTAAACATGTCTATCGACGGAGCCGCGGCCGACGACATGACGTACGTCCAGAAGGCGTGCGCGTACATCACCCGGGGCGAGCGCGAACTGCTCGCGTTCGAGGGCCCGGGCCACGACGGCCTCCAGATCCCGAAGGGGACCATCGAGGCGGGCGAGACGCCCCGGGAGGCGGTGTTTCGGGAGGTCGCCGAGGAGAGCGGGCTCGGCGCGCTCGCCGACACGCGCCACCTCGCGACCGACGTGTGGCGCCGCCGGCCGGCGCGGCGGTACGTCCGCCACTTCTTCCACGCGACCGTCCACGACCCCCGCGACCGGTGGACTCACACCGTGACCGGGTCGGGCGAGGAGGTCGGCGCGGAGTTCGAGTTCTCGTGGGTCGACCTCCCGGCCGACGAGGAATTCGCGCTCGCGCTCGACGACTACGTCCACCTCCTGTAGGGTCGACTCGCGGAAAATCGCGGAGGCCGCGGCCCCGCGCCCGGCGTCAGTCGCCGGTCGCTTCGGGGGTCGGACCGTCGAACTCGGGCGACCGAACGGGGTCGGCGCGGTCGTCGGCGCGCTCGGCTTCGTCCAGCGCCCGGATGTTCGCGAACAGGAAGCCAGCGAAGCCGACGCGGATCAGCACCGAGATGTAGTGGTTGATGAGAATGTCTCCGAACTTCGTGAACGCTCCCGCGTCCGAGATGAACGCGTACGCGATGAGCATCGCGAGGAGGAAAAGCAGGAGGTTTCGGGCCTTCCAGTGGAGCAGTCGCCGATCGGCCGAGCGGTTTTGGGCCGTCTCCCAGATCGGCCCCACGAACAGGTACGCGACGAAAACGTGCCCGCCAATGACGATCAGCGTCGAGACGAGCGTCACCAGACCGCCCGCTCTGGCGCCGAAGTTGAACGCAAGGACCTGCACTGCGGGGGCGGCGGTCACGATCGCGAGGTTCCGGCGCTTCGCACCGGCGAGCTTCGCGGTGACGAACCACAGTAACGAGTAGGCGAACACGTCGTTGGCGACGTTCGGCAGGGCGAAAAAGTAGCCGTGAGCCGAAAACGCGCCCACGCCGGCGGCCGCGAGGAAACTGCACACGGTACTGACGGCCATGACCGCCACGACGAGCCGACAGTAGTGATGGAGCCGCTGTGGAATCCGGCGGAGCCACAGGAGCAAGACCGCGAGGGTGACCGCGTACGCGACGCCGCCGACCGCGTACAGGGTCGGTTCGTCAATCATCGCTTCCCCCCACTGGCGCGCCGGACGGAGACGCGGCGATCGGGTCGTCTTCGTCGCCGGAGTCTTGGGTCTCGAACGAACTCAGCATCTCGCGGAGGTCCGCGGTCCGGTCGGCGAGCGTATCGGTTCGCTCGCGGACGTCGGCCATCGTCGCCGCGGTCTCGTCGGCGGTCGCCGCGAGGTCCTCGGATCGGTCCGCGACCTCCACGGCGACCTCGCGGACGGTCTCGACCGCGACCGCGACCTCCTCGGTCGCGGCCGCACCGTCGTCGGTCGCGCGGTTGATCTCCGCCATCGCGTCGTCGACGTCGGTGACCGTGTCGGTCAGTCCCTGCAGGGTCTGGCCCGTCGCCGTCACGGTTTCGACGCTCTCGTCGATGCGACGTCTGGTGTCGTCCATCTCTCGAGTCACGTCGGTGACGTCGCCCCGAACGGTCTCGATGATACTGCTTATCTGATCGACCGCGTCTTGGGTTTCGGCCGCGAGTTGCTTGATTTCGTCCGCGACGACCGCGAAGCCGTCGCCTTCAGCGTCGGCGCGGGCGGCCTCGATGTTGGCGTTCAGCGCCAGCAGGCCGGTCTGCTCGGCGATGTCGTCGATGAGTCCCGTCGTCTCGCCGACTTCTTCCATCCGTTCGTCGAGGTTGTCGACCAGCCGTCCGAGTTCGGTCACCGCCTCCTCGATCCGGTCGATCGCGTCGATCGCCTCCTCGGCGCGCTCGGCGCCGGCCTCGCCGGCCTCGGCGGCGTCGGTCGCTCGGTCGGCGACCTCGTCGGTCGTCGAGGCGACTTCCTCGATCGTCGCCGACAGGTCGTTGGCCTCCTCGACCGCGCTTTCGAGCTGGTCGGCCTGACTCGCGACGTCGTCGGCCAGCGACCGGATGTCCGCGGCGAGCGACTCGTGGCGCCGCTCGACCGCCGCGGCGTCGTCCGCGACCGCGGTGCTCGTGGTCTCGACCTCGGCGGCGAACGCGATGATCTCCTCGACGGTGGCGGACAGATCGGTCGCCATCTCCTCGTAGGCGGCGCCGATCCGTTCGATCGCCTCGATGTCGGTGTCCGTGTCGAGGCGGTGGCTGAAGTCGCCCTCGGCGGCCGAGGCCATCGCGTCGCCGACGTCCTCGGCCCGTTCGAGCAGGCGTTCGCTTCGCTCTTCGGCTTCCCGCTGGGCGGCCTCCGCGCGCTCTTGAGCGCGCTCGGCCTCTTCGCGGGCGGTCTCGGACTCCGCGAACGCCTCGTCGAGCGATCGCCGCATGCTGTCGAACGACGCCGCCAGACGGCCGAACTCGTCGGGGCGGTCGCTCTCGGGGGTGACGTCGAGATCGCCCGACTCGATGGCTTCGGCCGCGGCGGTGAGGTTCCGGAGTTCGACGCCGACGCTCCCGGCCAGAACGATACCGAGCAGACCGATATGAAGCGCGAGGACGAACAGCGTGGCGGCGACCGCCTGCCCCCCGGTCGCGCCGATCCGCGAGACGTCCATCGCGAAGAGGACGCCGAACACGACGGTCGCCCCGAGCGCGACCCCCAGCGCCGCGCCGATTCGGCGGCTGTACTTCTGCAAGATCCAGTCTACGGATACAGTCGTCATTTGCCAAAGCCGTATTCCCAAATGCAACTTTTAAACTTTTGGACCTAAGTATCAGACGAGATAATACACTCCGTGCCAGAGGACTGGACGGATGAACGGGGGACTTCGAGGCGCCCGTTTCGAGGCCGTTAGCACCGCGTGGCCGGTTGGTCGCCGGGCGGCGTCGACGAACCGGCGAGTTCGAACCAGTTACGCACCGCCGTGTCAGGCGATTTCGTCGGCGATCGCCACCGCCTCGTCGAGCCCGAGTTCGCGGTCGGCCGCATCGAGCCGGTCGAGGAGCCGGCGGACGCGCTCGTCGGTCGGCTCTCGGCCGGCCCGTTCGAGCAACCGGCGCGCCCCACCGCGGCCCGTCGCGGCGCCGAACAGGAGCCGGCGTTCGCCGCCGAACCGCGCGGGGTCGAACGGCTCAAAGGCGCTCGGCTCGGCCAGCATCGCGGCGGTGTGGAGCCCGGACTCGTGGGCGAACGCGTCCTCGCCGAGCAGTGGCGCGGTCGGGGCCACGTCCTCGCCGAGCGCGTCGAGAACCGCGCGCGCGCCGGGCAGTAGCGACCCCTCGTCGAGCCCGACGTCGACGCATTCGTCGCCGGCCAGCGCCGACGCGGCGACCGCCTCCAGCGAGGCGTTGCCCGCGCGCTCGCCGAGCCCGGCCACCGACACGTCGGCCTTCGCGACCCCGCATCGGGCGGCCGCCAGCGTGTTCGCGGTGGCGACCCCGAGGTCGTCGTGGAAGTGGACCCCGACCCGTTCGAGGTCCGTATCGAGCGCGTCGAGGCGCTCGACCACCCCCGTCGGCGTCCGGCTCCCGACGGTGTCGGCGACGGTGTAGAGGTCCGCGTCGACCGCCCCGAACAGGTCGTCGAGGGCGCCCGGATCGGTCCGGAAGCCGTCCATCGCGTCGAAGTGGACGCCGAGACCGGCCTCGCGGGCGCGGTCCGCGGCCGCCGTCGCGGCCGCGGTCAGCTCCACGCGATCTTTCCCGAGGACGTGTTCGAGCTGTCGGTCGCTGGTCGGGGCGAAGACGTTCACGACGTCGACGCCGGCCTCGATCGCCGCGTCGACGTCGCCCGGGACCGCGCGAGCGATCCCCGTCGTCGCCGCGTCGAGGTCGAGGCGGTCACAGACCCGGGCGGTCCGATCGTCCGCGACCGGGAAGCCGACCTGCACGTACTCGACGCCGAGCGCGTCGAGTTCGCGGGCGGCCGCGACCTTCCGGTCGACCGAGTACTCGACGCCGGGACGCTGTTCGCCCTCCCTGAGCGTCAGATCGAGGAGCTTCACACCACGCCCTCCTCGTGGAGCCGGTCGATCTCCTCGCGGTCGTAGCCGAGCGCTTCGAGCACCGCCCCGGTGTCCTCGCCGAGCGCGGGGGGGTCCGACGACTCGACGCGGTCGAACCCCGACGCCCGCGCCGGGAACCGGGGCGTCCGGACGCGACCGCCCTCGCCCTCGGTGGCCCGGACCTCGGCCAGCGCTTCGGTCGCCCGGAGATGCGGGTCCCCACAGACGTCTTCGGTGTCGTTGACGGGCGCGACCGGGACGCCGGCGTCCTGGAGTCGGGCGACGATCTCGTCGGTCCCGAACTCCGCGCAGGTCGCCGCGACGATCCCGTGGAGTTCCTCGCGGTTGTCGAGTCGGTCGGCGAGTTCGGCGAACCGGTCGTCGGCGGCGACGTCGAGGTCGAGCGCGTCGCAGAACCGCCGCCACTGGCGGTCCGACGACGGGCCGACGAACACCCACTCGTCGTCGGCCGACTCGAACACGTCGTAGGGCGCCCAGCCGGGGTGGCTCGCGCCCATCGGCTCGGGCACGTCGTCGTACGCCTGGGTGTACGCCAGCCAGTAGCCCATGAGCGCGACCGTGCTCTCGAACAGCGGGACCGTGACGTGTTGGCCCTCGCCGGTCGCGTCGCGCTGGCGGACCGCCCCGAGCACCGTCACCGCGGCGTACAGCGACGCCGCCATGTCCGAGAGGCTGGTGCCCGACCGGACCGGCGGCTCCCCGGGGTGGCCGGTCACGCTCATCACGCCCGAGAGCGCCTCCGCGACGGGGTCGAGCGCGGGGAACGACTCGTACGGGCCCGGATTGAACCCCTTGATCGAGCAGTACACCAGTTCGTCGTTCACGCCCGCGAGGTCGTCGTAGCCGACCCCGAGGCGGTCGGCGGTGCCGGCCGCGAAGTTCTCGACCAGCACGTCGGCCTCCTCGACGAGGTCGTGGAACACGGCCCGGCCCTCCTCGGACTTCAGGTCGAGGGCGACCCCGAGCTTGTTCCGGTTGACGTAGTTGAACGAGCTGTTGCCGATCGGGCTCGAATCCCGGACCGCGTCGCCCAGTTCGGGATGTTCGACCTTTATGACCTCCGCCCCGAGGTCGGCGAGCACCATCGAGCAGAACGGGCCGGCGATGATGTGACCGAGTTCGAGGACCGTCACGTCCGAGAGCGGGCGGCCCTCCCCGCCGGGCAAGAGCCCGGGCGCCACCCGGCCGCCGTCGGCGCGGAGCCGATCGTCGTCGAGGGCTCTGGAGCCCGATCGGGCCGGGCCTTCGGGGGGTCGGCGGTCGGTGCGGTCGTCGGAGCCGGTCGAGTCGGCGCCTGCAGTGCGGTCGTCGGAGCCGGTCGAATCGGCACCCGCCGGCCCGTCGCGGGCGGGTCGTCGGTCGGCCGAGACGCTGTTCGCGGGGAGAGTCGTGTCGTTCGTCATCGTATGAGGTGGTGTGGTGTCGGTGAGGCGAGTGGTGGTGTGGATGCGAGGCGGTCAGGGCGACTGGCGAGGCGTCTCGCCCGCGAGCGCGTCGCCGTGACAGATGGTCCGGCCGTCGGCGTCGAAGACGAACAGGTCCCCGGGATCGAAGCCGACGACGAGCTCGTCGCCGTGCTCGACCGCGCCGAACGCCGTCGAGACCGCGTCGACGTCGGTGCCGTCGGGGGTGTGACCGTGGACGACGAACTCGGTGCCGAGCTGTTCGACAACCCCCGCGATCACGGTGAGTTCGTAGTCGCCGCCGTCAGCCGAGAGGTACTGCGGGCGGATCCCGACCGTGATCGAGTCGCCGACCCGGTCGGCGAAGCGGTCGGCCGGCGCCGGCACCCCGAAGCCGTCGCCCGCGAGCGCGTAGCCGTCGTCGGTCTCGGCGACCGTCGCGGGCAACAGGTTCGTCGACGGCGTCCCGATGAACCGGGCGACGTACTCCGAGACGGGGGCGTCGAACAGCTCGCCCGGCGGGGCGAACTGTTCGAGCCGGCCCTGATTCAGGAGGATGACCTGATCGCTCATCGTCATCGCCTCGGTCTGGTCGTGGGTGACGTAGACGACCGTCGCGTCGAGCTCCTGGTGGAGGCGCTGGACCTCGACCCGGAGTTCGGCCTTGAGCTTGGCGTCGAGGTCGCTCATCGGCTCGTCGAGCAACAGGACGTCGGGGTCCTGGACGAACGCCGAGCCGAGCGCGACCCGCTGTTGCTGGCCGCCCGACAGCTCCGCGGGCATCTTCTCGAGCTGTTCGGTGATCTGGAGCGTCTCGGCCGCCTCGTCGATCCGGCGGTCGCGCTCGTCTTTCGGGACGCCCTGGACCTTGAGCCCGTAGCCGATGTTCCGGCGGACCGTCATGTGAGGGTACAGCGCGATGGACTGGAACACCATCGCGCAGTTGCGGTCCTGGGGCGACTGGCCGGTCACGTCCTCGTCGCCGAACGAGAGCCGGCCCTCGGTGGGGGTCTCCAGCCCCGCGATCATCCGGAGCGTCGTCGTCTTGCCACAGCCGGACGGGCCGACGAGCGTGGTGAACGACCCCTCGGGGATCGACAGCGTGAGGTCGTCGACCGCGACGTGGACCGAGCCGGCGGATCGGTACTCCTTGCGAACCGAGTCGAGGTGGATCGGACGTGCCATTATTCGAGTCCTCCGACGTTAAAGCCCTGCAGGAGGTAGTTCTGGAGGAAAACCGCGATGAGGAACGGGGGGATGCAGATGAGAAGCGACACCGCCATCGTCTCGCCCCAGCCGATGGTGACGCGGTCGAGAAAGAGGCTGGCGCCGACGGTGATGGTGTACATCTCGTCGTTGCTCATCACGACCCGTGACATCGTGAAGTCGTTCCACGCGACCGCAAACGAGAAGATCGCCGCCGAGATGTAGCCGGGGCGCGCGACCGGCAGTACCACGTCCCAGAGGGTTCGAGTCCGACTCGCGCCCCGGACCCACGCCGACTCCTCCAAGGAGATCGGCACCGTCTGGAAGTACTGCCACATCAGCCAGATGGTAAAGGGCGCCGAGATGGCGGTCAGCGCCATCGTCAGCGCGAAGTAGCTGTTCAGCAGGCCGAGCGAGAAGAAGATGACGTACAGCGGGATCGCGAGCACGATCGGGCTGAACATGTACGCGAACAGCACCGCGCGGGCCGCGACCGTCTTGCCGGTGAACTCGAAGCGCGTGAGCCCGTAGCCGGCCGCCACCGCCAGCGCCGTCGAGAGGACGGTCGAGCTCGCGGTGACGATGAGGCTGTTGGCGAAGTACTGGATCGTGTTCGTGTCCTCGATCAGGACCCGGAAGTTCCGGAGCGTCAGCGAGTCGATCAGCAGGTTCACGTCGCCGCCGCGGAACACCGCCGCGGGCGACTGGACCGCGACCGCGACCATCACGTACACCGGGACGGTGACGAACACCGCGACCAGCGCCGCGACGAGGACGAGCGCGATCCGCTTGATGCGAGTCTGGAGCCGCTGGGGGACGACCGAGCCGGCGGCACCTTCGCCGAGCGCCATCAGTGGGTCACCTCCTTCTCGGGCTCGAAGACCCTGAAGTAGACGACCGCCACGCCGGCGAGCAGGAAGAACATGATGCCGGCGAGCGCGGTCGCGGCGCCGAAGTTCACCTCGTTGAACGCGAGCTCGTACACCCGGATCGGGAGGGTGGTGGTCGCGTTCAGCGGCCCGCCGCGGGTCGAGAGGTAGATGATGTCGAACTTGTTGAACATCCAGATGCCCCGCACCAGGAGGATGATGAGGATCGCCCCCCGGAGGTGGGGCACCGTGATGTCGCGGAACGCCTGCCACGTCGAGGCGCCCTCGACGCGGGCGCGCTCGTAGAGGTTCGGGTCGATGGCCTGGAGCCGGGCGAGCAGGATGAAGAAGGCGAACGAGCCGAACTTCCAGACGCTGGTCACCGCGACCGCCGCCATCGCCCACTCGATCGTCGAGAAGAACGCGATGGGGTCGGCGACCACCCCGAAGTCGACGAGCCACTGATTGACGACGCCGATGTTCGGGTCGAAGAGGAACTGCCAGATGAAGATGACCACGAGCGTCGGCAGGAGATAGGGAAAGATCATCATCGTCCGGAGGACGCTCCCGCCCCGGATCTGTTGGTTGACCACCAGCGCGAGCCCGAGCCCGAGCAGGAGGCTGAAGACGGTGGTCGAGACGGCGTAGAGCACGCTGTTCCAGAGGAAAAGCGGGAACTGCTCGGCGGTCAGGATCTCGACGTAGTTCGAGAGACCGGCGAACGAGGCCGCCCGCGTGGGGTTCTCGAAGAGACTCATCCCGAGGGCGTAGGCGATGGGGATCGCCCAGACGAGGGTGAAAAACGCCGCGAGCGGGAGGAACGTTGCGAGCAACAAGAGCCGTCGCTCGTCGAACTCGGCGAGCGAGGACCTGACGGACGTGACCGTACTCATAGTGGTGGGAGAGGAGGCGTCTCAGTCCTGGAGGCCCCGGAGCTCTTCGGCGACCCAGTCGACGGTTTCCTCGGGCGAGCGACCGCCGACGAGCAGCTGCTCGGCCGACTGACCGAACACCTGCTGGCCGTAGGCGTCGGCCGCGACGATGTTTGGCGCGCCGTCGTCGCCGGTCGCGAGGACCGAGGTGAACGCGTCCCAGTTGTCCCGGACGAGTTCCATCACGTCGGGGTGGTTCTGGATCGTCTCGTTGTTCCGGACCGCCTCGCTGTCGAGGCCCTCGCGGGTCGGCGGGAACTGGAACAGCGGCGCCGAGAGCACGAAGTCCATGAACCGCTCGGACTTGCTGAAGAAGTCGACGAACTGCCGGGCGCCGTCGGTCGCGCCCCCGGAGTTCCAGACGACGTGACCCTCCATGTACGCCCACCACTTGTCCTGACCGTTGCCGTCCGGCACCGGGAACGCGGTCGGCGAGAGCTTCTCGACGAGGTCCGGACGGTTCGCGGAGATGGTGAGAATCGGGAGCCCGCCGACGCTCATCGCGGCCGCGGCGTTCTCCTGCTGGAGCGCGGCGATGGCGTCGCCCCACTCCCAGCCGGAGCCGTTCGGCGCGTACTCGGCCATCTGCTGGACCCACTCGTAGGTCTCGATGGCCCCCTGACGGTTGTCCTCGTCGTCGATCGTGACCTGAATGTCGTCGGACGGGCCGCTGTAGATGTCGACGTCGTTCTGCCAGTGGTACTGGGTGATCGACGTGTCGGCGTTGTTGGTCTGGCCCGACTGGACGACGTAGCCGTTGATGTCTTCCTCCTCGGAGACGCGCTGGGCCTCGGACTGCCAGGTCTCCCACGTCGTGGGGTTTTCCTCGTAGATGTCGTTTCGGTACCACCCCATCAGGGGCTCGACCATCGTCGCCACGAAGTACGACTCGCCGTCGACGTTGACCGGATCGGGCAGGCCGGTCCCCTGGACCGCCTCGCTGACCGGCGCGGCGTCGCCGTCTCGCTGGTAGCGGTAGGCGTCCGCGGACGTGTCGAAGACGACGTCCGGGGGGTTGCCCGCGGCCCGCATCTTCTGGAGTTGCTCGTCGGTCGAGGTCCCCTTCGACGTGTAGGTGACGTCGACCGTGTAGTCGTGTTCGCTCTCGAACTCCGAGATGATCTGGTCGATGACCTGCTTGGAGTCGCCCCGGTCCGAGAGGTACTTGATCGTGGTCTGGGTCGCATCGCCCGATTCGACCTCGCCGACGGTCGTCGCGGAGTCGCCCTCCGAGTCCGACTCGGAACCGCCCGTACAGCCGGCCACGGCGACCGCCGTCGCCCCGCCGGCCGCGGTCAGGAACTTGCGCCTCGTCGAGTGCTGTCTAGCCATGTGAATACATACCATACTAAGGCGTGGAATGTCTTCGCCCTACACCAGTAGGCTCTTTAAATAGTCCGGCTCAGTCGGCGCCGGTCTCGGCCGCGTCGAGCGCCGACCCGGAGTCGTCCGACGAGAACGCGCCCCGTCGGTCGCCGCCGTCGAGCGCGTTGCGCAGGAGCGCGCGCTCGGCCTTTCGGAGGTGTTCGAGGAACGTGGCGTGGCTGATCTCGAGTTCCGCCGCCAGCGTCTCGGCGTCGGTCTCGCGGGGCCACTCGTAGTAGCCGGCGTCCAGCGCGAGCGCGACCACCTCGGCCTGCCGGTCCGAGAGCATCGTCTCGGCGGCCCGGTACGGCGTGAGCTGGGCGAGCCGCACGGAGCCGATCTCCCGGAGTTCGGCCACGATGTTCCGGAGGTCCTCCCGGCGGAAGACGACGATGTCGAACGCCCGCTGGGTCCCGTCCACCCGGTCCCACCACTGCATCATGCCGTGGTTTGACCGGATGATCGGGAGCGCGCCGCAGGCCCGCTTGGTGAGCTTTATGTGCGTCTCGTCGACTCGCTCGACGTTCGAGACCTGCTCGGAGTCCTCGAACGCCGCCACGAACTCCGCGACCTTGTCCTCGGCGTCGATCACGAAGGAGATGTGCTCGTCGTCGAGGACCTCCTCGTGGTTGACCGTGAACGACGTGTTCCACCGATCGGTGACCTCGCTCAGGACGCAGTCGGTCCGGAGATCGAGATAGAGCTTGGCGCGGAACATCCAGTAGAGTCACGTAGTGAGGATTATTAACGTTTCGCGTGATAACTCGTGTCGATCGCCCCGACGCGGGACGGCCGGCCGAGTCGAACCCGCCGAACACGCCGAGCGACGCCGATCGGCGGCGTTTCGGCAACAGCAGTTATCACGACGGCTGTCGTGACGTGTGTACCATGGCTGAATACGGCTCGGACGCGACGACGACGCGAGCGGGGCAGTGGGACGGGGTCGGGAACCGGACGGGAACCGCACCGTCGGCCGGGGCGGGGCCGACCCCGCGCGAACAGTGAGCCTCGCGTCACTGCTCGATCGCGACCGGAACCGCGCGGCGTGGTGGCTCTACATCGGTTTTCTGGGGCTCGGCGTCGCCTTCCTCGGCTACTCGTTTCTGGGCACCTTCGTCTTCGGCGTGTTCGTCTACTACGCGTCGCGGCCGGTGTTCGGCCGAGTGCGATCGCGGCTCGGGCGCGACGGCGCCTCGGCGGCTGTGACCCTGCTGGGCTTTGTGGTCCCGGTGTTGCTGATCGTCGGGTACGTTCTGGCGGCCGGACTCCGGGACGTCGCGTCGCTGTCGGGTGTCGGTCCGGACGAGTACGTCCAACTGCTCTCGCCGTTCGTGAACCTCGGAGCGCTCGGCGAGGGCCAGCGCGACGCGCTCGCGACCCTCCTGAATCAGCCGGGGCGACTCCGGTCGCTCCCGTTCGATCGGCTCCGGAGCCTGCTGACCAGCGGTCTCGCGGTGCTCGGGTCGGCGATCAACGCCCTCGTTCACGTCACGCTCGCGTTCGGACTCGCGTTCTTCTTGCTCCGGGACGGCGATAGCGTCGCCGAGTGGTTCCGGCGCAACGTGGCCCCGCCGGACTCGGCCGGCCACGCCTACGCGAAGGCGGTCGACGACGACCTCGAAACCGTCTTCTTCGGCAACGTGGTGTTCGTGTTCACGATGGCGGTGTTGGCGGCGGTGATCTACTACGGCTTCAACCTCGTCGCCCCGGACCCGCTCGGAATCCCGTTTCCCGTGTTGCTCGCGCTACTGACCGGGATCACGAGCCTGATCCCGCTGGTCGTCAGCAAACTGGTGTACATCCCGCTGGTGATCTACCTCGGGACGGTCGCGTTCCGGACCGGCGGGGTGGCGCTGGTGTTTCCCGTCGGCCTCCTCGTGGTCTCGTTTCTCGTGCTGGACATCTTACCCCAGACGTTCCTCCAGCCGTACATCTCGGGGCGACAGATACACACCGGCATCATGATGTTCGCGTACCTGCTCGGTCCGCTGTTGTTCGGGTGGTACGGCTTCTTCCTGCTCCCGCTTTTCGCCGTGCTCGTGCTTCAGGCGGTCCGCATCGTGTTGACCGACCTGCTCCACGGCGACCGCCTCACCTCCGCGGTCGACGCCGCCCCGTCGCTCGGCGGCGATCCGCCGGGGGAGTCCACCGGCGCTGACGGCGGGGAGTAGTCGAGAGAGGGAGAAGAGGGAGAGAGCCCGAGAGAGGGAGAAGAGGGAGAGAGCCCGAGAGAGGGAGAAGAGGGAGAGAGCCCGAGAGAGGGAGAAGAGGGAGAGAGCCCGAGAGAGGGAGAAGAGGGAGAGAGCCCGAGAGAGGGAGAAGAGGGAGAGAGCCCGAGAGAGGGAGAAGAGGGAGAGAGCCCGAGACTCGGAACCACACCGGCCGACGCGTGGTTCCGCGACGCACACAGTTAAGGCTCGAAGCGAAGATACGAGGCGTATGGAGTACGTCAGCCTCGGGTCCACCGGAACGAAGGTCTCGGAGATCTGTTTCGGAACGTGGCGCTTCGGCAAGGAGTCGAACGGCACCGTCGAGACCGACCGCAAGACCGCCCACGACCTGCTCGACACCGCGTACGAACGCGGGGTCAACTTCATCGACACCGCGAACGTCTACGGCGACCCCAACGGCACCGCCGAGGAGTGGATCGGCGACTGGCTCGCCGACCACGACCGCGAGGAGTTCGTGCTCGCCTCGAAGGTGTACTTCGGGTTCGACGACGGCCCGAACGATCGGGGGCTCTCGCGCAAGCACATCCGGGCCCAGATAGAGGGCACGCTCGACCGCCTCGGCACGGAGTACCTCGACATCTACTACATCCACCGGTGGGACGACGAGACGCCGATCGAGGAGACGCTCCGGACGCTGAACGACCTCGTCCGGGAGGGGAAGGTCAACTACCTCGCGGCGAGTTCGATGGCGGCGTGGAAGCTCACGAAGGCCCTCTGGACCAGCGACGTCGAGGGCCTAGAGCGGTTCGAAGTGACCCAGCCGCGGTTCAACCCCGCCTACCGGGAGCCGGTCGCGGACTACCTCGACGTGTGCGCCGACCGGGGGCTCGCGGTCTGTCCGTACTCGCCGCTCGAAGGCGGCTTTCTCACCGGCAAGTACGAGCGCGACGCCGCCGGGCCCGAGGGGTCCCGGGGCGACCTCTACGAGTGGGACGACCGGTGGGACGACCGTCAGTGGGCGGTCTTAGACGCGATCCGGGCGATCGCCGAGGCGGTCGACGCCACGCCCGCGCAGGTGACCCTCCGGTGGCTGGCCGACCAGCGCGAGTTCCAGTGTATCCCCATCGTGGGCGCGCGGACGACCGACCAACTCGAAGAGAACCTCGGCGCGACGGAGATCGACATCTCGGACGACCAGTACGACCGCATCGCGGCGGCCGCCGAGTAGGACGGCGCCGGCTCGCCGTGGGCGCCCGCCGCGCCGGGTTCCGGCACGCTCGGAGTTTTATACCCGTCCCGAAAACGTACTCGCGTGTCCAGCGACGCCGACCCGGACGAGCCCTCGCGGTCCAGCACCGTCGGGCTCGTCGCGGGCGTGTTCCTGCTGTCGACCGCGGCCGGCGCCTACGAGATCGCGCCCGCGAGCGTGCTCCCGCTGGTCAGAGAGTCGCTCGGGATCGGCGCGACCGCCGCGGGGTGGCTCGTGAGCGTGATGTACCTGACCGCGGTCGTCGCCAGCGTCCCCGTCGGGATCGCGCTCGACCGGGTGTCGGTCCGCAGGGCGGTCGCGGCCGCCGGCGTCGCGCTCCTGATCGCGGGCGCGTGGGGCTGGGCCGCCGCGGTCGCGGGGGCCTACTGGTGGCTGTTCGCGTCCCGGATGCTGGGCGGGCTGTGTTACGTGATCGTGTGGAACGCCGGCGCGAACCTCGCGGGACAGGCGGTCGAACCCGACGTGCGGGCGACCGCGGTCGGGCTGTTCACCGCGAGCGCCCCGGTCGGGTTCACGCTGGGACAGTTCGGGAGCCCGCTGCTGGCCGAGCCGTTCGGCTGGCCGGCCACGCTGCCGGCGTTCGCGGCCATCGCGGCGGTCGGGGTCGGAGTCTTCCTGCTTGCGACCCGGAACCGCCGGCTCGCGGTCGAGACCGGCCAGCCCGACCGGGCGGAGTTCGCCGCGCTGTTCACCGACCGGGCGGCCTGGACGCTCTGTACGCTGAGCTTCCTCGGCTTTTCGCTGTATCTCTTTCTCAACAGCTGGCTCCCGAGCTACCTGACCGAGGGGCTCGGCGTCTCGCTCGCGGCCGGCGGGGCGCTCACCGCGGTGTTCCCGGCGGTCGGCGTCGTCTCGCGGACCGGCGGGGGCGTCCTCTCCGACCGGCTGTTCGGCGGCGCCCGGCGGCCGGTCGCGGTGCTTTCGTTCGTGGTCGCCGCGCCCGCGATCGCCGGCTTCGTCGTCTTCTCGGCGGTGCCGGTCGTGGTCGCGCTGATCGTCGTCTCGGGGTTCGCGGTCCAGCTCGCGCTCGGCCTGCTCTACACCTACGTCGCGGAGGTCGTCGCGCCGGCGGTCCGGACGACCGCGGTCTCGATGCTGACGAGCGTGGGGCTGTTCGGCGCTTTCGCCGCACCCATCGCCGGGGGCGCCGTCATCGAGCGGGCCGGCTACCTACCGGCGTTCGGCCTCGCGGCCGCCCTCGGGGCGCTCGGCGCGGTGATCGCGTGGCGCGCGCCCACCTCGGAGACGCCGACCGGAGGCTGAGGCGGTCTGCCCGCGGATTCCGGGTCGGGGCGGGCCGGGTGGCCGGAAACGCTAATGGCGCTGGCTCCCGACGACTAGAGCCGGAGGGTGGGAACATATGGCAGACAAACCGCACCAGAACTTGGCCATCATCGGTCACGTCGACCACGGCAAATCAACGCTGGTCGGGCGACTCCTCTTCGAGACGGGGAGCGTCCCGGACCACGTCATCGAACAGCACCGCGAGGAGGCCGAGGAGAAGGGCAAGGGCGGCTTCGAGTTCGCCTACGTCATGGACAACCTCGCCGAGGAGCGCGAGCGCGGTGTCACCATCGACATCGCCCATCAGGAGTTCGAGACCGACGAGTACTACTTCACCATCGTGGACACGCCCGGCCACCGCGACTTCGTGAAGAACATGATCACGGGGGCCTCGCAGGCCGACAACGCCGTCCTGGTCGTCGCGGCCGACGACGGCGTCGCGCCCCAGACCCAAGAACACGTCTTCCTGGCGCGCACGCTGGGGATCAACGAACTCATCGTCGCGGTCAACAAGATGGACGCCGCCGACTACGACGAGACGCGGTATCGGGAGGTGATCGCGGAGGTCAAAGACCTGCTCGATCAGGTCCGGTTCGACACCGCCGACGCGAGCTTCATCCCGATCTCGGCGCTGGAGGGCGACAACGTCGTCGAGCGAAGCGACGAGATGCCGTGGTACGACGGCGAACTCGTGCTCGAAGCGCTCAACGGCCTCGAAGCCCCGGAGCCGCCGACCGACGCGCCGCTCCGACTCCCGATTCAGGACGTCTACACCATCTCGGGCATCGGAACCGTCCCGGTCGGCCGCGTCGAGACCGGCGTCCTCAACACCGGCGACAGCGTCTCGTTCCAGCCAAGCGACGTGGGCGGGGAGGTCAAGACGATCGAGATGCACCACGAGGAGGTGCCGCGGGCCGAGCCCGGCGACAACGTCGGGTTCAACGTCCGGGGCGTCGGCAAAGACGACATCCACCGGGGCGACGTCTGTGGTCCCGCCGACGACCCGCCGTCGGTCGCCGAGACCTTCACCGCCCAGATCGTGGTGATGCAACACCCGTCGGTCATCACCGACGGCTACACGCCGGTCTTTCACGCCCACACCGCGCAGGTCGCCTGCACCATCGAGTCCATCGACCAGAAGATCAACGCGGCCTCCGGTGAGGTCGAGGAGGAGAACCCCGACTTCATCCAGTCGGGCGACGCCGCGGTCATCACGGTTCGCCCGCAAAAGCCCCTCTCGATCGAGTCCTCGAGCGAGATCCCCGAACTGGGGAGCTTCGCGGTGCGGGACATGGGCCAGACCATCGCGGCGGGCCGCGTGCTGGAAGTCAACGAAGGGTAGGGGAAATCGCGTCGAGCGCGCCCGCGTTCGCGCGGCCACATCGGTTCATTTTACTGTCCGAGCGGAGTCGGTCTACACATGGGTTTTGGTAGCTACGACGAGTCCGAACAGCAGGATCAGGACAACGACATCGACGAGGACGCCGCGGTCAACGTCCACGAGAACGACCACCACGGCGAGGTCTCGTTCGACTCGGAGGCCTCTCAGGACGAGCTCCTCGACAAGCTCGACGAGATCAAGGGCGCCGACGAGGAGTAGCGGCCGGCGACCACTCAGGTCGCGCCGACCTACGCCGACTCCGTGTTCGACCCGCGCCACGCCTGCACGAACGGGACAACGAGCGACACCGCCGCCAGCGCGAAGATGCCGAGCGTGAGCGGTTCGGAGTAGAAGATTTCTAACGAGCCGCCCGACAGCTTGAGCGACCGCCGGAGGTTCACCTCCGCGATCGGCCCCAGGATGAGCCCGAGCACCATCGGCGCGAGTGGGTAGTCTTCGACCCGCATCACGTAGCCGAGCGCGCCCGCACCGAGCGCGACCCACACGTCGAGGACGTTACCCCGGAGCGCGAACGCTCCCACGATCGAGAGCACGAAGATCGCGGGCCAGAGGTACTTCCCCGGGAAGTCGATGAGCCGAGCCCAGTAGCGGGCGCCGACCAGCCCGAACACCAGGATGACGACGTACACGGTAAAGAAGCCGACGAAGATGGCGTAGACGAGTTCGGGTTCGTCCTGAAACAGCCCGGGGCCGGGCCGGATGCCGTGGACCATCAGCGCGCCGATCAGGATCGCGGTCACCGAGTCGCCGGGGATACCGAGGGTCAGCGTCGGGATCAGCGCGCCGCCGGTCGAGGCGTTGTTGCCCGATTCGGCCGCCGCCACCCCGCGGATGTCGCCGTCGCCGAACGTCGCGGCCGCGCCCTCGACCCAGCGTTTGGCCTCGTTGTAGGTGACGAACGACGCGATGTCGCCGCCAGCGCCCGGGATCGCGCCGATGAACGCCCCCGCCACGCTCGATCCGACGACGACGTTGCTGATCTTCGAGAGGTCCGCCCGCGAGGGGATGACGTTCGTGAACTCCTGGGAGACCTGCTCGGTCTCGATGCCGCGCTGGTAGCGCAGGAACCCCTCCGCGATGCCGAACAGCCCGATCATCACCGCGATGAACTGGATGCCGGAGGTGAGCGGTTCGAAGCCGAACGAGAAGCGGGGATACGCCAGTACGGGGTCGAGGCCAACCGTCGCGAGCAGCATGCCGAGCAGGCCCGAGACGAGCCCTTTGAGAAGCGAGTCGCCGCTGACGCTGGCGATGATCGTGAGCCCGAACACCGCAAGCGCGAAGTACTCCGCGGAGCCGAACTCGATGGCGACGCTCGCGATCTGTGGTGCTAACGCCGCGAGCAACACGACGCTGACCGCGCCGCCGACGAACGACGCCACCGTCGCCACCGCGATCGCCCGGCCCGCGAGTCCGCGTTCGGCCAGCGGGAAGCCGTCGAAGACGGTCGCGGCCGCGCTCGGGGTCCCGGGCGTCCGGATCAAGATCGCGGGGATCGAGCCCGCGTACAGCGCGCCGCCGTAGATGCCGAGCAGGAGCATCATCCCCTCGGCGGCCTCCATGCCGAACGTGAACGAGACGAGCACCGCGACGGTCATGGTCGCGGTCATCCCGGGGAGCGACCCCATCGTCATCCCGATGAGCACGCCCGCCACGATGAGCGCGAGCGCGAACGGCTGGTAGACGATCGCGGCCCCCTGCAGGAGGTTGCCGACGACGCTCATCTACGCCACCCCCAGAACCAGCGGGAGCGACGGGAGAAACTCCGAGAGCGACACGACGCTCCCCTCCGGGAGCGGAACGCGCAGGAACGCCCGGAACACGTAGTGGAGTACCACCGCGATGGCGACCCCGAGCGGGACCGACGTGCGGAGCCGCCTCACCCCGGAGTACCACATCAGCCCGACGAGAAACCCCAGCGTTCCGAGGACGAACCCGACCGCCGGCATCACGAGCACGTAGGCAAGCAGGAACCCGGCCGGGACCGCGAACCGGACCACCGCTTCGGTCCCCACACTGTGGGTTCGAGGGTCGCGAGCGACCACGCTTCGAACGAGCAGTACGGCCGCCAGCAGAGCGATCGTCGCCGCGATGACTCGGGGGAAGAAGGCCGCGCCCGGGGTCTCGCCGAACCCGCTCGGGAAGTCGCGACTCGCGACGAACACGCCCGCCGACAGCGCTACCAGCAGCGCCGCGCCGACTTTATCGGTGTGTCGAATGTCGATAGCCATTGAAAAACTCGGAGTGGCCCGGTCGCGTCCCGACCGGATTACGAGCTCGTCGTCTCAGACGCTGTCGTGGTTCCCGACTCGGTTTCGGTGCCGCCGTCGCCGCCCGGTCCGAGACCGAGGTTGGCGACGATCTCCTCGAAGCGGTCGAGTTCGGACGCCATGAACTCGCCGTACTCCTCGGGGCCGCGGTTGACCAGCCCGAAGCCGTTCTCGTCCAGGAACGACTGGAAGTCGTCGGACTCGTACACCGACTGGAACGCGCCGTTGAGCGTCTGGACTCGCTCGTCGGGCGTGCCCGACGGGACCCCGAGCCCGCGCCACGCGCCGATCGTCACGTCGATGTCTTTCTCCCGGAGAGTCGGCACGTCCGGGAACAGGTCGTTGCGCTCCTCGCCGAACACCGCGAGCATGTTGAGCGGGCCGTCCTGGACCTGCGGGGCGACCTCCGCGGCGCTCGCGGTGGTCGCCTCGACCTCGCCGTTGACCACGGCTTGGGTCGCGGGCGCGCCGCCGTCGTAGCCGATGTGCTCGACGTCGATGCCGACCTGCTGGGCCATCTGGGCCGCCGAGAGGTGCCAGATCGCGCCGATCCCCGAGTTCGAGATCCGGATCTCGCCGGGGTTGTCCTCGGCGTAGGAGACGAACTCCTCGATCGTGCTGTACGGAGCGTCCTCGTGGACGGTCAGCGACGCCGGATCGAAGTTGTACTGCATCACGGCGTCGAAGTCGTCGGGCGTGATGTCGGCGATCCCGAGGTGCGAGATCGTGGCGATCTCGACCGTCAGCACGCCCACCGTGTGGCCGTCGGCTTCGGCGTTGGCGGCCGCTCGGAAGCCCGCGCTCCCGCTCCCGCCGGTCTGGTTCGTCACGAAGACGGACGTGTCGAGTTCGTTCTCCGCCAGCGAGGCGAGCTGGCGGGCGGTGCGGTCGGTGCCGCCGCCGGCCGCCCACGGAACGATCAGTTCGATGTCGTCGCTCGGGTACTCCTGTGCGGCGCCGAGACCTGTCAGTCCGGCGAGTCCGACCGCCGAACCGACGCCGGTCGCCTTGAGAAACCGTCGCCGTCCTGTCGATTCGAGTATCGCGTCGTTGTCTTCCCCCACCATTCCACCACCAATGTTTTACTATATCGGATAAGAACTTTTTTGCCTATTTTGTTATGTTAGTTCGGGAGGAAGGTGTGAGCCCGGTCGCGGGCGCGCGACGGCCCCGGAGACGGCGGAAATCCCGAGTCGGGGGCGCGAACCGGGCCGAATATAACGCGGTACGCGCTACGGTGGCGCGTGAAGAACGTCACCGACAGGATCACCAACCCGTTCGACATGCGCCCGCCCTGTCCGGGCGCGGAGGGCGAGCAGGCGGCCGTCTTCGGGTACGGCGACGCGAACGCCGACTTCCACGTCGTCGGCGACCACCCCGGCGTCCACGGCGGGTGCGAGACGGGCGTTCCGTTCACGGGGAGTCCCGCCGGCGAGCGACTCCGGTCCGTGCTGAACGAGGTCGGCCTCGTAGCCGACCGAGACGGCGACGGCGACGGGCCCGCGGTCGCGAACCTCTTTCTGAGCTACCGGTACATGTGCTGTCTGGCGGACGATCGGGCGCCCACCGACCGCGAGTACGACGACCTCGAACCGTTTTTCGACGCCGAACTCCGGGCGATCGCCGCCCACGTTCTGCTCCCGGTCGGCGAGGCCGCGACCCGACACGTCCTCGCCACCTACGGCGCCCGGGCGGCGCTGGTCGACGACCGCGGGATGGCCGAACTCCACGCCGACCACGTCCCCGGAAGCGGCTTCCTCGTCGTTCCGATCCGCGAGCCGACCGAGTGGACGGACGCCGATCGCGAGCGACTGGCGGCGTCGCTGTCGGAGCTACTGGACTCGGACTACCGCCAGACCGCCGACCTGAGTCGGTTTCTCGCGGGCGACGAGACCTACGAGGTGCGGTAGTCGGGCCGGGGCGACGAGACCTACGAGGTGCGGTAGTCTGGGCCGCCGGGAACGACGGCGTCGACCACCCCGCGGACGGTCCCCGCGAGGAGATCGAGAAGTGTCGGAACCAGCGGCAAGACTACGACGAACGCGACCGCCGCGCCGACGGCCACCAGCGCGATCTGTACCGGCGTCTCGGGACGAGGGACCGCCATGCGTACGCCGACGCCGCCATCGGTGTTAAAGCTCGGTGTGGGTCCGTCCGGGCGTCGCCGACCCGACCGCGTCGCTACTTACCGATCCGGATCGCACTCCGGGCCGGGGTCGGCGGCGCGGCTCGGGTGCGACTCGGCGTCGAACTCCGCCCCGCAGTCGGCACAGACCATGCTGTCGGCCGGGAGACCCCGCTGTGGGGTGACCAGCCCGCAGTCGTCACAGATGCCGTAGAGTCGCTTGCCGGGGTCGAGACCGCTGACGAACTCCATCCGGACCCACGCGTCGGGGTTCCGTTCGTCGTAGATCTCGACGCCGCCGTCGGTCCGCGTCCAGTTGACGGCCTCCTCGTCGCGCCCCCGTGACTCGGTTCGGTCGCTCATCGCGTAGGTGAACCCCGATCGGTATCTATCATAAAAGTTCCGTGATAATATTTACTACGGGCGTGGTAAACCGGCGGCAGGGCGCCCGACGCGCCGGCGGCGACCGGCGGGAGGGAAAACGACTTATTCCGACGCCGCCGAGTGGGACCGTGCAACGGATCCAGCTCGGGAACACCGTCTTCGAGGGCGAGAACGCCGTCTACGTCCTCGGAGCCGACGCAGAGACGACCGCGCTCGTCGACACCGGCGTCGCGGACTCGGCGACGCGCGAACAGCTACGGTCGGGACTCGCGTCCCACGGCCTCGGGTTCGAGGACGTCGACGCCGTCCTGTTGACCCACTGGCATCACGACCACGCCGGGCTCGCGGGCGAGATTCAGGCCGAGAGCGACGCGACTGTCCACGTCCACGAGGCCGACGCCGAGATGATCGAGGCCGGCGGAACGACACACGTCGAGGAGATAGAGCGACGCGACCTCTTCGATCGGTGGGGCGTCCCCGAGCAGAAGGCCGAGGAGCTACTGGCGTTTCTGGGTCGCCACGAGGAGATCAGGGGACGGGCCCCGACCGTCGAGACGTTCGCCGACGGCGAGCGCTTCTCGGTGGGCGACCTCGAACTGGAAGCCGTCCACCTGCCCGGCCACACCGCGGGGCTGACGGGGTTCCGGTTCGACGGCGAGGACGGCCCGGAGCTGTTCGCCGGCGACGCGCTGTTGCCGAAGTACACCCCGAACGTCGGCGGCGCGGACCCGCGAGTCGAGGACCCACTGAAGGCGTATCTCGGCTCGCTCGACCGGATCGTCGACGGCGAGTACGTCCGGGCGTGGCCGGGCCATCGGGACCCCATCTCGAACCCCACCGAGCGGGCCCGCGAGATCATCGACCACCACCGCGAGCGCACCGAGCGAGTCGTCGCCGTCCTGCGCGAGCGCGGCGCCGCCGACGCCTGGACGGTGAGCGCCGACCTGTTCGGCGAACTGTCGAACATCCACATCCTTCACGGGCCCGGGGAGGCGTACGCCCACCTCGATCGGCTCGAACGCGAGGGCGTGGTGGCCAACACCGACTCGGGGTACGAACTCCGAACCGACCCCGACCTCGACGCGGTGTTCGGCGCCGAAGACGTGGCCGTCGACTCCGAGTAGGTCGGATCGGTCGGGCGACGCCGGAGCCGAGTCGGTGGCGCCGCTCGGGTTCGCGTCCGTTCGTATTTTTGATCTGGGAATTTAAAGGAATGAAACCACTTATTAGGAAGCCCTGAATCCGACCACACGAAGCATGGTAGACGCACCGCCCCGCGTGCTCCACGTCGAGGACAACGACTTCTTCGCGAGAATCACCGCCGACGTCCTCGGCGACTACGACATCGACGTCTGCACCGTGGGGAGTGCCGACGCCGCCCTCGACAAACTCGCCGCCGAGAAGTTCGACTGCGTGGTCAGCGACTACGAGATGCCGGGGATGGACGGGCTGGAGCTTCTCGACGAGGTTCACGAATCGTATCCCGACCTCCCGTTCATCCTGCTGACCGGCGGCGGCAGCGAGCAGATCGCGAGCAGAGCGATTTCGGCGGGGGTCACCGACTACCTCAAGAAAGCGACCGGGAAAGAGCAGTTCACGGTGCTGGCAAACCGCATCGAGAACGCCATCTCCCGGCGGCGGACCGAGCGACGCGTCGACCGCCAGATCGAGGTCAACGACCGGATCTGGGACGTGAGTCAGGCGGTCCTTCGGGCGTCCTCGCGCGAGGAGATCGAGGAGATCGTCTGCGAGCAACTCGCCGGGACCGAGCCCTACTCGGTCGCGTGGGTGGGCAAGACCGACGCGAACGCGAACGTGATCCATCCGCAGGTCGCGACGGGCATCGACGTGGCCGCCCTCGAACCGATCGCGTTGGCCGCCGATCGAGACGACGCGCCGTCGGAGCCCCGGAGTACCGACGGGGCGGCGTCGGTGTCGAATCCTCGGCTGATACGAGAGGCCATCGCCACCGAGACCGTTCAGGTCGCGACGCGGCCCGTTCCGGACGCCGACGACCGAGGCGGCGCCGATCGAAACGGCTCGGAAGACGCCGACGGCGAATCGGCGGTCGTCGCCGTGGTGCCGCTGGTGTACGAGAGCACGATTTACGGCACGCTGAGCCTGTGGTCGGTCACCCGAGGCGCGTTCGGGAAGACCGAGCGGCGCGTCCTCTCGAAGTTCGGCAGTAGCGTCGCCTACGCGATCGACTCGGTCCGGACCCGAAAGGAACTCGTCAGACGCGAACAGCGACTTCAGGTGTTCAACCGGATCCTCCGGCACAACCTCCGCAACGACCTCAACGTGGTGTTGGGCCACGCCGAGAACCTCCTCGAGGAGAATCCGGGCTCGGAAGCCGACGTCGACGTGATCAAGCGGAAGGTGATCGAACTCATCGAGATCAGCGAGAAGGCCCGGGAGGTCGGGAAGACCCTCGACCGAGAGGACGAGACCCGGACCCAGATCGACCTCGCCGAGTCGATCGAACACACCGTCGAGGAGTTTCGCCAGTCGTACCCGGAGACGGAGATACTCGTCGACTGTCCCGACTCCGTCTACGCGTACGCCGACAAAACCATCGACGCCGCGATCAGCGAAGTCCTCGAAAACGCCATCGAACACACCGACTGCGAGTCCCCGTCGGTCACCGTGTGCGTCTCCCGGCCCGTCGACGAGAGCGGGTGGGTGGAGCTGGCGGTGCTCGACGACGGACCGGGCATCCCCGAAGAGGAACAGGAGGTGCTCTCGGAGGGTAAAGAGACCGCGCTCCACCACGGGAGCGGCCTCGGGCTCTGGCTCGCGAACTGGATCGTCGAGAAGTTCGGCGGCGAACTGGCGTTCGACGACGACCGGACCGACGGGAGTGCGGTGATTCTGCGACTCCAGCACGCGAGCGTGGCGGGCGACCGGACCCCGGAGTTCTGATCGGTCCGGTCGAGTCGCCGAGTCGGGCGGTCGCCCGCGACCCCGTCGTTTCCGCTGTCTGCCCTCACGGGGCGTGCGGCCGGTCCACACCGATGTTTCCGTTGTTTCGTCGCCGGGCCCGCGGCGGGTCTGCGGTTCGTCGCGACACCGATGTTTCCGGTGTTTATTCCGCGACCCGATCACTCCGCAGTTTCCGCTGTTTCGCCCGGCCGAACGCGACCGGACGGCGAGAGCCGAACTCCGCGAGCGCGACCGGCGTTCGGCGCGGTCGACGAGACTCCCGGACCGATACGGGGTCGAGAGCGTCGAACAGCGGAAACGGTGGGGTAATTGATGGGTCGTGGGCACAGCGGAAACGCCGGGGTAATTGACGGGTCGTGGACACGGCGGAACGGTGGGGTTCGGTTCGGCGATCGAAACAGCGGAAATCGTGGGGTTGGGGCGACGGGGAGGCCGACGAGTGATTTTCGGGGTCGCTCGCGGGTCACTCCTCGATGTCGCCGAACGTGGTCTGGTAGTACGGCCTGATGCTGTCGTGGACGCCGGCGAACTCGATCGTCTCTTCGAGCGCGCTGACCACCAGTTGGAGGTCCTGTTTCAGGGCGTGTTCGCGGTACTTGCCCCCGGACATCCCCTCGTTTTTCTCGGTCGAGGAGATGACCCCGAGCATGGCGAGGTCGGCGAGGTGGTCGCGCATCCGACGGCTGGTGAGCGGTTCGGTGCCGACGTGGTTGCACAGCTGTTCGTACCGGGGTCGGATGTCGCGCGAACGAGCGGGCGTCGTCTCCTCGGCCTCGAGCGAGGTGAGCGCATAGAGGATGAGTCGGGCGTGCTCGGTCAGGTCGGCGACCCCCTCCATGATGCGGTCGCGTTCGAGCTTCTCGCGTGCCTCTTGGACGTGCTCGTCGGTGACCTGCTCGACGGCCTCCTTCCGGGCGAGATCGCCGGCCTCCAGCAGGAGATCGAGGGCCTGTCGGGCGTCGCCCGCGTCCTGTGCGCCGTAGGCCGCACAGAGCGGGATCACGTCCTCGGCGAGCGCCGCCTCGTGAAAGGCGACCTGCTCGCGCTGGCTCAACACCTTCTGGAGTTCGGTGGCGTCGTACGGCGGGAACGACACCTCCTTCTCGCAGAGCGACGACCGGACCTTCGCGGAAAGCGAGTCGCGAAACGAGAGGTCGTTCGAGATGCCGATGAGCCCGATCTTGGCGTCTTCGAGGTAGCCGTTGCTCCGTGCGCGCGGGATCTGATAGAGGATGGAGTTGTCGTTGATGTGATCGACCTCGTCGAGGACCACGATGATAGTTCCGCCGACCTTGTCGAGTTCCTCCCAGAGGAAACTGTACACCTGCGCTTGTGGGTAGCCGGTGTTGCTGATCTGTTCGGACGGGGTTCGGAGCGTGTTGACGAGTCGCACTGCCACCTGATAGCTCGAGTTGAGACCGTCGCAGTTGATCTCGATCACGTTCAACGAGATGTCGTCGTACTTGGCGGCGTCGTCCTGGAGACGGTTGAGGAGAAATCGGGTCGCGGCGGTCTTGCCGACGCCGCTCTTGCCGTAGAGGAAGATGTTCGACGGGGCCTCGCCGTTGATGATGGGTTGGAGTGCGGCGTGGTACTCCTCCAACTCGTCGTCGCGACCGACGAGGTTGTTCGGGGTGTACTCCTCCAGCAAGGCGTCGCGGTTCTTGTAGAGGGAGTTGTCCCGATCGAAACTGAACGATGACATGAACTGTCGTTGGGTGGACGACCACATAAATCCACAGGGCGACTGCGGTGTCCGCTGTTTCTTCTGTTCGATTCTTTTTAAGTTGGGGCGTCGTTCCCGGAGGCCGTAGTTTCCGTTGTCGGATCTGACTTAAACACACACCCACCCCATCGTTTCCGGAGTCTTCGACGGGATCGGTAGGAGGGGGTTCGAGTCGGTATTTAATTTGGGAACCTTTATTACCCAAGACAACAAAAGATATCCGTAGTACAATTAGTCAAATAGACTATTATATCTCTCGGTTTGCTGTACGTATTTTCTAGGAAGCGAAGACGATACCTCGCTAATATTGACAGTATTTGATCTCCGACGAACAGCCGTCGGATCGTGGCGGGCCGATTGTGGCGTCCCAACCCCCTCCCCACTGTTCTCGCGGAAAACAGCGGAAACAGTGGGGTGGGTGTGTGGCCGCCCTTTCGCCCCGTCTCCGCACCCGCCGCCCCGAGACAGCGGAAACGACGGAGTGAGCGTCAGTCCCACGACCAACTGTCGACCTCTCTCGACGTCTTTCCCGGCCGAAATCGGGCTCAGCCGGCCAGTGGGTCTCGAACGAGCGACCGTAGACAACGGAAACCGCGGTGTTGGTGGCCGTGAGTCGGACCCAAAACGAGGCTCGTCTCGTGACCGAAACACCGGAAACGGTGGTGTTACCGTGACCCGTGGAGACCGACGCGCCGCCGATCTTCCGCCTCAGTTGGCGGCGTTCCTCGTCGTATCGTCGGGTGGGTAGCCTCGATAGTGTCGAAATCGCGAGGCTGAACGTCCGGTCTCGACGCCGTAAGCCAACTGGCACGACACACGGAACCGTCCCAAAACAGCGGAAATCGTGGGGTTACGTTCGGCTTCGATCGCTCCGGTCCGAACGGCTCCGATCGCTTCGAGACAGCGGAAACGGCGGGGTCGTGACACGGTGGGACAAAAGGGCCGATCGGTCGGCTACCGCGACGCGACTATCAGCACCGTCTCGGGACGTTCGTCCGCCCGCTCCACGTCGAAGCCCGCGGATTCGAGCAGTTCGACCGCCTCGTCGCGATCGTAGCGCTCCGCGACCGGGGGCCCGCTCTCCCCGCGGCCCGCCCCCGACCAGTCGGCGACCACGAATCGCCCGCCGTCCCGGAGCACGCGTGCGACTTCCGAGAGGGCGGCCTCGCTCGCGAACTCGTGGAACGTCATCGTCGAGAACGCGCCGTCGAGGTCGCCGTCGCTGAACGGCAGGTCCGCGACGTCGGCCGTCACGAGCGAGACGTCCTCCGGGAGGCCCTTCTCGCGGTAGGCGTCGTGCATCGCGGACTGGACGTCCACCGCGCGGATCTCTCCCGCGAACGGGGCCACGTCGTCGGTGTAGAAGCCGGTCCCGCTCCCGAGGTCCGCGAGCGCGGCGTCCGGCTCGGGGTCGATCGCCTCGACCAGTTCCTCGCGGGAGAGGTAGCGGTAGCGCGATTCGTCTTCGAGCTTGTCGGCACGGTCGGCGTCGAACGTGTGGAACCCCATCTCAGGCGTGGCGCTCCACTACCCGGGTCAGGCTCTGTTCGTCCTGCATCCCGACGAGCTGTTCGACCTGCTCGCCGTCGGCGAACACGACGAGGGTCGGAACGCTCCGGACGCCGTACTGGGACGCGAGCCCCTGGTGTTGGTCGACGTCGACCTTCGCGACCGTGGCCGGGGTGGTCTCGGCGACCGACGCCACGACGGGTTCGAGCATCTTGCACGGGCCACACCAGTCCGCGTAGAAGTCGACGAGCACGACGCCGTCGCCGCTCGTGATCTCGGAGAACTGCTCGACGCTCTCGACGTGGACGGGTTCGTCGGTCGATCCCACCCCGTCGGTCGCATCGGTTCGGGTCTCGGAGCCGGCGTCGGAGCGCTCGCCGGCGAGCTGTTCGCGCTTTCGCTCGCGGATGGCTTCGAGTTCGTCGTCGGTCATCGTCCGTACTTGTCGCCCGACGGCATTAACTGTTGTGCAAATTTCCTGCAATACTGACGATCGCCGATGGTGGTCCCGACCCCGCCCACGGAGCGTCGGCGGTGCAGGCGGTCGGTTTCGGGGGCGACGCCGGGCCCGGGAGACAGCGAGACGGAAGCTCCCCGGCGGCGTTTGCTCGTGCCCGTACGCTGATGTGGCACGCATCCCACGGATCGGTATGAGCGAACCCCTCGACGTCGAGGACTTCTACGGGCTGACCCTCCTGACCGACGTGGCCGTCTCGCCGACGGGCGAGCGCGTCGCGTTCGTCGCCGACGAGTTCGACCGCGCCGAAGACGACCGCCGGAGCTCGCTCTTCGTCGCGCCCGCCGACGGCGCACGCGACCCCACGCGGCTCTCGCGGGCGTCGGACGCGAGCGCTCCCGCGTGGAGCCCGGACGGCACGAAACTGGGGTTCGTCGCGGCCCGAGAGACCGACGCCGAACTCGCAGTCTCGCGGGCCGACGGTGACGACGACGAGCCGTCGGACGACGAGGAGCGAGTCGACGCCGGCGCCGACGAGCCGAAACCGCAGGTCTGGGCGTTCGATCTGGAGCGCGGCGGGGACGCCCGCCAGCTCACCGACTTCGAGGAGGGCGTCGAGTCGTTCGACTGGGGACCCGCGGGCGAGCGGCTCGCGGTCGCGGCCCGTGACCCGACAGAGGACCAACGCGAGTACCTGACTGCCCGCCGCGAGGACGACGCCCCGATCGAGACCGAGCGCCTCCAGCACAAGTACGACGGGAAGGGCTGGCTCGACGAGGTGCGGACCTATCTGTTCGTGGTCGATTGTGAGAGCCGGGAGGCCGACCGGCTCGACGACGCCTACGGCGGGGGCGCCCACGAGCCCGCGATCGGCCTCCAACCGGCGTGGTCGCCCGACGGATCGACGATCGCCTTCCTCTCGAACCGGACCGACCGCCCCGACGACAACTACGTGATGGACGTGTACGCGATCGCACCCGACGGCGAGGACCTCCGGCGGGTGACCGACGGCGACCTCACCGCGTCGCGTCTCCGGTGGCACCCGGACGGCGACCGGCTCGCGTTCGTCGGCGGCGACCCCGAGAACTGGTACGACCCCGACCGGGTCTACGTCGCCGAGCGCGACGCCCCGGCAGACGCCTCGGGCGAGACCGACGCGGGTCGGCTCGGCGCGCCGGCGTCGCGATCCGGCGACCTCGACCGCACCGTCGCCCGCTACGGCTCGCCGGGCTGGGACGGCGACGACGTGATCGTGCCGATCGGCGACGAGGGACTGACCCGACTCGCACGGTTCACCCCGGAGGGCGACCCCGAGCGGACGTTCGACGCGCAGGGCCGGGATCGAACGATCGAGGGGTTCGACCTCCGGGGCGGTCGCGCCGCGGTCGTGCTCTCGGACCCGGCGGCCGGAACCGACGTGTTCAGCGCGCCCGCCGTCGATCTCGACTCGGCGGAGCCGACCCGCGTCTCGGCGGTCAACGAGGACCTCGTCGGGGCCGCTCGGACGCCGGAGTGTCGTCGCATCACCGTCGAATCCGACGGGGCCGAGATCGACGTGCTGGCCTACCTGCCCCCGGAGTACGACCTCGACGACCCAGACGCCGACCCCCGCCCGCTGGTCGCCTCGATCCACGGTGGCCCGATCGCGTACGATGCGCCGACGTTCTCGTTCGACTACGCTCACCTGACCGGTCAGGGGTACGTCGTCGCCCGGACGAACTACCGCGGGAGCTCCTCGTACGGCCGCGAGTTCAGCGAGCAGATCCGCGGCGAGTGGGGGCCCCGCGAGCGCGACGACGTGCTCGCGGCCGTCGACGAACTGGTCGACCGGGGCTGGGTCGACGACGAGCGGTGTTTCGCCACCGGGTTCTCCTACGGCGCGATGACGACGGGGTATCTGGTGACCGCGAGCGACCGGTTTGCGGCGGCCGCCGCCGAGCACGGCATCTACGACTTCCGGTCGTCGTTCGGCACCGACGACAGCCACGTCTGGTGGGAGAACGACTACGGCCTGCCGTGGGACAACCCCGAGGGCTACGACGCGAGTTCCAGCCTCGTCGACGCGGGCGAGATCGACACCCCCCTGCTGGTGACCGCGGGCGGCGAGGACTGGCGGTGTCCGCCCTCCCAGTCCGAACAGCTCTACGTCAGCGTCAAGAAACAGGACGTGCCGGCTCGACTCGTCGTCTACCCGGACGAGCACCACGCCATCGGCGACCCCGACCGGGCGATCCACCGGCTCGAAGAGCTGACCGACTGGTTCGAGCGCCACGACCCCGACGCGTAGGTCGACGCGTCAGAGACGCGGGTCAGATCACGCCGACTCGGGGGCGACCGTCTCGGACTCCTCGACGTCGGGACGGGGTCCGTGAACGACATGGTTCCCGTCGGCCCGGACCTCGACCCGGCACCCCCGCAACTCGAACACGACCCGTCCCCGAGTCCGCGGCCGTCCGTCGCACCGGTCGTCGAACAACCGCCTGAGGGCGTCCGGATCGATCACGTCGTACAGCACGAACTCCTCGTCGGTCGGCTCGCAGTCGGTGATCGCCGCGACCGCCCGCGGGACGCTGACGGCCGGATCGTCGGCGTCGGTTGCGATTCGGTACGCCGGCCGCTCGCCGCGGTCGAGCGACGGTTCGCGTTCCACGTAGTGTGTCGTCGCGTCTCTCATAGTTAGATACGGACAGCCGAACTCCCGATTCCGTAGCATCTGAGAACTACGGTATCTGATAAAAAACCCTCGGTTCGCGTTTACCGTTATCGGCTCACCACCGGAAATTACTGCCGGTAGCGTGCCGGCGGCCGGGGTTCGCGCGCTAACTCTGGACCACTCAGCCCGTCGACTCCGAGGCTGTCAGCGCATCGACTCGGGGCCTTTCACTCTCTGGTCAGGATCATCGCGTCGTCGGCCGCCTGCTCGCCGACGTGCTCGCGGAACTGCTCGGCGTGGATCGCCTTCAGCCGCGAGAGCCCGTCGGGTCCGGCGTCGAGCCGCTCGCCGAACTCGGCCCAGACGTGGCTCCGGACCGAGAGGTAGTACGCGGCGTCGGTCCGGGCCACGAGCGGGTCACGGTGGAACTGGGTCCGGTAGTCGTAGACGAGATCCTCGACCGAGAGAGCCGGGAGCGCCCGGACGGCCTCCTGATGGCGGGCGACGAGCGCACGGTCGGCCTCGTCGTCGACGTCGGGGAACGGATCGAGGGGGTCGGCCATGCCCGCCGCTACGGCCGCCCCACGGTTAAACGGCGGCGGTGAGTCGGATCGATGACGGCCGCCGTCGCGACCGAACACCCCGGCGTTGGGCCCCGACGATCGGGGGTCTACCGTCGCGCGATCAGCACCGCGAGGACGACCCCGACCACCGCGACGACCGGACCGAACCCGGGGACGCCGGTCGAGGGCGTCTCGGTCGCGGTCGCCGTCTCGGCCCGGAGCGCCGTGGTCGACGGATCGTCGCCGCCCGGGGTGTCGGTCGTCGCTCGCTCGGTCGTCTCGGCGTCAGTCGCGTTCGGCGACCCGATCCGGACCAGCCAGCCGTCCCGGCCGTCGGCGTCGGCGCCGCCGGTCTGGCCCGCGAGCAGGTAGCCGCCGTCGTGGCCGCGGATCGCGGGCCACGGCTTGTCCCACCCCGAGGTGCCGTAGTACGACTCGTCTGTGACCCGACCGTCGGCGTCTGTCGCGACCACGTAGCCGTCCGCGCTCCCGTCGGGACCCGCGTTCGAGCTTCCGGTGAACAGGAAGCCCTCCTCGGTCCGCATCGCCGAGTCGAGCCACTGGGTGCCGTTCCCGCCCGGCCTGCGCTCCCACGCGACCGAGCCGTTCGCGCCGACCTTCACGAGCCACCCGTCGCGCGGGCCGGTGGCGTTGCTCTCGGTCTCGCCGGCGAACACGAAGCCGCCGTCGGCGGGCGCGGCCGCCCACACGTCGTCCCTGCTGGCCCCGCCCGCGGTCGTCTGCCACTGCTCGGCGCCGTCGGCGCCGATCGCGAGCGCCCACCCGTCGTCGGTCTCGCCCTCGACCTTGCCGGCGAGGTAGTACCCCGACTCACGGGGCACGATCGCGCGGAGGTAGCCGTCGCCGTACCGCTCGGGGGTCGGGTACGCCTCGGTCCACTCGGTCGATCGGTTCTCGTCGAGCCTGAGCGCCACGCCCTCGCGGCGGTCGCTCCGGGTCCACCCCGCGAGGAGGTAGCCCGAATCGTCGGCTTCGAGCGCGTAGAAAGCGCCCGCCGACGGCGTCCGTTCCGCGACGACCTCGCCGTCGGGCCCGACCTCGACGATCCAGCCCCGCGGGCTCCCCTCTCGATCGGTCCGGCCCGCCAGAACGTAGCCGTCCTCGGCTCGCGCGACCCCGTAGAAGCGGTCGGTGCCCGACTCGCCGTAGGTGCGCTCCCACTCGATCTCGCCCTCGGCGTCGGTCTTGACGACCCACCCGTCGCGGTCCTCGCCGCTGGCCCACCCGACCGCGAGGTAGCCGCCGTCGTCGGTTCGGACCAGGTCCGCGAAGGTGTCGTCGCCCTCGCCCCCGTGGGTCCGTTGCCACTGTTCGGGGAGGTCGGGGCGGGCGAGCGTCTCGGCGTCTCCGTGGCCGGCGTCGGCGGCGCTCGTGGCGATCGCGGGCAGGGCGGCGGCCAGCCCCGCGCCGACGACGAGCGCCGTCAGCACCGCTGTGAGCAGTCTCATGCGCGTCACTCGACGCTCGACGGTGTTTGTTATGGGCCGGCTGTACGGGCGTAGGCGGAGCCTGTCGCATCCAAAAGCGTAAACTGACTCCCTGCGAGCGTCCGGCCATGTCCCGGACGGCTCTCCTGTTGGCCGGCGTCGGTATGGTAACGTGGGGCGCGTGGGTGGTGTTGGCGGACCTCGCCACCCGGACGCTCGAACCCGAGATCGCGATGGCGATCTCGTATCTCGCGGGCGCCGGCGTCGCGGTCGCGTACATCCTCTCGCAGGGCGGCGCGCCCGCGGTCACCGGGATCGGCGCGGGCTACGCGCTCGCCGGCGGGCTGTTCTCGGGCGTCGGGGGCGTGAGCTACTACGCCGCGCTCCAGTACGGCGACGCGTCGGTCGTCTCGACGATCACCGCCCTCTACTTCGTCGTCGCGGCGGTGCTCGGGGTCCTGTTTCTCGGCGAGTCGCTCGGCGCCCGCGACGCGGTGGGGATCGCGCTCGCGGTCGGGGCCGTGGCGGTGCTCTCGACCTGACCGCCGGCCGCGTCGGCGTGGAGCTCGACGCCCCGGACTCACTCCCGTCTCCACACCTCGGGTTCGAGGTCGAACCGCCGCAGGACCGAGGGGTAGCCGAAGGCGATGGTCAGCGCCGCGATCATCCGGGGGACGAACCCGTCGACGCCGACCGCTGCGAGGACGACGACGGACGCGAAGTACAGCAGCATCATCGCCACGAACTGCGGCAGGAGCTGTCGCCACTTCGATGTCATACGACTGTCGAAGGTCCCTGAGATGTTAAACGTGCGTGGGTCGCCGGCCCGCCCGGTCACTCGAACGCGGGGACGACCTCGCCGCCGAGGCGCTCGATGCACTCGACCATCGCGTCCGTGCCGATCCCGGGGTGGTAGGTCCGGAAGATGAAGTGGACGTCGTCGCCGAGCGCCTCGCGGTACGCGGTCAGCTCTTCTACGACGTCCTCGGGAGACCCGTAGATGGCCTGCTCGCGGAGTTCGGTTCGGCGCTCGTCGGACAGCTCCGCGACCGGTTCGTCGCCGAAGATTTCGGCGTACCGGCGCTGGAGATAGAGGTAGCCGTCCCGCATCGTCGCCCACGCCTCCTCGCGGGAATCGCCGACGAAGCCGTGCTGGAGGACGTAGACGTCGAACTCCCCGTCGAGGCCCTCCTCGTCGCGGACCCGCCGGATGTCCTCGACGCGCTTTCGCACCCCTCCGATCGAGAGCGCGGAGGGCGCACACCACGCGTCGGCGACGCGGGCGGCCCGCCGGACCGCCGGCTTGGCCGCCCCGCCGTACATGATCGGGATCGACTCGTCCGGTTTGGGGGTGACCGTCGCGTCGGGCGAGACCTCGTGAAACTGCGCGTCGTACTCGAGCGGGCCGTCGGACCACGCCGCGCGCAGGAGGTCGGTGGCGTCCCGGAGCCGGTCGACGCGCTCCTCGCGGGGGACGCCGAACTCCTCGAACTCCCGGGGATTCGACCCGATGGCGAGCCCGAGGGTCAGCCGACCGTCCGCGAGCAGATCGACCGTGGCGGCGTCCTCGGCGAGCCGGACCGAGTCGTACAGCGGTGCGAGCGCGATACAGCTCCCGACCTCGACGTCGTCGGTCGCGGTCGCCAGCGCGCCGAGTGCGGGCATCGTCGCCGAGAGGTAGCCGTCCTCGGCGAAGTGGTGTTCGGAGACCCACGCGCTCGCGAGGCCGGCGTCGTCGACCGCCCGGCCGAGAGTCAGCATCTCCTCGTAGATGTCGCTCGTCGATCTGTCGTCGTCGGGTCGGCGCTGACAGGTGAAAAGCCCCGTGCCGATCTCCATACCCCGTGGTCGCTGGCCGTCGACTTAGTTTGTCGGGACCGGCTAGTAGTCGATTGTGGTGATCTCCTCGACGGGCCACTGGCTCAGGATCTCGACCCCGCTCTCGCGCACCACCACCATCTCCTCGACACGGACGCCCTGCCGGTCGGCCGGACGCATCGTCTCGACGGCCATCGTCATCCCCTCCTCGATCTCGATCGGGTGGTCGGGCGAGAGCCCGCGCCAGATCAGCGGCACCTCGTAGAGCTGGAGCCCGAGCCCGTGGGCCCAGTGGTTCGTGGTCATCTCCCAGAACTCCTCGGCGCCGTACCACTCCATCTGCTCGCCGTCCTCGTCGGGGAACCCCCGACAGATCTCGTCGGTGGTCGCGCCGGGCTCGATGCGTTCGAGCACGTCGTAGAGGTCGTCGCGGGCCTTCCGGTAGGCCTCCCGCTGGGCCGCGGTCGGGTCGCCGAGGCTGAACGTCCGGTAGTAACACGACCGATAGCCGTTGAACCCGACGTTGTAGAAGTCGGCGTACACGAGGTCGCCGGGCCGCATCACGCGGTCGGTGGTGTTGGCCTGATGTTTGGGCCAGGTGTTCGGCCCGGAGGTGACGTAGCCGCCCTGCACCATCGCACCGAGCCCCCAGAGCTCCTCGGTGGCCGCGCCCCACACCTCCGACTCGCGCGCGCCGGGCTTTGCGGTCTCGGTGATCCGCTGGAAGCCGGCCTCACAGAGCGCGGCGACCATCCGGAGACACTCGATCTCGTCGCGGGTCTTTATCTTCCGGGCGTCCGCCATGGCCTGCGTACACTCGTCGGGCCGAACGTCCACGCCGCGGTCCTCGAACTTCCCGATGAGCGAGCGGTTGCCCACGTCGATGCCCATCGGTTCGTTCTTCACGCCGTACTCCTCGGCCGCCTCGACGACGAGGTCGGCCATCTTGCCCGCGAGCCAGTCGCGGGCCGACTCGCGCCCCGACGCCCGCGGGACGTTGCCCAGCCCGGGCGCGGCGTACCGCACGTCGTCGAGCCACGGGCAGTTGTACCGCTGGTTGCTCGCGTGGTCGGCGGTGTCCCAGTGGACGACGTCGCCGTCCTCGGTGAGGAGGGTGTAG
Organism: Halorussus marinus; assembly: GCF_004521895.1. Taxonomy (NCBI): domain Archaea; kingdom Methanobacteriati; phylum Methanobacteriota; class Halobacteria; order Halobacteriales; family Haladaptataceae; genus Halorussus; species Halorussus marinus. Next base: position 50,131 of record NZ_SBIR01000015.1, read on the forward strand.
TGGTCGGCGCCCGACCCGCCGGTCATCGCGAGGCCGGTGACGTACCGGACGTTGGGATCGTCGACCAACAGCATGCTCCCGAGCCCGGCCTCCCGCATCCGTTCGAGCGCCCGCGCCTTGCGCTCGCGGCGCAGTCGCTGGAAGTCGATGCGCTCCTCCCAGTCGACCGCCATCGTGCCCCGCGTGCCTTCCATGAAATCGCGCTGATAGAAACCCATGACCGTCCGTACGCCGAGGTCTGTAATGAAAGTAAGTGGCCGTCCGGGCCGGACGCGTCCACTGCACACGCGGAGTCGGGTTCGCGCGTAGTTTTAACACCGCTCCCGACGACCACCGAATTATGTACAAACACGTCGCCCTGCTCGTCCGCAAGGAGGGGCTGACCCACGAGGAGTTCGTCGACCACTGGCAGACCGAACACGCCCCGATCGCCCGCGAGATCGACGGCGTCAGGCGCTATCAGACCGTCCTGCCGACGGACCCGGGGAACGCGGAGTTCGACGGGATCGCCGAACTCTACTTCGAGGACCTCGACGCGCTCCACGACGCGTTGGGGAGCGAGGGCTCGCGGGACTACGACCCCGAGAAAGGGACCGCGAAGGCGGCCCGCGAGGACGTCGACAACTTCCTGGCCGTCGAGAAGCGGCCCCGATTCGTCGGCGAGGAGGTCGTCCAGAGAGACGACGTCGACGGCGACACCGACGGCCTCTACAAGCACTCGGCGTTTCTCGTCCGCAAGGAGGGGCTGACCCACGAGGAGTTCGTCGACCACTGGCAGACCGAACACACCCCGATCGCCCGCGAGATCGACGGCGTGGTCCGGTACGCCACCGTGTTGCCGACGGACCCGGAGAACGCGGAGTTCGACGGCGTCGCCGAACTCTACTTCGAGGACCTCGATGCGCTCCACGACGCGCTGGGAAGCGAGGGCTCGCGGGACTACGACCCCGAGAAAGGGACCGCGAAGGCGGCCCGCGAGGACGTCGACAACTTCCTGGCCGTCGAGGAGCGACCCCGATTCATCGGTCGAGAGACGGTCCAGAAAGACGACCGCTCGTAGGTTCGTCGGTGTCGACGACCGGCTACGGCCGGATGTAGGCGTACCCGTCGTCTTGGAGTCGGGTGAGCTCGCCGACGCCCGAGGACACCGTCTCGACGCCGTCGACGAGATCGGACTCCGAGAGGTCCATGGTGTCGAGGGTGTTCGAACAGGCCTTGAACGAGATCCCGGCCGCAAGCAGGTCGGCGACCGTCTCGCTCCCGTCCCCGCCCGCTGTGAGCGGCTCGATGCCCTCCGCCTGCGCGACCACCGCGATGTCGTCCATCTCGACGGTTTCGTCCTTCGAGAGGTTCTCCGCGACGGTGAGCGCAGTCTGCTGTTGGGCCTCCTCGCCGGTGATGAGGTGGAACACGGTTCGCATACCGGAGAGACGGCGCGGTCGCGGGAAACGGTTGTGGCCGGGCCAACGCTTACGGTCCGACGCGACGACTCGGGCACATGGCAGAGCCAGACTACGACGCGCAGGTCCGCTCCGCGCTCCCGGAGCTCGCCGACATCGACGATCCGGCGCTCCGCGACCGAGTCGTCGAGGCGTGGACGCTCGGCCTCGAACGCGGCGGCTGGCGCGACGTTCACGACGTCCCCTACGCGTGGAACATTCAGGAGGTCTCGAACGTCGAGCACGTCCGCGGGGTGACCCGCATCGCGGTCGCGTCGGCCGCCGAACAGCGGGAGTTCCACGGCGCGGACCCCGACCTCGACGTGATCCGTGCGGCCTGTCTGCTCCACGACGTGGGCAAGTGCTACGAGTACGTCGACCACGTCGACGACGAGACGCTCGGGGAGCCGGACCCGACCTACGCCGGCGAGGAGATCCCCCACTCGCTGTCGGGGTACGCGCTGGCCCACGAGGTCGGCTGTCCGCTCGCGGTCCAGCGTGCCATCCCACACTTCCTCGGGGAAGTCCCCGACCGCACCCTCGAAGCCGAACTGGTCAAGAGCGCCAACGCCGCGAGTTCGAACGCGATCACCCAGTCGGCGATGGGGATCACGCTCGAAGAGTGGGTCCGGACGTACAGCCAGACGACCGACTGAGAGCCCCTCGGCGCCGTTCGGCGGGGTCGCCCCCGCGAGGTCGTGTCGTCTGGCGCCGAATGCAGAAGCCATTAGCCCCCGCCGAGCCAACGTCGGAACCATGAACGACCTTCTGGTCCGGGCCGCTCGCGGCGAGCGGACCGAACGCCCGCCGGTGTGGCTGATGCGACAGGCCGGCCGGTACATCCCCGAGTACCGCGAGATTCGCGCCGACTACACGTTCAAGGAGGCCATCTCGACCCCCGAGGTGGCCGAGCGAATCACCCTGCTCCCGTGGGAGATCTTCGAGCCCGACGGGCTGGTGATGTTCTCGGACATCCTGACCGTCCTCGAACCGCTCGGGCTCGACTACCGCATCGAGAGCGGTGTCGGCCCGGTGATCGCCGACCCCGTCGAGGGTCCCGACGACGTGCCCGCGGGTCACGCCGACGTCCGCGAGGAACTCGACTACGTCGGTGCGCTCCTCGAACGCCTCGATGACAGCGTCGGCGACCGGACGAGCCTCATCGGCTTCGCCGGCGGGCCGTTCACGCTCGCGGCCTACGCGGTTGCCGGCGAGCCAGCCGGCAAGAAACAGCTCCCGATCCGGCGCTTCCGGGTCGAACACCCCGACGCGTTCGCCGAGTTGCTCGAACGCTTCGCCGACGTGGTCGTCGACTATCTGGAGTTTCAGGTCGAGGCGGGCGCCGACGTGATCCAGCTGTTCGACACCTACGCCGGCCTGCTGACCCCCGACGACTACGCCGCGTTCGTCCAGCCGCTCCACCGGCGCATCTTCGAGGCCGTCGACGTGCCGTCGATCGTCTTCTCGCGGAACCCCGGCGGCAAGCTCGATCTGCTCGCCGACTCGGGCGCGGACGTGGTGAGCCTCGACTGGACCGTGGACGTGGCCGACGCCCGCGCGGAACTCGGCGACGTGCCCGTCCAGGGGAACCTCGACCCGACGTATCTGCTCGGCGACGAGCAGTTCGTCCGCGAGAAGACCCGCCAAGTCATCGAGAAGGCCGGCCCCGAGGGCCACATCCTGAACCTCGGCCACGGCATCAACCGGAACACGCCGGTCGAGAACGCGACGGCGTTCGTCGAGACCGCGAAGGAAGTCGACCGGTAATTACCCCCGCTCGCGGAGCGCGAGTTCCACAGTGTCGGCGGGGGCCAGCGTCATCGACGCCACGAGATCCAGTTCCGCGGGCGCCGCGGTTCGGACTCGGAACCGCCGGAGCACACTCGCGAGCACGAGGCGGGCCTCGACCAGTGCGAACCGGCGGCCGATGCACTGGCGCGGGCCGCCGCCGAACGGGAAGTAGGCGTACGCCGGCCGCTCGTCGTCGATCCACCGCTCGGGTCGGAACGCCTCCGGGTCGTCGTAGAACGCCGGTCGACGGTGGGTCGCCCACTGCGAGCAGAGGACCAACGCGCCCGCGGGCACGTCGCACCCCGCGACCGCGTCGTCGCCGACCGCTTCCCGCATCACCACGGGGACCGGCGGATAGAGCCGCATCGCCTCCCGAATCGCACGATCGGTCCGCGGCAGGTCGTCGCCGAGCGCGGGTGGCCGGTCGAGGTCGCGGATCTCGTCGGCGACCCGGGCCTGTTCGTCGGGATGGGTCCCGAGCAGGAACAGCGCGTACGTCAGCGCCAGCGCCGTCGTCTCGTGGCCCGCGAGCAGGAACGTTATCAACTGGTCGCGGATCTCTTCGTCGCCCGCGCCGGACTCGACGAGCGTCGAGAGCAGGTCGTCGTCCCCCTCGCCGCTCCGACGGGAGTCCGCGAGGTCGGCGACGAACGATTCGAGGCGCGCGACCGCCCTACGGTAGCGCCTGTTCCGCGCCGTCGGCACCCAGTCGGGGACGTAAAACGGCGTCCTCGAATCGGGCGCGAACCGGTCAGTCACGGCCGCCGCGGCCTCTCTGACCTCGGTGGCGTCCCGCAGGTCGGCGCCGAACAGAACCTGCCCGAGCACGTCGAGAGTGAGGGCGGGCAGCGCCTCGGTCGCGTCGATCGAGCCGCGATCGGCCCATCGGTCGAGGTGACGAGAGGTGCACTCGACCATCGTCTCGGCGTAGCTCGCGATCCGACCCGGATAGAACGCGGGCTGAATTCGGTCGCGCTGGCGGCTCCACCGCTCGCCCTCGCTGATCAGCAGGCCGTCCCCGAGCAGTCCCTCCAGTTCCCGCTTCTGGAACTCGCCCTTGCGGTAGTTGTCGGCGTTGCTCGCGAGAACGCGCTCGATCGCCGCGGGATCGGCGAGCAACACCGCGTCCCGCTTTATCGCCGACAGGCGAACGGCGCCGCCGTACTCGGCGACGGTTCGCTCCACGAACCCGAGGGGGTCGCGAGCGTAGTCGTAGGCGTGACCGATCACCGGGAGACCGGGAGGGGCGTCTCGTGACTCGCTCATACGCGGACGTAATCGCGTCCGGTGGGAGGGCGTGCTGCCGAGTATAGCCGGTTATTTATATACATCCAACGATGGGTTGCCCGATGAAACGCGCTCGACTCCGCGTCCGCCCGCCGCGTTCGGCGACCAGCCCGGTCCACGGCGCGGTCCAATCGACCGACGGGCTCGGCGTGGCGACACTGCTCTCGGGCGGCATCGACCCCGACGATCCCACGGAGTTGTTCTCGATCGCGGGCGGGGAGGCCGCGGTCCGGGCCGCCCTCGCCGACTGCGAGAGGGTTCGGTCGTTCGACGTGACGACGGTCGAAGCGGACGCGACGTACGTCTACGTTCGGGAGGACGGACGGGACGACCAGCGGAAGTTCGCGGAGCTGTTTACCGCCGGAACGCTGGTCGCCACGCTCCCGATTCGCTACCGTCCCGACGGCCGGGTCGAACTCACGCTCGTCGGCGCGAGCGACGACCTCCGCTCCGCGGTGGAGCGCGCAAGCGACCTCGCGGAAGTGACGGTGGCGACCGTCGGCGACGGATGGACCGGCGGCGAGCCGAGTCGGCACCTCACCGATCGCCAGCACGAGGTCCTGGAGGCCGCCTCGGCCCTCGGCTACTACGACAACCCGCGGGGAGCAACCCAAGACGAGGTCGCCGCCGAACTCGACCTCGCGCCGAGCACGGTCGCCGAGCACCTTCGGAAGGCGGAGTCACGGCTGGTCGCCGACGCGCTCGACGCGGCCCCCGAGTAAGGGCGCAGCTCACTCTCCGGCGAGTTCGGCGGCCAGCGAGGCGGCCTCTCGGACCCTGCTCGGCACGCCCATCCGGTCGGTGTAGTTGGTCGCGAGCCGGACGCCCTCGGGGAGTTCGACCCGGTCGAGCGCGGTCCACGAGTCGTCGTAGGCCGGGAACCCGCGCCGGTGGCGATGGACTTCGACGACCTCGGTCGGCGCGCCCGTCACCTGCTCGAACTCGGCGGCCGCGATCTCGCCGAGCGTCTCGTCGCTCTCGTCAAGGATCTCTGGGTCGTGCATCCCGCCGAGGAAGGCGGTCACGACCTCGCGGTCGAACATGCTCGCGTTCCACGAGGCCCCCAGCGTCCGGAGATCCTCGCCGAAGCCGACCTGATAGCCCAGCGCGTCGGGGTCTACGTCGCCGTCGGCGAGGTCGGCTTCGAGCGCGACCATCCCGAGGCGGTTGTACCTGAGTTCCCGGAGCGCGTCGGCCGACGCTGGCGCGAGGTCGGCGACGAGGTCGGCGGTCAGGTCCGCGGGCGTCGTCACCACGACCTCGTCGAACGCGGTCGTACCCTCCGGCGTCTCGACGGCGTATCGGCCGCCGTCGGTCTCTCGGACGGCCGTCACCGGGGTGTCGAGCCGGACGACCTCGTCGTGGGCGGCCGCCAGCGCCTCGGGGAGCCGCTGGAGGCCGTCGTCGAACGAGATCGCCGGCGGGGTCGCTCTTCCGCCCGCCGTGCGCGCGATCGCGGCCTTCAACAGGCTGTCGTGGCGCGCTTCGAGCTTCAGCAGTCCCGAGAGGGCGTATCGGGCCGGCATCGCGTCGGGGTCCGAGCCGTAGATGCCGCCGAACAGCGGTCCGAGCAGGTTCTGGTAGGTCTCGGCGCCGAACTTCCGGACGAACAGTTCGCCCGCCGACTCCTCGGGGTCGCCGGGGTCGGTGAACGGCTCGGCGAGCACCTCGCGCTTTGCCTCGGCCGACAGCAGGTCGGTCTCGCCGAACGCCGCTATCGAGAACGGCGCGGCGTGGAGGTCGCCGTCGGCGTAGACGCAGACCGGCAGGTCGGGGTCGGCGGTCCGAACCTCGTCGTCGAGTCCGAGGGCCTCGATCAGGTCGTCGATCCGGTCGGTCCGCCGGATTCGCTGTGGCCCCCACTCGATCACGCGGCCGTCGACGCGCTCGCTCCGGATCGCGCCGCCGGGGTCGGGCGCGGCCTCGAAGACGACGGCCTCGACGCCCTCGCGGTCGAGGTAGTGGGCGAGCGCCAATCCCGTGATGCCGCCGCCGACGACGCCGACTGACGGCTCCGACCCGCCGCCGGCGCTCATCGGGGCGCGTTCAGACACATCGCGTTCGGCGAGTCGGCGCACTGACACTGCCGGAACTGGTAGTAGCCGGGGTCGAACTCGCCGACGAACGGCTCGACGATGTCGCCCAGGACCTCGCCGAACCGATCGTCGTCGTGGGGGACCGGGACCCGATAGAAGTCCAGCCCGAGCTCGGCGGCCTCCTCGGCGAGCTCGTCGTCGAGCTCCGAGAGGGTCTCGCTTTGCTCGTGCATGAAGCTGATCGGCTCGACCACCACGCGGTCGGCCTCGACGGTCTCGATGGCGTCCTCGACGTCGGGCTCGGTCCACGGGATGTCGCGGTTCTCGTGGTTCTGGAACCCGAGGGTGTACGAGTCGACCCCGAGCTTGCGGGCGATCACCTCGCAGAACTCCTCGACGTACGTGTCGTACCGGCTCCCCTCGTCGAGGTAGTGACGCGGGGTGCCGTGGGCCGAGTAGAGCAACTCGGTGTCCTCGTCGGTCAGATCCAGCCCGTGGGCGTCGGCGAACCGCCGGACGTTGTCGGCCCGGATCTCGTTGTACAGCGGGTGGCGGTGCCAGCCCGTGATCTCGGCGACGTCGACGTCCCAGTCGCGCTCGTCGACCGCGCCGGTGAGCTCTTCGAGCGCCGCGACGGTCGTCGAGGCCCCACAGAGGGGGTAGACCGGGAGCCCGACCAGCTGGTCGACCCCGTCCTCGCGGGCGGCCGCCACCGCGTCGTCGATGAACGGTTCGGTGAACTGCATCCCGATGTACGTCTCGACGTCGTAGCCCCGGTCGTCGAGCTCGGCGGCCAGCGCGTCGGCTTGGGCCTCGGCCTGCGGGTTCAGCGGCGACCCGCCGATCTCCTCGTACTCCTCGATGAGCCCGGCGGCGCGGCGCTCGGCGAGCTGGCGGGCCCGCTCGCGGGCCTCCTCCTCGGTGTCGGCCTCTTCGAGCGAGGCGTTGTTCAGAAAGATGCGTTCGAGGTACGCGACGACGTTCTCTCGGGTCGGTTCGGACGGCTCTCCGAAGTTGAGGACGACGACCCCTGTTGTCATAGTTGAGTCTTGGACGGCGTCGTTGAATACCTGTCGCTTGCCTACCGCGGTCCCGGTCGGCGCCACCCCTATCGTTCGTCGGAGTTGCGGCTGATTCTATGTCGTACCTTTATTGTGAACCAGTCGCATTCCTCGGACAAAGTGATATGACGATTTCTACAATCGTCGACGACGTAACCGGGAGCTCGCAGACGCTTACCGTCTACGATCCGAGCGATCCGAACGCGGTCTCACAGATCGCCGACTACTTCGAGGTCCAGAACGTGACCGTCGAGGAGGCCGAGACCGCGGACGGACCCGAGGGCTTCGCGGTGCTCCACGACGAGGGGGAGTTTCTGGCGGCCGCGGACGTAGAGGAGCTTCAGGCGGCGGTCACGCTCGATTCGGGAGTGCTCGACGCGACCGGCTTCGACGAGATCGCCTACCCCGACCTGATCGGCGCGGTCGACGACAAGACGTTCACGGCGTACGGCAAGCGCCGGATGATCCTCGCGTCTCGCGAGGTCGAAGAGCGGTCGTGGTACGCCCGGGGCGGCGAACTCCACTCGGGGTTCCAGCGCCTCTCGCTGCTGGCCGAGCAGTGGGACCTCTACACCCGGATCGCGGACCGCGGGGTCGACGTCCACGTCTACGGCGAACCCGACTGGGAGCCGCCGGCGAACGACTCGATCACCGTCCACGCCAGCGACGACGCCGAGATCCGGGACGCGTGGTTCGTGGCGTTCGAGTCGCCCGAGCCCGACGGCGACTGCGCGCTGGTCGCCGACGAGCGCGAACCGAACGTCTTCTGCGGGTTCTGGACGTTCGACGACGGCGTCGTCGCCGACGTGTTCGACCACCTCCGCGAGGAGTACGGCCGGCGTCGAGTGTCGAACTGAGCCACGGTCCCGGACCCCGACGCTAATTCGACGTTCCGGTCTGAGTAGCGGCCCTCGACGCTCCTCGGACGCCGCCGATCGGTGCGGGAAGCGGGTCTGAAGGCGACGTCTCAATAGCGCTCCGGAGTGCTCCCCGGCGGTACGGACCACCCGTAAGGTGGATTGAAGCCCCCGCAGGCCGTCTGAATCGGTATGCCCGCAGAATCGGACTCGGGTCGAGACGACCGGCGAGTCGAGCGACTGTTCGGATCGCTCCCGCACATCCGTGTATCGCGCCTGCCCGACGAGGACAGCGAGTCCAGCGTCGCGGACCCAGACGCGTCCGGCCCGCGATGAGCGGGCGACCGCGACGGTAGTCGCTCAGACGTGGGGCTCGAAGACGTCCGACCGGAGGCGGCCGTGGACCGTCTCCAGTAGCGTTCGGAGGTTCTGGGCGTCCTCGCGGTTGTACCGGACGAGGCGGTCGAGCGCGGCGTCGTCTTCCTCGCGGTCGTAGCGGTGCCAGAGCCGGACCGCCTCCCGGCCGTCGACGTCCTCGTCGTCGCGCTCGATGCCCAGATCGCTCTCGACGGCCTTGAGCCCGCCCGAGAGGCCGACCTGCTTGCAGAGGTACAGCAGATCGAGGTGGGGCGTAGTCACATCGAGATCGAAGTTGTCCTCGAGGAACGGCTGGTCGAAGCGCTTGCCGTTGAACGAAACGAGCATGCTCGACTCGGCGAACTCCTCGCGGAGTCGCTCGGCGGTGAGGTCCTCGCCCTGCACGTACGTCCGGGTGTCGCCGGCGCGGTGGAGGCTCACCGTCGTCACCTCGTGGCGACCGCTGTCGAGGCCGGTGGTTTCGATGTCGAAAAAGCAGGCGTCGGCCGCGAAGTTGTCGTAGGCCCGCCAGAGGCTCCCGCTGGGCAGGAAGTCGGCGAAAAACGAGGCGTCGGGGTCGTCGAGGTGGTCGTGGGCGTCGGCGATGAACGTTCGGACGTTCTCGGAGGTCTTGGGCCCGAGGAGTCCGTCCTCGAACTCGTCCCAGTGGGTGACTCCCTGTTGCCAGAGCGTCCGCTCGGTCTTCTCGCCCACCCCGCGAGCGGGGATGAAGGAGTTCTCCAGTCGCATGGGTGTGATGGATCGGTCGTCCCTTATAAATCTCTCCGAACCGGCCGGCCGGTCAGTCGGCACTCGCGACCTCCCCGTCGCGATCGGGCTCGGCTTCTGTGGCCTCCGTGAACCGCGCCGGGACGTACGGCCGGGCCGCGTCCGGGACCAGCGCGACCGTCCGGCGCCACACCCGCGCCAGCGGCTTGCGGACCAGCGCGTAGCCCGCCGAGATCGCCACCGCCCCGGCGACGAACTCCCGGACGGGGCTCTCGTGGACCGCGAGCGCCGGGAGCCCGAGCAGGGCCGCGAACGCGGCGTCCTCGGGCGCGCCGTCGTATCGAATCCAGCGTCGCGGCGGGACCCACCGCCCCCGGAAGTGGTCGTACACCGCGCGCTCGGAGGTCCCGCGCCACGGTTCGAGTTCGAGCCCGCCGCCGAGCGCGTCCATAAGCGAGTGGAGCGCCGCGCCGACGACGAACAGCGCGGCCGCGACGCTCGCGGGCCCGGGGGCCGCGAGCGCGATCCCGATCAGGGGAACCGCGAGAATCGAGTAGTACACCGGGAAGTGGAGGCGCTTTCGGTGGTCGGCGTAGAGGTCGAAGTCGGGGAACACGCTCCCGAGGACTGCGCCCGCGATCGCGACGACGGTGAACTCGGGGGCGACGCGCGCGACCGCGGTCGCGAGCGCGACCCCGACCAGCGCGTGGGTGGTCGCCATCATGTACCCGGCGTAGGCGGCGGTCGTATAAACGCCTGACGCCGGCCGAAATCGGTTCGTCCGTCGGAGAAACTGATCGGCGTCGCCGTCCCGACGACTCCGAATCGGCGTCCAGCGGCGGTCGTTCGGCAATCGTGAGGGGTCGGCCTACGTCGAGGACGGGAGCACGTCTTTTACCGGGTAGAGCTCCTCGTGGATGCCCTCCGCGTCGCAGTCGGCGCTCGGACAGCGGTAGTACCAGCCGTCGTCGGTCGCCTCGGAGGCCTGAAACCGCTCGCCGCACTTGCCACAGAACAGTCGCGAGTCGAAGTTGTCGGCGTCTCGCGAGAGGTCCACGTCGGCGGCGGTCTCCCTGCTCTCGAGTAGTTGTTGCATACGCTCACTTCCACCGCATAATACATAAGCCCCACCGATTCGGGGCGTTCCCCGCCGCTGGCGGCGGTGGCGGCGCTCCGGCGTCACCGCGTTCGCACGTACCATGCCGCCCCGAGGGCGGCGAGCGCGACCGCGCCGCCGACGAAGAACACGAGCCCCGGCGGCGGTCCGCCCGCCGCGCTACCGGCGGCCTCGACGGCCGTCGTCGTCGACTGGGCGACGGTGTCGGCCACTGTACCAGCGCCGTCGGCCGACTCTGTCGCCTCGGCGACCGTCCGGACCGACTCCTCGGCGACGGTCCCGTCGTGGGCGGTGGACTCCGGGGCCGGCGTCGCCTCGGCGCTCTCGGTGACGGTCTCGGAGCGGTAGTCGGCGTCGCCGCCCGCCGTGGCGTTCTCGGCGGCGGTCGGCGCGGCCCCGGCGTCGCCTCCGGAGCCGGAACCGAGTCGCGGGACGAGGCCGCCGCCGACGGTCCCTTGGACGAGGAGGCTCGCCAGCCCGAGAATCCCGAGCGCTCCGAGCAGTCGCGAGAGCGCCGACTCGACGCCGGGGGCGTCCTCGTCGCTCCCGGCGAACACCACGAGCGGCGCGGCCGCCGGAGCGTACACGCTCATCTCGCGACCCTTCTCCGAGTAGATCGTGTCGACGACCTCGACGAGGTCGGCGTCTTCGAGCTTTCGGAGGTGGTATCGGACGTTCTGGATCGAGGTGTCGGCGGCCTCGGCGAGGGCCGAGGGCGTCCGGGGTTCGTCGTACAGCGCCGCGAGGACGTCTCGGGCGGTCTCGGACTGGAGGGCGCCGAGGAGGACGTCGGCCTCCTCGCTGTCGACGCCGATGACGCGCGGATCGCCGTCGTCGGCCTCGGCGTCCGAACTGGAGGGTAACAACCCGGCCATACGCGCGGGATACTCACAGTCGGCCCATAGGCTTGTCCCCGGCGGGCGTCGGAGCCCCGAGCGCGAGCGGTCGGAACGTGACCAAACCGAAATCCATATCTGTTGTTTTAGGCGTACCTAATAACGGATGCGAGCGACACGTCCGGCGAGCGTCCGAGCCGACTCACGGAGGGAGCTATGACGAACGACGCAGAACGCGCGGCGGCCGGCGACCGGGGCATCGACGCGACGATCCCCCGCGACGGGACCGGCGCCGACGACACGGCGGAGTTGCACAGCGCGGTCCTGGGCGAGGACCTCCGGATCGGCTACCCCACGACCGACGAGCCGGTCGTGGAGTGTGCGCGGATCGACGTCCCGGAGGGCGAGATCACCGCGCTCGTCGGGCCGAACGGCTCCGGAAAGTCGACGCTGTTGAAGGCGCTCTCGGACCACCTCGAACCCGACGCGGGCGTGGTCGCGCTCAACGGCCGGGAGATCGGAGAGTTCGGCCAGAAAGAGCTCGCCCGCGAGCTCGGCCACCTGTCTCAGGAGAACGACTCGCCCGGCGGCATCACCGTCGAGGAGCTGGTGTACCACGGTCGCTACCCCCACAGGGGGTTCTTCGAGTCGGTCACGGACGCCGACCGGGCGGCGGTCGAGCGCGCCATCGACCTCGCGGGCGTCGACCACCTCCGCGACCAGCAGGTGGGCTCGCTCAGCGGTGGCCAGAAGCAACTGGCGTGGATCGCGATGGTGCTGGCTCAGGACACCGAGGTGCTGTTTCTCGACGAACCGACGACGTTCCTCGACCTCCACCACCAGCTCAGGGTGTTAGAGACGGTCCGTCGGCTCAACGAGGAGGAGGGAGTCACGGTCGCGGTCGTCCTTCACGACCTCTCGCAGGCCGCTCGGTTCGCCGACTACCTCGTCGCGCTCGACGACGGCGGGGTGTACGACTGGGGGCCGCCCGAGGACGTGGTGACCGAGAAACTGCTCGCGGACGTGTTCGCGGTCGACGCCGCGGTCACCAAAGACTCGGGCGTGACCATCCTCCCGAAGCGGGCGCTCGACGACGAGTAGCGGTCGGGTCGTTTTCGGATCGACGCATGTTTTAGGCCGACCTAAACCGAAACCGCTTTCAACTTTTAGGCTGGCCTAAAAATTATGGCAGACGACAACGACGCCGAGAGCCCGACGCGCCGCCGATTCCTGATCGCGGGCGGAACCGCCGCGACAGCCGCCATCGCGGGCTGTACCGGCGCGAGCGACTCCGGGGACCGGACGACCACCGAAGACTCCTCGTATACGGTCTCGATGGCGCCGGTCGGCGACGTGACCTTCGAGTCGGTGCCCGAGACGTGGGTCGCGAACAACGGGAGCTGGGCCGACATGGGCGCGGCGCTCGGCGTCGAACCGCCGAAGGCGGTCTGGCTGACGAGCCGGTATCACACCCAGTACTACGACGCCATCGACGGCGTCTCGGTCGACAAGAGCGACATGGTCGACCTCTCGCAGGACGGGGTGAGCAAGGAGCTGTTCTACGACCTCGACGCCGACGTCCACGTCATCGACCCCAACTTCCTGATGAATCGGTTCGGCGGCTGGAAGCAGGCCGATATCGACGAGATCCGCGACCGGGTCGGTCCGTTCTTCGGCAACAGCATCTTCTCGCAGGGGTACGGCTGGCACGAGGACTACCGGTATTACGACCTCTACGAGGCGTTCGAGAAGCTCGCGCGGGCGTTCCAACGCACCGACCGCTACGAGGCGTTTAGCGCGCTCCACGAGGAGTTCCAGTCGTCGGTCTCCGAAATCGTCCCGCAGGAGGGCGAGCGCCCCGCGGTCGCGATCGCCTGGGCGGGCGCCGACGAACCGGAGACGTTCCTGCCGTACGTCGTGAGCGAGGGGACAAGCTTCAAGCAGTGGCGCGACCTCGGGGTCCGGGACGCGCTCGCGGAGACCGACGTCGAGGACTTCCACGACAACCGCGGCGAGATCGACTACGAGACCCTGCTCGAAATCGACCCGGACGTGTTGCTCCTCCGGGGCCACGAGACCAAAACCGCCGCGGAGTTCCGGGACACGGTCGTCTCGTTCATGGCGGACCACGACGTCGCGAGCAGTCTGAGCGCGGTCCAGAACGGCGACGTCTACCGGGGCGGCCCGCTGTATCAGGGGCCGATCACGAACCTCGTCCTCACCGAGCGCGCCGCCCAACAGGTCTACGGCGTCGAGGCGGACCTGTTCGACCGCCAGCGCGTCGCCGACATCGTCGCCGGCGACGTCTGAGTCGCCGCCGTAACGTTCAATTCTCGGCCCGTGGTATCGACGCCCATGGCACAGTGCCCTCACTGCGAGTCCGACATCACCGACTGGGCCGAGCGACTGGAGAGCGGCGTGGCCGCGAGCTCGCCGAAGGTCTGGACCTGCCCGGACTGTGACTCGGTGCTCGGGATCTCCGACTGGGGGTCGAAGACGTAACGTTAACGCAAACGCAAACGCTTACGCCCGGTCGACGGTCCAGAACGCCAGCGCGGAGAGCGCGCCCGCCTCGTCGATCGCCCGCGCGCCGAACGGGAGACCGGGATCGGGGTCGTGGACCGCGCTCGCTCGCGCGGCGGGCCCGTCGACCGGCGAGACCGCCGCCACCGAGTCGCCCTGACTGATCCACCAGACGACCCGGTCGAGCACGCCGTTGGGATCGGTCGCCCTGACCGCGAAGGTCCGCGGATCGACGGCGTCGCGAGCGGTGGTGATCGCGTCGGTCGCGGGGCGCACGCGCTCGACGGTCGGCGCTCGGTTCCCGTCGGGCGAGACCTCGACCGTCCACCTCGCGGTGCCGATCGGTGAGTCGCCGTCGTCCGGACGCGCGTCCCCGTCGTAGAGGTCGGCCCGGACCCGGTGGGTGCCGGTCGACTCGAACGTCCGGGTGAAGGTGTGGCGACCGTCGGTGTTGAGGTGGGTGTAAAACGCGTCCGGTCCGTAGCGACGCCGGCCGTCGACGTACCACGCTCCGATCGGTCGGTCCCCGCGAAACCCCCGCGCGAGCGCCTGAAACACGACGGTCGTCCCGGGCGCCGCGGTGATCTCCGACCGAGGGCTGGCCCGGACGACCTCGCGAGCGCCGCCGCCCGCGACCACCGCCTCGCCGTCGAGGCGCACCGACGCCGGGCCCGCGAGCCTGAACCGGGTCACGCCCCCCGCGAGCTCGAACGCGTCGGCGCCCCGATCGGGGCCGACGTGGCCGGCGGCCCGATCGCCAGCCACGCGGTCGCCGTCGTCGAGCTGGCGCACCGACCGGCCGGCCTCGATCTCGTAGGCGGCGACGCCCCCGCCCTCGCTCTCGATTTCGAGCCGGCTCGTCCCGGCGTGAGCCGGGAAGTCCCGGGTGGCCGCCACTCCTTCGGGCGCGGGGTACGTCGCCGGGCGGAGCCGGTAACCGTCCCGGCGGACTCGCGCCGGGCCCGCCACCGACAGCCCGGTGATCTCGCCCGAGTAGGCGAACGCGTCGACCCCGCGGTCGGGACCGACGTGGCCGTACGCGCGGCCCCCGGTGGCTCGATCGCCGCCGTCCTCCTGTCGGACCGATCCGCTCACCGTGAACTCGTAGGCGGCGACGCCGCCGCCCTCGCTTTCGATCCGGAGCCGGTTCGACTGGTCGGTCGTCGCCGCGATCGTTCCGACCGGCGCGACCGCGATCCCGGCCGCCGCCGCACTCCGACCCAAGAACGCGCGTCGTGTCTCTCGATTCCCCATACCGACGACTGGAACGCGCTCGGACAAAGGTATACGTCGCTTATCCGCCGCGTAACTCGGCTGAATCCGACTGAACCGAGTTACCGCCGACGTATCCCGACTCACGCGGGCCGGGTCGCGAACTCGAACGACTCGGCGCGGGCCTCGTTGTACCGGTCGTCGTCGGGATCGAGGCTGTCGACGACCACCTCGCTCGCGTCGCCGTCGGCGTGGACGAAGCGGTCGCCGCCGAGGCCGAGCGCGACGTGACCCGGAAAAAAGAGGAGGTCGCCCGGCGCGAGCGCCTCGCGTTCGACGCGCTGGCCCACCCGGCGCTGGAGGTCGGCGTCCCGCGGGAGCGCCACCCCGTTCCGGCGGTACGCGATCCACGTCAGCCCCGAGCAGTCGATTCCCTCGACGGTCAGCCCGCCCCAGACGTACTCGGTGCCCAGATACGCCCGGGCGGTCTCGACCGCGGCCTCGCCGACCGACTCGGCCGGCGCGTCGGGGAGCGGTTCGAGCGCGTCCGCGGGGAGGTCGTTCTCGGCGCCGGTGCGAAATCGCACCCGGACGCGCTCGCCGCGGTCGAGCACCTCGCACTCGGTGCCACCGTACAGGGTTCCGGGGTCGGTCGCCACGTCGAGTCGGCCGGCCCCGACCGCGGCGTCGGCGTCGATCTCGGCCCCCACGCCGAGGTGGGCCCGCTCGATCCAGCCGACGTACCCGTCGGGGGTCCGGACCCGCCGCCACTCGACCCCGTCGGCGTCGGTCTCGGAGTCGTAGGCGGTGATCGACGCGCCGTACAGCGCCTGTGTCACCTGCTCGGCGTCGCGGTCGGGGTCGGCGCGGACCGACACCACCGGCGCGGTGACGGTCCGGGTCGAGGCCTCGGCTTCGAGTACGGTCAGATCGGTCGCCGCGACCGGGCGGTCGGCGGTCGCGGCGACGGCCTCGATCGCGCGGGTCTTCAGGTGGTCTGTCAGCACGCTCCCCGAGAGGACGACCGCGTCCCGCCCGCGCTCGGCGGCGACGTCGAACGCCGTGAGCCGGGGATCTGGCGCCCGGTGTATCTCACACCGCGTCAGCGTGCGGTCGAGTCGTCGGTCCGATTCCATTGCTGGACC
Source organism: Halorussus marinus (assembly GCF_004521895.1). NCBI lineage: Archaea > Methanobacteriati > Methanobacteriota > Halobacteria > Halobacteriales > Haladaptataceae > Halorussus > Halorussus marinus. Next base: position 66,521 of record NZ_SBIR01000015.1, read on the forward strand.
CAACTGCTCGGGCGGGGGTGTTAAGTTTTAGCACGTCGCCTCGGGCGCGTTTGCGTCTGCGCAAACGCGGTTCAGAACTCTGTCACGACCTCGATGCCGACGGTGCCGTAGTCGCTCATGGCCGCGAGGCGGTCCGGAACGTCGCCGAGCGACACCTCCGCGGTCACCAGTTCGGCGGGCGAGACCGTCCCGCGATCCATCATCCGGAGGAGCTCGTCGTACCGGCTCGGGGGCATCCCGCGCGAGCCGAGAAACGTGATCTCGCGCATCGTCATCGCGTCGGTCGGGAGCGAGACCGCCCCGCGCTCCTCGTCGGTGGTCAGCCCGAGTTGGAGATGGCGCCCGCGCTTGCGGAGACACGCGACCGAGTTGCGGCAGGTCTCGGCGACGCCGAGCGCGTCGACCGAGACGTGGGCGCCCCCGTCCGTGAGCCCGCGGATCGCCTCGGGAACGCCGCCGTCGGCCTCCTCGCGGGCGTTCACGGTCTCGTCGGCCCCGAGATCGGTCGCTTTCGCCAGTTTCTGGTCGTCGAGGTCGACCGCGATCACGTTCGCGCCGAGCGCGTCCGCGACGTGGACCGCCGAGAGGCCGACCCCGCCACAGCCGTGGACCGCGACCCAGTCGCCGGCCTCCACGTCGACCCGGTGGGCCAGCCCGTGGTAGGCGGTCGCGAACCGACAGCCGAGGCTCGCCATCTCGGCGGGCGAGACCCCCTCGGGGAGGTGGACCGCGTTGTAGTCGGCGTACGGGACGGCGACACGCTCGGCGAACGCCCCCGGCGCGTCGGCCTCGAACCCCAGCGCCAACCCGTCCGAACAGACGTTGCCGTGGCCGTTCCGGCAGTGCGCACAGTCGCCGCGCCCGAGGTTGAACGGGACGGCGATCCGATCGCCCACGCCGATGCGCTCGACCCGATCGCCGACCGCGAGCACCGTACCGGCTGGCTCGTGGCCGAGGATCTGGCCGATCGGCACCCGATCGTCGGCCCACTCGCCGTGGCCCTGCCAGGCGTGCCAGTCGCTCCGACAGATCCCGCAGGCCTCGGTCTCGATCACGACCCCGCGGGGGTCGGGCTCGGGGTCGGGTACCTCGCGGATGTCGAGCGGTTCGCCGTACGCGTCGAGGACTGCGGCCTCCATGGGCGGGCGTTGGAGGACCGAGCGGTTAAATCGGCGGGTCGCGGCGATCCGCGAGTCGCGGGGCCGGCGGGTTCACTCGTCGAGGATGTTCTCGGCGAGCGCCGGGACGAAGGTGCCCACGTCGGTCACCATCCCGATGGCCTGTGCGCTCCCGCGGTCCAGCAGTTGGGTGACCGTCGCGGGGTTGATGTCGACGCAGACGACCCGGGTGGTCGACGGCAGGCAGTTGCCGACCGCGACCGAGTGCAGCAGCGTCGACAGCATCAACACCATGTCGGCCTCGTGGGCCTGCTCGCGGATCGCGTTCTGGGCCTCGACCGCGTCGGTGATGGTGTCCGGAAGCGGGCCGTCGTCGCGGATCGATCCCGCCAGCACGTAGGGCACGTCGTTGTCGACGCACTCGTACATCACGCCGTCCTCGACGATGCCCTCTTGGACCGCCGGCTCGATCCCGCCCGCCCGGATGATCTCGCTGATCGTGTAGATGTGGTGTTTGTGGCCCTTCCGCGGGCTCTCGAGGGTCTCGACGTCCATCCCGAGCGAGGTGCCGTACTGACCCCGTTCGAGGTCGTGGACCGCGAAGCCGTTTCCGGCCGACAGCGCGTCGACGTACCCCTCCCGGACCAGCCGCGCGAGCGCGTCGCCCGCCCCGGAGTGGATGAGCGCGGGCCCGACGACCGCGAGCACCGACCCGCCCTCGGCTTTCGTCTCCTCGAGTGCCTCCGCGACCTCCCGGATCAGCGACCCGGAGGGCCGCTCGGCCGACACCCCGCCCTGCATGAAGCCGAACGGGCCGCCAGACCCCCGGGGTCGCTCGGGCGGGTCGACCCGGACGCCGGCCTCGTCGGTGGCGACGAGGTCGCCCTCCTCGATGGCGTTGAGGACTTTGGTGTACGCCCGCGGGCCGCCGTCGGCGTCGGGATCGACCACGACCGCACAGTCCATCTCGATGTTCTCGACGTCGAGCCACTCGCCCTCGTAGCGAACCTGCGTGGGGTGGTTCGTCGTCGAGTAAAAGCCGTGCGGGACGACCCGGTCGGCCGGGGCCGGCTCTAAAGTCGCGTCCGGGGGCTCGGCGAGGTGGGCGCCGTGCTGGTGGAGTTCGTGGAGGATCTCCCGAAGGGTCTGCTCGTCGTCGGCTTTCACCGTCATCCGACAGAACGACTCGGCCTCCTTGTGCTTGCCCACGTCGAACACCTCGACGTCGAAGTCGCCCCCGAGGTCCATCACCGCGCCGAAGCACTGTTGCATCGTCCCCGAGTCGATGATGTGGCCTTCGAGTTCGACCGTTCGAGCTACCGTCATACGCCGGACAACGGAACCGGCTCTCTTTAGCGTTCGCACGCCGACGGGCGACCCCGACCGACGGTCGGTGGTCGGCCGGCGCGACCGGAGCCGACGGCCGGGGTTACGGCCCGTCGACGTACGTCGAGACCAGCTTCGATTCGACCCGCTGGAGGTGTTCGCTCACCGTCGCGGGCGAGAGATCGAGGTCGGCCGCGAGCTCGCGGTGGGTCGTCTCCCGGGGCACCTCGTAGTACCCCTCGGCGACAGCGAGCTCGAACAGTTCGAGCTGTCGGTCGGTCAGGACCGACGACAGCCGGCCGGTACCGGGGTCGTACTCGCCCGTGCGCTCGAGGTCGAGTCGGAACCCCTCGGGGAGGTCGGCGGCCGCCCGCTGGATCGCCCGGCTGGTCCCGATGACGGTGAGCTCGAACCCCCGACCGCTCGGCGGGTCGATCACCGACAGCGGCCAGTCGACGACGATCTCGTGCTCGTGGAGGATCGAGAGCAACTCCCCGGCGACCGCCGCGGTCCGACACTGGACGTACGCCACGCCCCGCTCGCCGTCGCCGGCCACGTCGTACGCGATGGCGTCCTCGTCGTCGGCGAGCAGTCGCCGCGCCTCCTCGAGATCGCCTCGGAGCTCCAGCAGTTCGGCGTACGCCTCGTCGCGGATCGGGCTCACGTACCGGATCGCCTCGACCGACATCGCGTCGGACGATGCGAACGCGTCGTCGAGCGGGAGGACCGACAGGTCGGTCCACGTCAGCGTCACGGTCGCGTAGCGCATCGCGGGACGATACGGCCCCGCCCCGTAAAAAGACACCTAGGATGCTCGGATACACACGTAGGTGTCTCCGGCCGGTATTCGAGACCAATGAGCGACGACACGACTCGCGCCCCCGGCGAGACGCCGCCCGGCCCCGACGGCCTCCCGCTGGTCGGCAACCAACTGGCCTACGTCCGGGACCCGTACGACTTCATGACCCGTACCGCCAGAGAGTACGGCGACATCGCCCACTGGGAAGACCCCGGCGGCCCGGTCTACCAGCTCAACCACCCCGAGTACATCGAGCGCGTCCTGGTCCAGAACAATCAGAACTACGTCAAAGGCGAGCAGTTCCAGCGGACGCTCGGGCCCGTGACCGGCAACGGCATCCTGAACAGCGAGGGGGAGGTCTGGCGGCGCAACCGCCACCGGATCCAGCCCGCGTTCCACCCCGACCGGATCCGGAACTACGCGGAGATGATGACCGACGAAACCGAGGCGCTGTTGGGCGACTGGGCCGACGGCGAGACCCGCCCGGTCCACGAGGACATGATGTCGGTCACGCTCCGGATCGTCGCCCGCGCGCTGTTCGGCGTCGACATCGACGAGCACGTCGACACCATCGGATCGGCGCTCGAGGAGTTCATGGTCGCGACCGAGAGCCTCTCGAACGTCGTGTTGCCCCCGGGCGTGCCGACGCCGTCGCGTCGCCGGATTCGACGCGCGCGCGAGCGCCTCGACCGCGTGGTCACCGAGATGATCGCCAAGCGCCGCGAGGACCCCGGCGAGGACGACGTCATCTCGATGCTGCTGTCGGCGACCGGCGACGACGGGACCGCGATGTCCGACGACCAGATCCGCGACGAGGTGACGACGCTACTGTTGGCCGGCCACGAGACGACCGCGCTCTCGCTGACGCTCACGATGTACGCCCTGTCCCAGCACCCCGAGGTAGAGCGCCAGTTGGTCGCGGAGCTCGACTCGGTGCTCGACGGCCGGACGCCGACGATGGCCGACCTATCGGAGCTGACCTACACCGAGCGGGTCGTCAAGGAGTCGATGCGTCTCTACCCGCCGGTGCCGGGCATCGTTCGCGAGCCGGTCAAGCCCGACGTGATCGGCGGCTACGAGATTCCGACGGGCGCGACCGTTCGGATGCACCAGTGGGTCGTCCACCGCGACCCACGGTGGTACGACGATCCGCTCGCGTTCGACCCCGACCGGTGGACCGACGGCTTCGAGGAGTCGCTCCCGAAACTTGCGTACTTCCCGTTCGCGGCCGGCCCGCGACGGTGTATCGGCGATCGGTTCGCGCTCCTGGAGGCCCGACTCCTGCTCGCGACCGTCTACCAGCGGTATCATCTCGAACTCGTCCCCGGGACCGACCTCGACCTGATGGCGACGGTCACCGCCCGGCCGAAACACGAGATCCCGATGACCGTCCACCGCCGCGAGGCGACCGACCAGTAACCCACATCTCCGTCGAGCCCCTTCGACCCGTATGGCCGAGACGCTCACCGGCGAAGTGCTCCACGTCGTCCCGCCCGAGAAGCTCGACGAGTACGACCTCGACGACGACCTCAGGCGGCTCGCCGAGTCCCGGTACGTGCTCGTCTGTCGAAAGGGCGGTGCGCCCTCGCTGATCGAGCGCGTCCGGTCGTTCCTGCTCCGGGACCCGATCGAACCCGTGACGCTCGTGGCCGACGCCGACCCCGAGGAGGGCGAGGAGGTGACCGCGACCGTCGAGGCGACGCCGATCGCGGGCGTCTACGACGTGCGGGACCTCCGGTGAGCCCGCCGAGCCCGTCGGCCGCCTGCTCGGCGCCGAGCCCGTGACAACTGGTTTGTCCGAGGCCGTCGTGGGTGGGCTATGGCCGACCTCGCGTTCTCGACGAACGCCTACACGAACCACTCGCTTTCCGAGGCCGTCGACCGGATCGCCGACCACGGCTACGCCGGCGTCGAACTGCTCGGCGACGCCCCCCACGCGTACTTCCCCGAGTTCGGCGACGAGGACCGCCGAGCCCTGACGGCGGCGCTCGATGCGACCGACCTCGCGGTGTCGAACGTCAACGCAAACACCGCGATGGGGTACTACGACGACGCCCCGCCGTCGGCGTTCTTCGAGCCGAGCCTCATCACCGCCGACGACGACCGCCGGTCGTGGCGGGTCGAGTACACCAAGCGCGCGATCGACCTCGCCGACGCGGTCGGATCGCCGGCGGTCTGCGTCGCGACCGGGCGGCCGTTGCCCGGAAACCCGCCCGAGCGCGCCCGCGAGCACCTCGAAGCGTCGCTCGACGAGATCCTCGACTACGCCGAGCCCCGCGGCGTCGAGGTCGGCATCGAGTTCGAGCCCGAACTCCTGATCGAGTGCACCGACGAGGTGCTCGAACTGATCGAGACGGTCGACCGCGACGCGCTCGGGGTGAACCTCGATCTGGGCCACGCCGCGGTGTACGGCGAGGACCTCGCCGAGACCATCGAGCGCACCGCCGGCCGCGTCACCGGGGTCCACCTCGAAGACATCGTCGGCGGCCGGCGCGGGAAACACTACCACCGGATCCCCGGCGAGGGCGATCTGGACTTCGCCGCGATCTTCGACGCGCTCGACGACGCCGGCTACGACGGCTTCGTGACGATGGAGCTGTACACCTACCCCGACGAGCCCGACCGGGCGGCCCGCGAGTCGATGGAGCAACTGAACCGGTACGTCTGACCTACGACTCCGCGGCGGCCGACCGGATCGCGTCGGCGAGCACGTCGACCGCCAGCGGAATGCTGTCCTCGTCGACGTCGAACGTCGCGGTGTGGTGGCCGGTCGGGTTGCTCGATCCGACGCCGACGTACGTCGCCTCGCCGCCGCGTTGCTGGACGGCCCGCATCAGCCGGGTGGCGTCTTCGCTCCCGCCGAGCGCGTCCTCGTCGTCGTCGAGGACGGTCGCCCCGCGGTCTTCGGCGGCCGCCGAGACCGCATCGACCAGTCGGTCGTCGCACTCGGCGCTCGGCGCGCCGTCGCCGAACTCGACGGAGGCCTCACAGCCGTGCTTCTCGGCGGCGGCCCGCAGGACGGTCTCGGCCCGGTCCTGCATGTAGTCTCGAAGTTCGGTGGTCTCGCCCCTGACCTCGCCCTCGATGAACGCCTCCTCGGCGACGATGTTGGTCGCGGTGCCGCCCCCGACGACCCCCGCGTTGACCCGGGTCGCGCCGTCGCCGTGGCGCGGGATGCCGTAGAGGTCCTCGACCGCCGCCGCCATCGCCCGGACGGCGTTGGCCCCGCCGTCGGGGTCGTTGCCGGCGTGGGCCGGCTCGCCGTCGAACTCCGCGTCGAAGCCGTTGATCGCGAGGAACGACTCGATGCCCGGGATGACGGTCCCGACCTCCCGATCGAGCCCGACGTGGACCGCCAACAGCGAGTCGACGTCTTCGAGGTGACCGCTCCCGACGATCGAGGCGGCGCCGGCGCCCAGTTCCTCGGCGGGCTGGAAGAAGACCTTGAGCGTGCCCTCGAAGTCGCTGTCGGCGATCGCCTCGACGACCCCGACTCCGATCGCGGCGTGGGCGTCGTGGCCGCAGGCGTGCATCCGGTCGTCGAACCGCGACCGGAACCCCTCGGCCGCGGGGTAGTGGTCGTCGTCGGTCGACTCGCGCTGGGGCAACGCGTCGATGTCGACCCGGAGCCCGACGGTCGGCCCCTCGCCGCGCTCGATCACGGCCACGGCGCCGGTGTAGCCGTCGCCGACCTCGTCGAGGAACGCCTCGTCGACGCCCGCCTCGCGGGCCCGTTCGCGCTCGCGCTCGAGGTCCTCGTCGGCGGGGGGTCGGAGCCGGTCTTCGGTCAGCATCTCGGGGCCGACGTGGAGCTCGTCGACGCCGATCGATTCGAGCTCCTCGACGATGCGGGCGGTGGTGTAGAACTCACACCAGCTGAGCTCGGGGTGTTCGTGCAGGTCTCGCCGGAGCCGGATCAGCCGGCTCTCGGAGTCGGTCGTCGCCATGGCTCCACGAACGAACAGTGGTCCCATTAAACACACTGAACCGGCAGGCCGGGACCGTCCGGCGATCACGCTCGATCGAGTAGCGACGGCGCCTCGAAGCCGGCGTCGAGGCCCTCCACGCCAAGCAGGTCGGCGAGCGTCGGCGCGACCGCCCGGGCGTCGACCGCCCCGTCGGCGACCGACTCGTCGGGCGCGGCCGGGCCGCCGAACCCGTAGACGCCGAGCGTCGCGTCGTCGATCCGCCCGTGCGAGCCCTGAATCTTCGAGGGGTCGAGCGACGCCAGCCCCTCGTCGCCGAAAAAGAGCTCGCAGGGGTCGAAGCCCGGTTTCGCGTGGATGTCCATGTCCGTGGCGTAGTAGGGGGCGTCGGCGCGGTCGGTCCACCAGTAGTACTGGAACCACGCCGTCGGCTCGGCGACGACCACGAGGTCGCCCGCGTTCGGGTGGTCGAGGCCGTACTCCGCCCGGTCGTCGCCGGTCGCGATCCGATCGATCCCGTCGAGGTCCGCGAGCGCCTCGCGGGCGTCCCCGATCGCCCCTCCGTCGGCGTAGACGTGGGCGACCTGATGGTCGACCATGGCGAACGCCGCCGACCCGGCCACGTCGACCTCCTCGCCGCCCTCGCCGTCGTCCCGCACGGCGAGCAGGTCGGCCGCCCGGAGCGCGCGGTTCGGGAAGACGGGCGTCTCGACCGCGTGGAAGCCGTACTCGCTGACGACGTTGATCGCGGTCTCGTCCCACCGGTCGCCGCCCCGGAGGAACTCGAGAAACTCCCCGACCATCGCGTCGACGGTCTCGACCGCCGCGGCCTGCTCGTCGGAGTCGGGGCCGTACCGCTGGCCGTCGTAGTCGAGGTGGGGGACGTACACCCACAGCAGATCGGGGTCGTAGCGCTCGACCGCCTCGCGGGCGGCGGTCAGGATCCACTCGGTGCCCCGCTCGTTGGCGCCCGGCCCCCAGTAGTGGTGGAGCGGGAAGTGACCGTGGTCGGCCTCCAGGTGGTCGTAGAAGTCGTCGGGGTTGGTCCAGCAGTTCATCTCGATCAGGTCGTTGTTCTCGTCCTCGATCGGCGAGGGAGTCACCGCCACGTCGGCGGACGTCCCGATGAGGTGCTGGAAGAACAGCGCGCCGGTCGTGAGCCCGGCGTCGCTGGCGGTCTCCCAGAGCCGATCGCGGTCGCCCCGGTCGCGCTCCCAGAACGCCACGTCGTCGGTCGCCCGGTCGTACTCGCCGCTCGAAACGTCGCCGTGGGTCGCGGGCGACTGGCCGGTCGCGAGCGTCGTCTGGACCGGGACGGTCACCGCCGGGAACGGCGGCCGGAGGTCGGCGGTCGGGCCGCCGTCGAGCAGTTCGGTCAGGTTGGGCGCGCGACCGCCGCCGAGGTGGTCGCGCTGGAGCCCGACCACGTCGAGGACGATCGCCCGACCCGCGGCGCCCCCGGCCCCGCTCATCGGTCGGCCTCCGTCCCGGACGAGCCCGCGTGGCGCTCGACGTAGGCTTCGAGCAGGTCGAACTGCCGGGAGAGGTCGTGCTCGTCGACGCCGAGCGGCGACTTGAAGAACGACGCGAGCTGGGGCTGGACCCCCGACTCGCCGGCCTCGTCGGCGTGGGCCGCGAGCCGTACGAGGTCGAGGACGAGGGGCGCGGCCAGCGCCGAGTCCGAGCCCTCCCAGGTGAACTGCATGGTCATCTGGGTGTCGAGAAACCCCTCGAAGTGGATGTAGTCCCACGCGGTCTTCCAGTCGCCCAGCGACGGCGTGTAGTCGATCCGCACCCGGTTGTGGCCCATGTCCGGGAGGATCGAGTCGAGCACGCCGCCCTTGCTGGCGAGCTTACCGGCCTCGTTGGCCTCGTCTTCGAGCACCTGCCCGTCGGTGTTGCCGAGGATGTTGTGGCCCTCCCACGACATGACCCGGAGGTTCCGCCCGGCGAACATCGGCGCGAGCGCCGACTTCACGAGCGTCTCGCCGGTCTTCGCGTCTCGACCCATGTGGGGGACGCCCTCCTGGCGGGCGAGGTCGTCGAGCCCGTCGAGCGCCGACCCGGTGCTGGGCGTGAAGTTGACGTACGGGTGGCCGTCGGCGATCGCGGCGTAGGCGTACAGCGAACTCGCGGGGAGGTCCTGATCGTCGTCCGCGATGGCGCGTTCGACCGCCTCGCGGGTGTCGTATCGGTCGGGGGCCGCGAGCTCGGGCTCGGTCGAGGCCACGTTGACCACGACCAGTCGGTCGGCGTCGACCGCCCGGCGGAACGACTCGTAGTCGTCCCGGATCTGGTCGACGACCTCCTCGACGCCGAAGCGGTCTTCGAGCGGCGGCCCGTCCCCGAGGTCCGCGACCGCCTCGCCGCAGTTGACGGCGGTCCCCGTCTTGATCCGGCCGTCGATCTCGCGGAGGTCCTCGGCCACCGCCTCGACGGTCTCGGCGGTCGGGACCCCGCTCTCGGAGAGCGACCGGGCGGTCTCGACCAGCCCCGTCTCCCGGATGTCGTGGCCGCCGAACGCGAACTCCTCGACCGCGGGCAGGTCGAGGCGCGACGCGGGTTCGCGGCCCGTCACCATCCCCGTCTCGTCCGTCCGACCGTGCGCGATCGCGCGCGCGCCCGCCATCGCAGTCGTCGCAACGTTGCCGCGCGCCCCGATCAGCCAGACCCCTGTTTTCGTCATCCCAACCGAGTACGCCAGCGAGCCCCTTCGTTCTTATGGGCTACCTGAGATGTTTTTCCGGGCGGAAAATACGACCCCGGCAAGTCGCGGCCGTTCCTGCCGGCAGTATAGTATCACTACGATGAGGAAACAACTCCATAACAAAGTGGCTACGGGCCGGTATCCCGACGATGCGGATCATCGACCCACACATGCACATGGTGTCCCGGTCGAGCGACGACTACGAGCGCGCTCGACGCGCGGGCATCGAGTGCTGTATCGAACCGGCGTTCTGGAGCGGCACCGACAAGCGACACGCCGAGTCGTTTTTCGACTACTTCGAGCAGATCATCGACTTCGAGACCGACCGCGCCGAGCGGGCGGCGGGGATGGACCACTACGTCACCATCGCGCTCGAACCGAAAGAGGCCAACTACCCCGAGATGGCCGACCGAGTCATGGAACGCATTCCCGAGTACCTCGACCGCGAGAACGTGGTCGGAGTCGGCGAAATCGGACTCGATCAGGGCACCGACGAAGAAGAAGAGGCGTTCCGGCGCCAGCTCCGGATGGCCGAGGAGCGCGAGCTCCCGGTCATCGTCCACACGCCCCACGAGAACAAGCCCGAGGGGACCGAGCGCCTCGTCGAACTGATCGAAGACGAGGGCGCGACCCAAGAGCGGATCATCATCGACCACAACACCGTCGACACCGTCGAAACCGCGGTGGCGACCGACTGCTGGGTCGGGTTCACTCTCTACCCCGGCAAGATCGAAGCCGAGGCCGCCATCGACCTGCTCGAAGAGCACGGCACCGACAAGATGATCCTCAACAGCGCGGCCGACTGGGACCCCTCCGACCCGCTGGCGGTCCCGAAGGCCCGCGACAAGATGCTCGATCGGGGCTGGGACCGCGATGCGGTCCGGAAGGTCGTCTTCGACAACCCCTACGAGTTTTTCGACCAGTCGCCGAACTTCGACTACGAGCGGTGACGATGGAGTTCGCATTCTCAGCCAACGCGTTTCAGGAGTACACTCCGGTCGAGACCGTCGAGGAGCTCGCGGCCATCGGCTACGACGGCGTCGAACTGCTGTTGGGGGGCTCGCACCTCCACCCCGACGACACCGGCCCCGACGAGATTCGGGCGGTCGAGGACGCCCTCGAGGAGACCGGGCTCGCGATCAGCAACTGCAACGCGTTTATGGTGTCCGAGGAGGACTTCCAGCATCCGTCGTACATCGAGAAAGACCCCGAGTACCGCCGCGAGCGCGTCGAGTACACGCTGGGCGCGCTCGAACTGGCCGACGCGTTCGGCGCCGAGTACATCTCCGTCCAGCCCGGCGGGCCGATCCCCGAGGGCAAGTCCCGCGAGTGGGGGATGGAGACGTTCGCCGAGAGCATCCGCGAGGTGGTCCCGGCCGCCGAGGAACTCGGCGTCGACGTGCTCGTCGAGCCCGAACCCGACCTCCTGATCGAGACCACCGACCACTTCCTCGACTTCGTCGACCGGATCGACTCCGAGGCGGTCGGCTGTAACTTCGACGCGGGCCACCTGTTCTGCGTCGGCGAGGACCCCGCCGCCGCGGTCGAGCGCCTCGAAGCCCACACCGGCCACTACCACGTCGAGGACATCCCCGAGGACCGGAGCCACGAGCACACCCAACTGGGCGAGGGCGCGATGGACATCGAGGGCTTTCTCGACGCGGTCGCGTCGACGGGCTACGACGGGTTCGTCACGGTGGAGCTCTACCCGTATCGGGAGACCGCCGCCGAGACCGCGCGCGAGGCGTACGCGTACCTCGACGAGCGCGGGTGGGCGTAGGTGGGCGTGACCCGGAGCGACGCGACCGGCCTCCGGGCCGCGGTCGGCGCGTACGCCGAACTGCTCCGGGTTCCGAACCTCTTTACCGCGCCGCCCGACGTGGTCGTCGGCGCGGCGCTGGCCGCGGCCGCCGGCGCGACGGTCCCGCTCGGTGCGACCGCGGGGCTCGCGGTCGCGTCCGCCCTGCTCTACGCCGGCGGCACCACGCTGAACGACTACTTCGACGCCGCGGTCGACGCCGCCGAGCGCCCCGAGCGCCCGATCCCCTCCGGACGGGTCTCGCGGGCGGCCGCGCTCGGCGTCGGCCTCTCGCTTTTGGGCGGCGGCGTCGCGGTGGCGGCCGCGGCCGGCGGCGCTCGCGGGGGGCTGGTCGCGGCGGCGCTCGCGGCGGCGGTGGTGCTGTACGACGCCGGGCTGAAGGGTAGCGCTCCGGGATTTCTGACGATGGGATCGACGCGCGGGCTCAACGTCTTTCTGGGCACGACTGCCGCCGGGCTCGCGCCCTCGGCGGCCCCGGCGTGGCTGTTCGCGGTCCCAGTCGTCGTCGCCGGCTACATCGCGGCGGTGACGTCCATGGCCGCCGACGAGGCGACCGGCGGGGACCGGCGGGCGGTCGCGCTCGCGGGCGCGGGCGCCGTCGCGGCGGGCGTCGCGGCCCCCGCGCTCGTCTGGGCGGTCGGGCCCGGCGCGGTCGCCGTCGGGGCGAGCGGGCTCGCCGCGGTCGGCTTCCTCGCGTGGACGGGCGGCGCTCTCCGGGCGGCGTACCGCGACCCGACGCCCGAGACCGTCGGCCCCGCGGTCGGCACCTGCGTCCTCGGGCTCGTCGCCCTCGACGCGGCGTTCGCGGCCGTCGCTGGGGCCGAGTGGGCCGCGGTCGCGCTCGCGTTTCTCCTCCCGGCGGTCGGGCTCTCTCGGGCGTTCGACGTCTCCTGAGTCCCGCCGCCGAACCGGGAAAGTTCGGTCGGCCGAAATCTCGTGTTGCGAATCGGTAGCTCCGCCGTAATATGGCTGACGGGCAGGAAATCAGGTGTTTGTCTCGGAAACGGTATTCGGAGACTATATGGGTCGGCGTCGGCGGATGAGTGGATGTCACGAGACAACGAACAGACGAGCGGAATCGGCGACCCGTCCTCGCGGCGAACGTTCCTCAAGGCCACCGCGGCCGCGGGAGCGCTCGTCGGGGTAGGCGGCGTCGCGGCGGGACAGGAGCGCCAGGAGTTCGTATTCGGCGGCGAGGTCGCGGGCTGGATGGGCCGAGAGCCCTCGGAGATCGCGGACACGACGAACCCGACGCTCGAACTCGAACCCGGACAGGAGTATGCGTTCACCTGGGAGAACACGGACGGCCGACCCCACAACGTCGCCATCCTCGACGGCGAGGGCGAGGCGCTCGAATCGACCGAGATCATCAACGAGGAGGGCGCGACACAGACCCTGCAGTTCTCGGCGACCGAGGAGATGGCCGAGTACGTCTGTGAGGTCCACCCCGCGTCGATGCGGGGCTCGATCAGCTTCGGCGGGGAGACGACCCAAGCCGAGGAGTCCCAGGAGCGGTTCATGCCGTTCGGCGCCGGTGCGGGCGTCGAGAAGGTCGCCGAAGGGCTGGTCTCACCGGTCGGGTTCGAACCCGCGCCCGACGATTCGGGGCGGGTGTTCATCCTCGACCAGCCCGGCCGGCTCTACGTCCACGACGGCGAACAGCTTCAGGACGAGCCGTTCCTCGACGTCTCGGACATGCTGGTCGACGTCGGCGGCCGAGAGAGCGGCCCGTTCGACGAGCGCGGACTGCTCGGGCTGGCGTTCCACCCCGAGTTCGCCGACAACGGTCGGTTCTTCCTGCGGCTGAGCGTGCCGCTCGGTGACCCGCCGTACGTGAGCTCCGCCGAGTGGGGCGAGCGCCCCGGCGAGTTCGACCACATGGAGGTGCTCTCGGAGTTCCAGGCAAGCGAGGACCTCTCGAGCGCCGATTCCGAGTCCGAGACGCGACTGCTCGAGATGCCTTCGCCCCAGTTCAACCACGACGCGGGGGCGGTCGCCTTCGGACCCGACGGCTACCTCTACGTGCCGACCGGCGACGGCGGCGACGCCGACGACACGGGGCTCGGCCACGTCGAAGACTGGTACGACGCGAACGAGGGCGGCAACGGGCAGGACGTCACCCAGAACCTGATGGGCGGCGTGCTCCGCATCGACGTCGACAACGAGGGCGAAGACCTGCCGTACGCCATCCCGGAGGACAACCCGTTCGCGGAGGGCGGCGACTTCGCCGACTACGACGGACTGCCGGAGTACTACGCGTGGGGACTGCGCAACCCGTGGAAGGCGTCGTTCAACGACGGCGACTTCTACGTCGCGTCGAACGGGCAGAACCTCTTCGAGCAGGTCGACATCGTCGAGAAGGGCGGCAACTACGGCTGGAACGTCAAGGAGGCGACCCACTGCTTCAGCACGGACAGCCCCAACGACCCGCCCGAGGACTGTCCGGACAGCACGCCCGACGACGTCCGGGGCGGCGAGCCGTTGCTCGACCCGGTCATCGAGTACCCCCACACCTACGAGGGGCGCGGGGTCGGCGTGTCGATCATCGGCGGGTACATGTACAACAACGACGCCATCTCCGGGCTGAACGGCAAGTACGTCTTCGGCGACTACAGCCAGACGGGAGCCGACCCCGCGGGCCGGATCTTCGCGGCGACGCCGTCCGAGAGCGAGGGCGAACTCTGGTCGCTGGAGGAGGTCCAGCTCGAGGGCTCGCCGAACGGACAGCTCAACATGTACGTCCTCTCGTTCGGACGGGACAACGACGGCCGCCTCTACGTGATGGGCAACGACAGCGGCGTGCCCCAGGGCGAGACCGGCGTCGTCTACCGGATGGTCCCGGCCGGCGAGGGCGAGCAGATATCGGCGCCCCAGGGCGAGGACATGACGACCGAGGGCGACGGCGAGATGACGACGACGGCGGAAGGCGAGAGCATGACGACCGAGGGCGACGGCGAGATGACGACGACCGAGAGCGAGTAGCCCTCGCAGTTCGGTCACGCGCAGGCGCTCATTTTTCGGCATCGACGCCAGCGCTAAGTGGACGCGCTCGATAGCGAACGCCATGAGCGACGCCGACACGGATCCGTGGCTGGCCGGCGGTCTCGCGGCCCGGAACGCGCTCCGGGCCGCCCTCGACGCCGACTCGCCGGCGGTCCTCGCGACCGTCGCCGGCGCCGAGGGGGCGGCTTACCGCCGCCCGGGCGCAAAGCGGGTGGTCGAGTCCGACGCGGCGCGAGCCGGAGACACCGAGGACCCGCTGGCCGACCTCGCGGCGGCGGCGCTCGACGACGGCCCGCTCGCCCGGACGTTCGACCTGACGGCCGACGGGGGGACGCTCGGCCGGGGACTGGGGTACAGCGGCGTCGTCGACCTGCTGGTCGAACCGATCGACGCGAGCGTCGAGCCGGCGCTCGACCGGATCGCGGCGGGCGAGCGGGTCGCCGTGGTGACGGTCACGGGCGGCGACCGGGCGCCGGTCGGCGCGCGAGCGATCGCGACCCCCGACGGCGGCGTCGAGGCCGCCGACGCGAGGCCACCGATCCCCGACGACGTGCTGGCCGACGTTCGGCCGACGGCCGGCGACCTCGCGGCCGCCGGCGAATCCGCCCGGATCACCGCCGAGACCGACCGCGGGACGGCGACGGTGTTCGTCGACGGCTACGCGCCCGCGCCCGAACTCCTCGCGCTCGCCGGCGACCTCGACGTGCGCCCCGTCGCGCGGTTCGCCCGCGAGGCGGGCTTTCGGGTGACGGTCGCGACCCCGACCGGAGCCGGGACCGGGATCGACGCCGGCGACGTTCCGGCCGCCCACCGGGTCCTCGCGATCCGGCCCGCGGACCTCGCCGACGCTGTCGGGCGGCCCGCCGACACCTACGCCGTGCTCCTGTCCCACGACTTCGAGGCCGACCGACTCGCGCTGGCGTCCCTGCTCGACACCGACGTGCCCTACGTCGGCGTGATGGGGCCCCGCGAGCGCTTCGGGGCGCTGGCCGAGGCGCTCGCCGAGGACGGACGCGACCTCTCGGACGCCGACCGCGACCGGATCGCCTCGCCGGTCGGCCTCGACCTCGGGAGCGACGACCCCGCGCAAGTCGGCCTGAGCGTCGTCGCGGAGGCGCTCGCCGTCGCGAACGGCCGCGAGGGCGGTCGGCTCACCCGCGGCGAGGGGCCGATCCACCCGCGCCCGGACGTGTGACCGCGCCGCGCGACCCGCGGTTCGGCGGGCTCACGGGCGGAGCGCGCGCCGGCCGGACCCAAAGCATAACACCCCCGGGTTCGTGGTGTCTGCCAACACTGATGGCGCTCGGACCGAAGCAGTGGCAGTGCAAAGACTGCGGGCGAAAGCACAGCACCGACCGCAAGCAGTGTGTCTCGTGTGGGTACAGCGTGCTCACGCCCGTCGACAACGAGCGCCGACTGAGCCGGCTCGTCTCGACCCTGCTGGCGTTGCTACCCGCTATCCTCTCGATCCTCACGATGGGGCTGTTGGCGTGGGTGCTCTTTTTCTGACCGCGAGGACACAGCCGGCGAGCATCAGCGCCGTCCCGTACAGCGGCGGCGTCGCCAGCGCGAGCGCGGGCGCCAGCGCTTCGAACGCCGCGTCGGGGATCGGCGTCTCGGTCACCAGCATCTCGACGTTCGACGCGGTGAGCGCGACGTTCGAGACGAACGCGCCGGTCGCGAACAGCGCCCGCTCGGGCCCGGCCTCGAACAGGTAGAGCAGGGGCACCAACGGGAAAAACAGGAACGCGAAGTACAGCAGTAGCGACGGGAACCCGACGACCATCACCGCCATCGTGACGAAGATCGCGACGAGGCGCTCGATCGGCGTCTCGATCCGCCGGAAGGTGTACGCGACGACGGGCGCCAGTGCGAGGAACCCGAGCGCGGTGTAGGCGCTCGACGGGAGCGACGGGAACAGCACCGACAGCGGCCGGCGCACCGTGACCAGCTGGGCGGCGGGGTCGAGCCCGCCGACGAACTGGTCGTTCGAGAGCCGCGGGACCAGCGCCCGTTCGACGTACGTCAGGTGGGTGTCGACGCCGAACGCCGCCACCCCGACCGCGAACGCCCCGACGCCGGTCGCGGTCGCGGCCGCGATCGCCCGCCACGCCCGCCGGCGGAGGAGCCAGAGCCCCACCGCCGCGGGGAAGAGCTTGACGACCGCCGGGAGCGCGAACGCGACGCCGGCCTTCGTCTGCTCGCCGTCGACTTCGAGCCACCAGAACCCCGCCGCGATCGCGAGCAACAGCGGGAAGTTGGTCTCGCCGTACAGGATCGAGGGCACCGAGTGGAGCGACGCGACCGCGAACGCCCCGACGAGCGCGCGGTCGACCCACGGTAGCTCGGTCCCGCGATACCGCTCGGTGAACGCCACGAGCAACGCCGCCACGCCCACGGCGGCCGCGACGTTGACGAGCGTGTGGACCGCGAACGCGGCTTCCCACCCGTCGAGTAGCGCGTAGGGGTAGAACGCCGGGATCGTGACCGGCGGGTAGACGTAGCTGTACGGGTGGCCGGCCGGCGAGGCGGCGTAGAAGTCCCCGCCGGCCAGCGCGGTCTCGGCCGCCAGATGGTACACCTTCAGGTCGACGCCGACGAGCGACGCTCGGCGGGCGAGCGTCGCCTCGGCGCCGGCGATGCCGAGCAGGACGCCTGCGAGGAGGACGATGCGTGCGGGCCACGGAGAGGGCGGGGCGTCGTCTGTCATGGTGTGGTCGGCGGTCGTCGAACGGGCGAATCGGGAGCGTCGCGACGCTCAGTCCTCGGCCTCGCGGGCCGCCTCGGGCGACCAGTCGTCGAGGGTGCGCTGGACGGCCTCCTCGCCGACCGCGCGGGCCAGCGTCTCGAAGCCCGCCCGCTCGGCCCGGCCGTCGGCGCCCGCGAGCAGTCGCGAGACGATGAACTCCGGGGTCGACCGGCCGACCGTGTCAAAGCGGGGCTGGTAGTCGACTTCGAGTTCGAGGTCGTCGTCGAGCCCCTCGGCGAAGATGCCATCCTTGCGGGCCTTCTCGGGCAGGGGCTTGAGGTCGTCGGCGAGGTGGGTGACGAACACCCCGAGCGCGCCCCGGTCGACCGTGAGCCGGACCAGCCCGTGGAGCAGGTCGGCCGCGCTTCCCGGCTCGGTGATGGCCTCGAACTCGTCGACCAGCATCAGGGTGTTCTCCCCGCCGGTCAGCGGCGGGACGATGCTCCGGAGCGTCGATTCGAGCACGCCGGCGTTGAAGCTGGCGTGGCGCCGGTGGAACACGATGTCGTCGGACAGCGAGATCGCGGCGCGCTCGGCGGGCACCGGCAGGCCCATCTGGGCGAGCAACGCGCACTGACACAGCGTCTCCAGCAGGGTCGTCTTCCCGCCGGAGTTCGCGCCGGTCAGGACCGCTACCCGGTCGCCGGCCGGCGGGGACCGCTCGCTGTCGGCCGCCGACCCGTCGGCAACGTCGTGGTCGCCGATCGCGTAGGTCACCGGCTGGACGTCCTCGCCGGCGGCTTCGAGTCCGACGTTCCGGGCGTTCCGAACCGCGAACCCGTCGTCGACGAACTCGGGCCGCGAGAGGTCGAACGCGACCGCGAACCGAGCGAGCGAGAGGTGAAACGCGAGGTCCTCGACCGCCTCGGCCGCGGCGTCGATCGCCGCCCGGGCGTCGGCGATCCGGCCCCGGAGGCGGCGGGCGACCGACCGCTCGCGCTCGTCGGCGGCCTCCCGAAGCGCCGCGAGCAGTTCCCGGAGCGTCGCGTTCACGAAGTCAGCGGCGTCGGCGGCGTCGTCGGGGGCGGCGTCTCTGACCCGCTGGAACCCCGCGCCGGTCTCGCTCGCGACGTAGTCGACGACCACCTCGCCGAACTCCGCGCCGGCCCGGGCCTCCGACCGGATCTCCTCCATCGCGTCGAGCGAGTCGGCCGACAGCGCCTCGGTCGCGTCGCGGGCGTCCCGGAGCGAGTCGAGTTCGTCGTCGACCCCGCGGGCCACCTCGCCGCCGTCGAGGTCCGCGAGCGCGTCGGCCGCGGTTTCGAGCGCGTCGCGGTCGATCGCC
Source organism: Halorussus marinus (assembly GCF_004521895.1). Classification (NCBI taxonomy): domain Archaea; kingdom Methanobacteriati; phylum Methanobacteriota; class Halobacteria; order Halobacteriales; family Haladaptataceae; genus Halorussus; species Halorussus marinus. The sequence goes on from NZ_SBIR01000015.1 coordinate 85,253, forward strand.
GTCACGTCGGCGAACGCCCCGCCGGAGACGCCGGCGTCCCGGATCGCCAGCGCTGTCCGGACCGCGGCCTCGTCGCGGTCGAGGCCGTCGTCGGCGTATGTCTCGAACGCCGCGCGGACCGCCTCGCGGGTCGTCCCGTCGAGGGCCTCCCACGACGCTCTGGCGTCGACCACCGCGTCGAGGCGCGCCTCGGCGTCGCCCCGAGAGCGGAGCGGGGTCAGCACCCGGATGCGGTCGGCCGCCGACTCGGTCAGGGCGTAGTCGCTCGCGATCCCGAGCAGGTCCTTGTACACCGACCGGGCGTCTCTGGTGGCGAGCACCGACATCCCCTCGCCGCCGTTCGCGCGGCGCAGGATGCGGGTCGCGCGCCCGCGGGCCAGCCCCGCCGCCACCAGCGCGCCGACGTCGCCGGACTCGATGGCCTCGATCGAGCGCTCGGTGCCAAGCGCGGCTTCGAGGCGCTCGCTCGTCTTGGGCCCGACGCCCCAGTACTCCTGCAGTCGCATGTCCGAGGCGTGACGCCGGCGGGCCTTAACGTTTGCACAAGAGCCGGTCGCCCCGGTGCAGACGAAACCGTTACAACCGTGGCGGATCTGTCACGACTAACATGCTCCCGCAGTCGGTAGAACGCGGCCCTCACGACGGGGACCTGCGTCGCGTACTGTACGTCGACGCCGGCGACGGAGACGGCGTCGCGGACGCCCCGTCGTTCACGCTCGAAACCGAGTCGCGGGCGGCCGACGCGCTGGGCCGTCTCGACGCCGAGCGGTTCGACTGCGTGATCGCGGGGCCCGACCTCCCCGAGACCGACGGCATCACCCTGCTCGAAACCGTCGGCGAGCTGTTCCCGGCGGTCGGGCGCGTCCTCGTGGCCGACTCGGTGGCCGACGCGCCCGACGGCGTCGAGTTCGTCTCCGCCCGGCCGTCCGACGACCGGCCGGCTCGGCTCGCTCGCCGTGTCGCGCGCGTGCTCGATCGCCGCGAGACCGAGCGGTCTCGCGACCTGCTCGCCGACCGGTTCGGCACGCTGGTCGAGTGTTCGCCCGACGCGATGCTCACGCTGGACGACGACTGCACGATCCTGTTCGCCAACGCGGCGACCGAACGGGTGTTCGGCTACGACCCCTCCGAGCTGGTCGGCGACTCGGTCGGTCGCCTGCTCGCCGAGCGGGTCCGCGGGTCGGTCAGGGCGGCGATCGCGGAACTGCGCGAGGCCGACGCGACCGCCGAGTGCGAGTACGTCGAGCTCCCGGGACGGGACCGCGAGGGCGAGGAGATCCCGCTCGCGGTCTCGGTCACCGAGTCGGTCCGGGACGGCCGGCGCTACTACTCGTGTATCGTGAGGGAAGTCAGCGAGCGAAAGCGCCTCGAAGAGCGCCTCGGCGAGGAGCGGCGCAAGACCCGCGACCTCCACGACGTGGCGGTGATGCTCGAAGCCTGCGACACCGCCGACGAGGTGTGTCGGCTCGCGGTCGAGACCGCAGAGCAACTGCTCGAGTTCGACATCGCGGCGGTCGATATAGTCGAAGACGACGTGCTCGTCCCGCGGGCCGTCTCGAAAGGGATACCTTCCGACGGCTACTACACGACCACCCCGATCGACGCCGACGACAAGCTCGCGGCGCGGGCCCTCCGGGCCGACGAGACGATCCGGACCGGCGACCTCCGCGAGGCCGGGGTCGACCCGGCCGCGACCGGCTACCGGTCGGCGCTGACCGTTCCCATCGGCGAGACCGGCGTGTTTCAGGCGGTCTCGAAGGAGTCCGACTCCTTCGACGAGAGCGACCGCGAGCTCGCCGAACTGCTGGTGGCTCACATGCGCGAGGCGCTCGCGCGCATCCGGTCCGAGCGCGCGCTGGCCGCCGAGCGCGACCGGTTCGCCGCGCTGTTCGAGCACATCCCCGAACCGACCGTCGACTACCAGATCCGCGACGGCCGTTGTCTCATCGAGGCGGTCAATCCGGCCTTCGAGGCGGTGTTCGGCTACGACGCCGAGGAGGCGGTCGGCGAGGCGGCCGAGGAGCTGATCGTCCCCGAGGAGGCCCGCGCGGAGGCCGAACACCACATCCAGAAGGTCAAGGCGGGCGAGCAGATCAACGCCGAGGTGCGCCGGGAGACCGCCGAGGGCTACCGGGACTTCCTGTTGCGAAACGCCGACATGCCCGGCGAGGACAACGCGGGCTATCTCATCTACACCGACATCACCGACCGCAAGCAACTGGAGCGAGACCTCTCGCGCGAGAAAGAGAAGATCGAGCGGCTCCACCACGTCGCGGTCCGGCTCGAAAGCTCCGAGTCGCCCGACGAGATCTACCAGCGCACCGTCGACGCCGCCGAGGAGATCCTGAAGTTCGACAGCTGTAGCATCGACGTCGACGAGAACGGGTGGTTCGTCGCGAGGGCGACGTCCTCGGAGCTCGAAACCGACGACTACCCCGACTTCCGGACCGACGCGGGGCTCGCCGGCAAGACCTACCAGACCGGCGAGACCTACGTCGTCGACGACGCCCAGAGCCCCGACGGCCCCGAGGTGCTCGACGAGAAGTACCGGTCGTTCCTGAGCGTCCCGGTCGGCGACCGCGGGGTGTTTCAGGCGGCCTCGCGGTCGGTCGGGGAGTTCGACGGCGAGGACGCCCGGCTGGCCGAACTGCTCCTTTCACACGCGGTCCAGGCGCTGGTCCGGGTCGAGTCGAAGTCGGCGCTCCGGGCCGAGCGCGACCGGTTCGCCGCGCTGTTCGAGAACGTCCCCGAACCGATCGCAGACTACGAGTTCCGGGACGGCGAACCCATCGTCCGGTCGGTCAACGAGGCGTTCGAGGCGGTGTTCGGCTACGACGCCGACCGGGCGGTCGGCCGGTCGCTCGACGACCTCATCACCCCCGACGGCGAACGCGGGGCGGCCGAGCGGCTCAACGAGCAGGTGCGGGCCGGCGAGCGCGTCGACGCCGAGGTGCGCCGGGAGGCCGCCGACGGGATCCGCGATTTCCTGTTGCGCAACGCGGAGGTCTCGGGGAGCCCCGGCAACTACGTCATCTACACCGACATCACCGAGCGCAAGGAACGCGAGCGCCGCCACCGGTCGATGACCGAGGACGTGCTCGACAACACCGACGTGGGTATCTTCGTCCTCGACGAGGAGTTCGACGTGGCGTGGGCGAACGCGACGGTCGAGGAGTACTTCGGCGTCGACCGGGAGGACCTGCTCGGCCGCGACAAGGCGACGCTCGTCGACGAGCGCATCGCCCCGACGGTCGAGGACTCGGCGCACTTCGCCGAGACGGTGGTCGGGACGTACGAGGACAACACCGGCGTCGAACAGTTCTCCTGTCGGGTCACGCCCGCCGAGGGCCGGGCCGAGCGGTACCTCCAGCACCGGAGCCGCCCCATCGAGTCGGGGCTGTACGCCGGCGGTCGGGTCGAGCTCTACTACGACGTGACCGAACGCACCGAGCGCGAGGAGATGCTCGACGCGCTCCACGGCGCGAGCCGGCGGCTGATGGCGGCCCAGAGCCAGCGCGAGATCGCCGAGACCGCGGTCGAGACCGCCGCCGAGGTGCTCGACATCCCCCACACGACGGTGCTCCGGTGGAACGACGACGCCGGGGTGCTCGAACCCTACATCGTTCCGCCCGAGACGACCGTCGAGATCGGCGAGACGCCGGACTTCGCGCCCGGGGAGGGGATCGTCGGTAGCGTCTTCGAGTCGGGCGACCCCGAGCACTTCGACAACGCCTACGACGACCCGCGCGCCCACGACGACGGCGCGTCGGGAGTCCGGGCGTTCGCGGTGTTTCCGCTCGGCGACTGGGGAGTGCTCACCATCGTGTCGACGACGCCCGGGGCGTTCGACGACTACGAGATCGACCTCACGAAGGTGCTCGCGGCCAACGCCGAGGTCGCGCTCAACCGCGCCGAACACGAGGCCGAACTCGCCGACCAGCGCGAACAGCTCGCCGAACTCGACCGCATCAACGAGGTCATCAGGGACATCGACCAGCTTCTGGTCCGGGCGGGCACCCGCGAGGAGATCGAGCAGGCGGTCTGCGACCGGCTCGCCGACTCCGACCACTACCGGTTCGCGTGGACCGGCACCACCATCGTCGGCAACCGGATCGAACCGACCGCTTCGACGGGGCCCGCGGACGGCTACCTCGACGCGGTGACCGTCCCGGTCGACCACGACGACCACGGGACCGGTCCCGCGGGGCGGGCGGTCCGGACCGGCGAGACGCAGGTGATCGAGTCGATCGCGGACTCGGCGGTGTTCGAACCGTGGCGCGAGCCGGCGCTCGCGCGGGGCTTCCGGTCGATGGCGGCGATCCCGCTCCGGTACCGCGACACCACCTACGGGGTCCTCTGTGTCTACGCCGACCGGGCGAACGCGCTCAACGACCGCGAGACCGCGGTCCTCTCCGAGCTCGGCGAGACCATCGGCCACGCCATCAACGCGGTCGAGAACAAGCGCGCCCTGCTGGCCGACGACGTGGTCGAGGTCGAGTTCGACGTCACCGACGGCGAGGGGTTCTTCTCGCGGGCGGCCCGCGAGGAAGACTGCACGTTCACCCTCGAAGGCGTGACGATCAACACCGACGGGTCGTTCGTCCACTTCGTGACCGTCGACGGCATCGACCCCGACCGACTCCGCGAGCGCGCCGAGCCAGACCCCGACATCGAGCGCGCCCGTCTCGTCAACGAACACGACGACGGCCACCTGTTCGAGCTCGTGTACACGGGGCCGTCGTTGCTCTCGACCCTGCTCGATCACGGCGGGACTCTCCGGGAGTCGCGGTTCACCGCCGACGGCGGCCGGAGCGTGGTCGAGCTCCCGATGAACGCCGACGTGCGGGCGGCCATCGAGTCGATCACCGACCGGATCCCCGGCGCGGAGGTGGTCGCCCAGCGCGAGCGCAAGCGTCCCGACCGCACCGTCCAGGAGTTCCGGGCCGCGATCGAGGACGATCTGACCGACCGCCAGCGCTCGGCGCTGGAGGCGGCGTTCTACGCCGGCTTCTTCGAGTGGCCCCGCGAGAGCACCGGCGAGGAGGTCGCCGAGTCGCTCGGGGTCTCGGCGCCGACGTTCCACCAGCACCTCCGGGTCGGCGAGCGCAAACTGCTGGCGGCGCTCCTCGACGAGTAGGGCGCCGAAGGAACACTTTTGTTGTGTCCGGGTCACCTCCCGTCCGACGATGGCCGAGGAGACCGACGAGCGCGAGCGGATCCGACGGCTCCGGGAGGCGGCCCGCGAGCGCTGGAGCGGGGCCGACGACGACGCCGACGCCTTGGCCTCGCGCCTCGACAGCGACGATCCCGAGGTCCGGGCCGAGGCGGTGTGGGGACTCGCCGAGCTCGCGTCCGATCCCGACCGATCGGTCCGGCTCCCGGTCGAGTCGCGGCTCGCTCCGCTTCTCGACGACGACGACCAGTGGGTCCGGCGCGGGGCCTCGTGGGCGCTGGCGATCGTCGCCGACCGCCGCCCCGAGCGCGGCCGCCCCGCGGCCGAGGCGCTCGCGCGCGCGCTGACCGACGACGACCCGCTCGTCCGGGAGAACAACGTCCTCGCGCTCTCGGCCGTGGCCGCCGAGTACCCCCACGCCGCCGAGCCCGCGCTGTCGCGGCTCGCCGACCTCGTCCGGGACGGGGACGGGCTCGTCCGGCAGTACGCCGCCGAGGCGCTCCGACGGCTCGTGGGCCAACTCGACGAGGACGGCTTCCCGGAGACCGTCGAGGCCGGCGGGGAGATCGCGGATCTCCTGCCCGACGACGCGGGCGTGGTCGCGGTGACCGACGAGGGCGGCGCGACCGGGTCGATCCGGGTCCGGACCGACGCCGCGGCGGACGACGAATCGGCGGTCGATTCCGACGCCCGCGACTCGCCCGACGAGACCGGCCCGCCCGAGGCGATCCCTTCGCCGCCGCCGATCGACGTCGATTTCCGGGGGTTCGAGCGGCTCGCCGACCGGGGCGGCGACCCCGTGACGACCGCTCGGAAGGCGCGAGCGCCGGCCGCGGGCGCGGACGACCGGCCCGTCGTCGTCTCGCTCCGGACGGCCCGATCGGAGGCGGGCGTCGACGCCGACCGGGTCGCGGAGGCGTTCCGGGCGTGGGACCGCATCGACGACCACGACCACGTCGCGCCGGTCCTCGCCCGCGGCGACCGGCCCCGGCCGTGGATCGCGACCGAGTTCATGGACGCGGGCACGCTCCGAGATGCGGTCGGCTCCGTCGGCTTCGAGCGGGCGCTCTGGACGGTCCACTGCCTCTCGCGGGCGGTCTCTCACGCCCACTCTCGGGGAGTCGTCCACGGCGCGCTTCGGCCCGGTGCGGTCGGGCTCTCGACGGTGCTCGGAGCGTGGCCGGCGCCGAAGGTCGGCGACTGGGGGCTGGGCGAGCCCCTCGCCGCGGTCGCCTCCCCGCCGATCCCGCCCGCGTTCGCCGCGCCCGAGCACTTCGACCCCGAGGCGTTCGGCCGCCCCGATCAGGCCACCGACGTCTACCAGTTGGGCGCGCTCGCGTACGCGCTGTTCGCCGGTCGGCCCCCGTTCGTCGACGCCGCCGGCGAGATCGTCCGCGACTCGCCCGTCGCGGAGCCGCCGCCGGTCACCGACCGCTCGCCCGGCGTCCCCGCGGCGGTCGACGATCTGGTGGCGCGGGCGCTCGCGGCCGACAAGCGCGCCCGGTTCGAGACCGCGGCGGACTTCCGACGGGACGTCGAACTCCTCGCGTCGGAGTTCGACTGGGCGGGGCGGTGAGCCGCTGTCGGACTACCGGGCGCCCGCCGGGGCGCCGTCGTTGTGAAAGTACACGACGCGCTCGCCCTCCCCGGTCGCTGTCTCGCGCTCGACGTCCTGCCTGCTCGCGCACCGCCGCCGGTAGCGCTTCAGGAACGACAGCGGCTGGCCGCCGAAGACGTCGGCCCACCGGTCGCCCCGTTCGACGAGGAGCCGCTCGTCGTACGGCTCGCCACAGACCGGGCAGGCGGGTTCGTCGGGGTCGTTCGAGTGCATTCGTGGGGTAGTTGGGGCGCGAGCTGTTTCAATGTCGCGGGGCCGTTACTTGCCTCGTCGCGCGAGCAGCGCCGCCGCGAGCAACGCGACCGCCGCGGTCCCGACGCCGAATCCGGGCACGCTCGGCGTCTGGCCGTCCGCGTCCGAGTCGTCCTCGCCGGTCACTTCGAGGCGCGCGGTCTCGTCGTTGACGCCGACGGTGTAGGTTCCGCCGGCGTCGACGCGCTGTTCGAAGGTGACCTCACGGCGCTCGCCGCCGGGCACCTCGACGGTCTCGGTTTCGAGGTCCTCGCCGAACATCGACAGGGTGAGATCGACGGTGCCGGGCTCGCCGCCGGCGTTCTCGACCGTGGCGGTGACCGCGACGGTCTCGCCGGCCTCGATGCTCGACGACGACAGCGAGAGATCGACGACCGAGACGTCGGCCGGGCCGGTCGCGCCCTCCTCGACGGTCAGGTCGCCGAGTTCGTCCCCGCCGAGGGTCGCCTCGTAAGTGCCGGGCTCGACGTCGTCGGCACGCAGGGTCACCTCCGTCCGCTCGCCGGCTGGCACCGAGACGCGCTCGGTCGCGACCGTCCCGCCGTCGAGCGCGAGGCTGACGGGGACGGTGCGGTCGGACGCGCCCGGATTCCGGAGGGTCGCGGTCGCTTCGACCGCGCCCTCGGGGCCGACCGCGGTCTCGGCGAGCGCGGCGTCGGCCACTTCGACGGTCCGGTCGGCGCCGACCGCGATCGCGCCCAGCCGGTCGGTCGTCGCTTCGAAGCGGTAGCCGTCGTCGGCCTCCTCGACCATCGTCGCGTCGAGGCGCTCCCACGAGCCGTCGTAGCCGTACACCGACACGTCGGCGGCGCCGCGCAGTTCGCCCAGCGCGGCGCGCTCGACCCCAAAGGACACGGTCGCGTTCTCGACGCCGCCTTCGAGGTACTTCGCGCTCACGTCGAGGGACGCGAGCGTCCGGTCGCTCGCGGTCGGCGCCGGCGCTTCGCCCGGCGCTTTGGCGCTCGCGACCGCCTCGAAGGCGACGTGGGCGTCGTCGCTGTCGAGGTTCACGTCGAGGCGGTCGAAACGGACGCCGGTCGCGTTCGCGACGCCGGTCTCGCGCAGATCGGCCGACACCGTCTCGTCGGCGCGGCCGTTTCTGACGTCGACCAGCGTCGCGTTCGCCCCGGCGCGCTCTATCTGGGTCACGACCGCCGGCGGGCTCGCCGAACCGCCACCGCCGCCACCGCCGCCACCGCCGCCGATGGAGCCGCCCGTCGAGCCGCCGTCGTCCTCGTCGTCGATGGCGCGCTCGCCCTCGTTCACGGTGACCTCGACCGCGGCCTCGTTGGCGTTCCCGCGCTCGGTCCCGATGGTGACCGTTGCGGTGTAGGTCCCGCTCGCGTCGTAGCGGTGGATCACGGCGTCCTCGCCCGCGCCCGTCGTCCGCTCGGGGTCGCCGTCGCCGTCGAAGTCCCACCGGTACTCGGTCACGTTCGAGGGCGCGGTCGAGCCGTTCGCGTCGAACCGGAGCGGGTCGGTGGCGTTCACCTCGCTCGCGTTGACCGCCAGTTCGGCGTCCGGACCGGGGTCGACGGTGAACGAAAACCCGCGGGTGGCGGCGTGGCCCGCGGCGTCGCTCGCCCGGACGCTCCCGTCGTACGTCCCGGCGTCGAACTCCCGCGAGAGCGTCGCGCCGGCGGTGGTCCGCTCGTACTCGCCGTCGCCGTTGAGGTCCCACGCGTACTCGGTGATCCCGACGTTGTCGGTGGCGTTGGCGTAGAGGTCCACCACGTCGCCCGCCGTGATCGTCGCCGCGGCGGGCGCGTCGCCGTCGGCGGTCACGTTCCCGATCGTGGGGTCCTCGGCCGGCGTCACGTCGAGCGCGACCGTCGCGTTGTCGGTGTTCCCGTTGCCGTCTTCGACCGCGACGGCGGCCTCGTAGGTGCCGTTCGCGCGGTACGGCGGGACGGCGCTCGTCACGGGGTCGCTGGTGGCGTTCTCGTATTCGCCGTCGCCGTCGAGGTCCCACCGGTACTCGGCGATGCCGCGGTTGTCGTCGCTGGCGCTCGCGTCGAACTCGACCGTCGTATCCGCCTCGAACGCGGTCGGCGAGGCGTCGAGCGACGCTTCGGGGTCCGCGGTGTCGGGCGCCTCGATCTCGATAGTCCGCTCGACGGTGGCCTCGCGTCCCCCGCGGTCGGCGACCGTCAGCGACACCTCGTAGCTCCCGTTCTGGTCGAACCGATGGGCGGTGCGCGTCTCGCCGGTCACCGTCGAGTTGTCGTCGCCGAAGGTCCAGGTCACCGACCTCTGGTCGATGCGGCCGTTGTCGGTGCTGTTGCTCGCGTCGAACACCAGCCGTTCGCCCTCGACGTGGTAGTCGGGGAGGCCGACGTCTCCGGACGCCACGCTCATCGCCGCGGTCGGCGGTTCGGCGGGTCGGACGGTGATCGGTATCGAGTCGGTGCTCTCGGTGCCCTCCGCGGACTCTGCCAGCACCTCGACGGTCCGTTCGCCCGTCCGGTTCGCGTCGTATCGGTGGGTTATCGTTCGGTCGGTCCGGTTTCGCTCGTACTCGCCGTCGCCGTCGAGGTCCCAGTAGAACTCGGCGGCGTCCGTGCCCGCGTCGAACGTGACTGGCCCGCCGACCTCCGGGTCGTCGTAGTCGGCGCTCAGGTCCGCGTTCGTACATTCGCCCCCGCGGGTGATGGTGACCGGTTCGTCCATGTCGAGGCGGACGTTGTCGTCGCCTTTCCGCCGGACGACCCAGTCGGTGACGGTGTCGTTTTGCTCGTCGTAGCGCCACCAGTAGTTGCTCCAGTGGTACGACTCCTCGTTGAAGTACGGTTCGATGGTGATGCTCTCGCCGTATCCGAGGTTCTGTAGCCCGCGGTACGCGCCGCCGTCCGTTCCGTGATCGCCCCACCGCCAGTGGGCGGTGAAGTCGCTGTTGCCGTCGTAGCTCTCGATCGGGACGGCTCCGTAGTTGTTGTCGCGGTGGCCGTAGCGGGTGTGGCGGTCCTCGTCGTAGTCGAACTCGCCCGAGTCGTAGTAGAGCGCGTCCATGTCCTCGGGGTAGAGGTCGTCCATGTACGCCCACTCGCCCGCGGGCAGGTCGCGGAAGACGAACGACACCGCCCCGCCGCCCGGCTGGGGGCTCATGAACCCCTCGCGAGTGCTATGGAAGTGCTCCCCGTTGTACGGGCCGTGGGATCCGATCCCGGTGTCGTCGTAGAGTTTGTCGTGGCGGACGACGAGGCTGTCGCCCTCCGGGCCGTCGTAGAAGAACATGTGGCTCTCCTGGTTCGTCGACCAGTTCCACAGTCCGTAGGTGCCGTACGCCCACGGCTCCTTCCAGTAGGGCTCGGAGAGCCACGGCGCGTAGTGGGGTATCTGGCCCCACGCCTGACCGTTGTCGCTCACGTTGCCCTCGGGATCCCGGTACCGGTAGTCCATCACGGACTCGATCGTCGGCGAGCCGTCCCAGCTTCGGTTCGGCACGTAGCCGAACTCCTCGGTCTCGTCGACGATCTCGACGTGCGGTCGGATCGTCTCCTCGGGGTACTCGGGGTTCTGATCGCCCGGTTCGAACGGTGTCACTTCCCAGCACTCGTCGCCCTGTGTGATCACGTACCGGTTCGAAGCCTCCTGTGCGCCCGCGGTTCCGACCATGCCCGTCGGGAGGACGGACGCGACGACCAGCAGTGTCAGTGCGACGCTCGCTATCTTATCTACGCGCATGCGATGATACCGACCGTATTCCGCTGTTTCCCTTTGTTATGGACTTGCTGTCGGAGAATTTGGCATCGGCTACGCGCGAGTAGCTCCTGCAAGAACTGATCGAACGCCGCGCGTACCGGCTCGGTAACCGCGCCGTACGGTCGGGGGTGGCCGGCGGGCTACTCGGTCCGGTCGCGCTCGCCGACCGCTTCGGCGTCGCGCTCGGTCACCCGGACCCCCTTCGAGGAGAGGTGAGACATCTGCTGGCGCGCGAACTCCTCCTCGGTGGTGCCCAGCGTCGCGAGCACGTACAGCCGGGCGTTGCCGGTCGGGCGCATCGTCCGGCCGGCCCGCTGGGAGCCCTGCCGGCGCGACCCGCCGAGCCCCGAGGCCACGATCGCCAGTTCGGCGTCGGGCAGGTCGATCCCCTCGTCGCCGACCCGCGAGACCACCAGCGCGTCGCGCTCTCCCGTCCGGAACTCCTGTAACAACAGCTCCCGGCGGGCGTGGCGCATCTCGCCGCTGATGAACGGGAGGTCGAGCGCCTCGGCGATCGCCGTCCCGTGGTCGAGGTACTCTACGAAGATCAGCGCCTTCGAGGTGGGGTGTTGGGCGAGCAGGTGGCGGATCTCGTCGAACTTCGCGGGGTTGCTCGCCGCGACCCGGCGGCGCTCGTGGCCGTGGGCGGTGCCGTACTCGTTCCGGTAGGTCTCGTCGTCCCACGGGACGTATCTGATCTGGACCTCCGGCTCCTGAACGTAGCCCGCCTCGAACAGCGCGTCCCAGTCGGTGCCGATCGGCGGACCGACGAGGGTGAAAATCTCCTCCTCGCGGTCGTCCTCCCGGACGGGCGTGGCGCTGAGCCCGAGCCGGTGTTTGCTCTGGAGGTCCGCCGAGCGCCGGAACACGTTCGAGGGGATGTGCTGGCACTCGTCGTACACGATCAGCCCCCACTCGCGCTTGTCGAACAGCTGGCGGTGCCGATCCATCCCCGCGGTCTGGTAGGTGGCGATCGTGACGGGCCGGACCTGCTTGGTGCCGCCGTGGTACTCCCCGATCTGGCTCTCGTCGAGGGTGGTGTGTGCGAGCAGTTCCTCGCGCCACTGGGTGGCGAGCTCCCGGCTGGGGACCAGGATCAGCGTCTCGCCGCCCACCGCTTCGAGCACGCCCATCGCCGCGACGGTCTTGCCCGACCCGGGCGGCCCGACCAGCACGCCCGATTTGGTCTCGACGAACTCGGTGACCCACTCGCGCTGGTACGGCCGGAGATCGAGAGTCAGCGCCACGTCGAGGGGCTCGCCGGTTTCGAGGTCCCGCTCGTCCTGCACGGGGTAGCCCGCCTCGTAGAGGACGCGCTTGATCTCGGCGACCGCCCCCTCGGCGACCCAGCTCTCGGTGTCCGAGATCGGCGCCCGGAGCTGGCCCTCGTCGAGCTTCTGGCGTGCGACGTTGCCCATCAGGTCCTCGCTTGCGGCTTCGAGGACGACGTAGCCGTCCTCGTGGGTCGTCAGGACGAACTGGCGGGCGCGCTTCCACTGGCTCTCGATCCAGTCTTCGAGGTGGGCCGACCGCTCGGGAACCACGTCCCGGACGGTCCCGAGCAGAGCGTCGAGGTCGTCGTACGGGGCGGCCCAGACGTCCTCCTGTCGGATTCGATAGAGGTACCCGCCCTCGTGGGTCGTCTCGACGAGGTGGGCGAACTGCGAGAGCTGGGCCCGGGTGAACTGGGTCGGCTGGTCGACCACCAGCTCGCGGCGCTTCGGAAACACCACCACGCGCTCGCGGTCGGCGACCGCCCCCCAGTCGGTCGGATACCAGACCACCGGGTCGGTCGAGACGTCGAGGCGCTCGACGCCCTCCTCGCCCGCCAACCCTGCCAGTTCCTCGGCGGTCTCGGCCTGCGTGCGATCGAGCGCCCGCGCGACCTCCTCGGCGGTCACGACCGGGCGTCCGAACTCCTCGACGGCGTCGTGGAACGCCGAGACGTCGACCGCCTCGGCGCGCTCGCCCTCGGCATCGTCCACCGCGCTCTCGTCCCCGTCGGCGACTTCGCCGCCGGCCTCGTCTCCGGTGTCGGTCACTGGCACGCGGTAGGGCCGGCACGGACAAACGGCTTGCGCTCTGGCCGTCGCCGGCCGTCTCAGCTTCCGAACCGTCGCGGGGATCCGCCCGTTGCCTCGCCGACACGAGGCCACAAGGCTTATATATACTAGCTGACAGTCAGGGTAACATTTGAATACCCCGAGTTTGAGTGAGCCAGTATGGAAACGGGAACTGCGGCCATCGAGCGGTGTGCGTACTGCCGAGAGTGGGTGCCGATAACCGTCGTCGAAGTCGCGGCCGGCAACGACCAGATCTCCGCGTCGGTCGCCGTCTGCGAGTCGTGTCGCACTGACGGCCGGTGAGCGGGCTCGCTCGGCGACCGCGCTCGAGAGTTCCTCTAACACCGGTCGATCGCACCGACCCGTCGTCCCCGCTCGCGTCCTGCGGCCGAGACGCTCCCGTACCCCGCGCTAACCCCGACTCACCGTTCGGCCTCGGCGGGGTCGTCGTTAGGACACGCCCTCTCGGTCTCCGGCCCCGACGCGGCCGCGCCGACCCAGCTGACCGTCGACTCCCGTACCACCATCACCCACTCGGGCACGTACCTGCTGACCGCCGACGTCGAGCGCGCGGGCGACACCGCCATCTCCCAGTCGTGCGTCGAGATCCGCGTCGCCGACGTGACGTTCGACGGCGGCGGCCACGTCCTCGATGGCCGCGCCGAGAGCCACACCACCGGCGTCGCGGTCGAGCACGGCTCGGCGACCGTCCCGAATGCCACTATCGCGGACAACCTCGTCTGCGTCTCCGCGCTCGGCGCGACCGACCTCACCCTCGCCGACAACGACCGCGCGCCAGACCGACCGAGCGCCGCGTGATCGCCCGGCTTTAGTGGCTCGGAAAACGTTTCGGCGACATGACCGACGATCCCGCGACGTGGTGGGACGAGGCGTACGAGGGCGACCCCCCGTGGGAGAACGGCCGCCCGCAACCGGCGCTCGTCGATCTCGTCGAGGCCGGCGCTCTCGACGGCCGGATCCTGGACGCGGGCTGTGGCGCCGGTACCCACGCCTGCTATCTCGCCGCGCGCGGGCGCTCGGTCGTCGGCGTGGACGTCTCGGAGCGCGCGGTCGAGCGGGCGCGCCCCACGGCCCGCAAGCGCGATCTCGACGCGACCTTCCGGGTCGGCGACGCGCTCGACCTCGACCCCGACCTCGGACCCTTCGACGCGGCGTTCGACTGCGGCCTGTTCCACGCGCTCGATCCGGTCCAGCGCGACGCCTACGCCCAATAGCCTCGCGGGCGTGCTCCCGGCCGGCGGGCGCGCGTACGTCCTCTCTTTCGCCGAGCGAGCGCCCGCCGACTGGGGGCCGGCCCCCGTCGCCGGCGCCGACGTTCGCGAGGCGTTCGCCGACGGGTGGCGCGTCCGGGACCTGCGTGAGGTTCGGTTCGAGACCAACGACACCGACGTTCCGGGGTCGCTCGCGGTCCTCCGGCGCGTCTGAGTCGCCCGGCGACTCGTTCTCTGCCCCTTCCCGGTCGTTTTTAGCCCCGTCTCGCTAATCGTTACCCATGTCCGACCCCGATCTCGACAGATTCGCGTCCAGACGATCGACGACGTACGCGCCCAACGGCCTCGTCGCGACGAGTCAACCGCTCGCGGCGGAGGCGGGCGTCGAGATCCTCCGGGCGGGCGGCAACGCCTTCGACGCCGCCGTCGCCACGGCGGCGGCGCTGAACGTAGTCGAACCCACCAGCACCGGCCTCGGCGGCGACGTGTTCGCGCTCTACCGGACCGCCGACGGCGAGGTGGGCGCGATGCGCTCGTGCGGCGGCGCGCCCGCCGACGCCACCATCGAGAACGTCCGCGAGTCGCTGCGCGAGGCCGACGACATCTCCTCGTACTACCCCGACGACGGCGGCTACGCCGTCGACGACACCGAGGAGGCCGGAATGCCCTTCTACGGCCCCCACGCGGTCACGGTCCCCGGCACCGCCCGGGGGTGGGAGGCGACCGTCCAAGAGCTCGGCCGGCTCACGCTCGCCGACGCGCTCGAACCCGCGATCGGATACGCCACCGAGGGGTACCCGGTGTCGGAGGTCATCGCCTCCTACTGGCAGGGCGCCGAGGAGCTTTTCACCGACGAGAACGCCCGCGAGGCCTACCTGTTCGACGGGGAGGCCCCGAGCGTCGGCGAGACCGCTCGGCTCCCGAAGCTCGGCGAGTCGATGCGCAGGATCGCCGAGGAGGGCGCAGACGCCGTCTACGAGGGCGAGATCGCCGAGCAGATCGCCGACGAGATACAGTCCCACGGCGGGTTCATGACCGTCGAGGACCTCGCGGCCTTCGAGCCGGAGTTTCTCGATCCGGTGTCGACGACGTACAACGGCGCGGAGATCTACGAGCTCCCGCCGAACAATCAGGGCCTGATCGCCTTAGAGGCGCTCAACATCGCCGAGGAGCTCGGAGCGGGCGAGCACCCGATCGACTCGCCCGAGCGCGTCCACTACTTCGCGGAGGCGACCAAGCGGGCCTTCCACGACGGCCACCGCTACATCACCGACCCCGAGTACGAGGAGATCCCGCCGCTCGCATCGAAGTCGTACGCCGCCGAGCGCGCGGCCGACGTCGACGACACCGCCTCGGACGTCTCGTTCGGGGTTCCGAACGCCAACGCCGAGGACGCCGATACGGTCCTGTTGACGGTCGCCGACGACGAGGGCAACGTGGTCTCGTACATCAACTCCCGCTTTGCGGGCTTCGGCTCCGGGCTGGTTGCGGGCGACACCGGCATCGCGCTCCAGAACCGCGGCTCGTCGTTCTCGCTCGACCCCGACCACCCCAACAGCCTCGAACCCGGCAAGCGACCCTTCCACACACTGATCCCCGCTGTCGCCGACTTCGGAGACGACGACTGGGCCGCGTTCGGGGTGATGGGCGGGTACATGCAACCCCAAGGCCACGTTCAGGTCATCTCGAACATCGTCGACTACGACATGCCCCTGCAGGCCGCGCTCGACCAGCCCCGGTGGCGCTACCGCGAGGACGGCTCGCTCGCGGTCGAAGGACGAATGGACGGCAACGTCCAGTCGAAGCTCGCCCGGATGGGCCACGACGTGCGGGTGCTCCCGCCGGTCTCGTTCGGCGGCGCCCAGATCACCCGCCGGGAGGGCGAGACGCTGTCGGGCGCGACCGAACCGAGAAAAGACGGCTCTGCGTCCGGCTACTGATTACACGCCCGCCTCCTCGTCGCCCGCCGGCTCCCCGGCGTCCCCGTCGATCGTGATCTCGGTCGGTTCCCGCGCGGCGCGGTCTCGCGTTCCGGCGTCGCCGGTGCTCCGGGATCCCACAGCGTATCCGATCCCGAACGCCAGCGCGAGCGCGAGCAGTCGGCCGACCGACGAGCGTCCCGCCTCGTCGTGGGTCTGATCTCCCATGTCGTAGCCCACGGACGAGAGTGACTTTGGGGTTGGGGCGTCCCGACCCCGCTTTTCACCCCTCGTGGCGCCGAATCTTGTCGAGGAAGCTCGCGAGCGTGCCGCTCACCGCGACCGCCGTCACCTCTCCCTCGTCGCTGTCGTAGGTGAGCACGCCCGACTCCTCGAGCTTCGGGAGGTGGTTGTGGTGGAGCGCGGTGGCGATCTGGGTCCGAGTTATCATCGAGACGTCGTCGGGCGGCCGCTGGAACTCTCGGCCGGCGACCTGATCGGTGAGCCGTTCGATGGGTATCGGCTCGGGCTGGCCGTCGACGACCGCGAGCGCGTGGCGGCGGTAACGCTCGCTCAGTAACGAGAGGATCTCGTCGAGTTCGAGGTCCGCCCCGCCGTCGGTCTGCTCGGGTTCGTCGGTGGCGGGGTCGTCTGGCATACACGACTCAAATTCTTTCTCGCCTAAACGGTTATCGCATTCTGTCGGCGATCACCCGAGCGAGAAACACGCGCGTAACTGGCCGTAGAAGAAGCGAAACGTCCTCGTACCGCGTGAGGAAACCGGGCGACGAGGCCGACTCGGAGACTATCCGAGGCTCCCCTCCATTTCGAGTTCGATGAGCCGATTGAGTTCGACCGCGTACTCGATCGGGAGTTCTTCAGTGATGGGTTCGATGAACCCCGAGACGATCATCTGTTTTGCGTCGTCGTCGTCGAGCCCTCGAGACTGGAGGTAGAAGACGTCCTCGTCGCCGATCTTCCCCACCGTCGCCTCGTGGGCCACGTCGACTTTCGACTCGTCGATCTCCATGTACGGCATCGTGTCCGACGTCGACTCGTTGTCGAACATCAGAGCGTCACACTCCACCGACGTCGAGGAGTGTTCGGCCCCCTCCGAGATGTGGACCAGCCCCCGGTAGTTGGTGCGCCCGCCGTCCTTGCTGATGGATTTCGACTCGATCGTCGAGTTCGTATGCGGCGCGTTGTGATAGACCTTCGCACCGGTGTCAATGTTCTGGCCTTCGCCCGCGAACGCGATCGAAATCTGGTTCGCCGACGCGCCTCGGCCCTTCAGCACCGAACACGGGTACAGCATCGTCGCCTTCGACCCCATGCTTCCGGACACCCACTCCATGCGTCCGCCCTTCTCGACGAGCGCGCGCTTGGTGTTGAGGTTGAACGTGTTCTTGCTCCAGTTTTGGACGGTCGAGTACTGGACGTGAGCGTCCTCGCCCACGAAGACCTCGACGCCGCCGCTGTGGAGATTGTGACTGCCGTACTTGGGCGCGCTACAGCCTTCGATGTAGTGGACCTCGCTTCCCTCTTCGGCGATGATGAGGGTGTGTTCGAACTGGCCCATGCCCTCCGAATTCATGCGGAAGTACGCCTGGACGGGCATTTCGACGGTGACGCCCTCGGGAACGTAGACGAAACTGCCGCCACTCCAGACGGCGCCGTGGAGCGCGGCGAACTTGTTGTCCGACGGGGGGACACAGGAGGTCATGAAGTACTCCTTCACTAACTCTTCGTGTTCGCGGACGGCCTCGTCCATGTTGCAGAACACGACGCCTTTCTCCTCCCACTGTTCTTGCATGTTCTGGTAGACGACCTCCGACTCGTACTGAGCGCCGACCCCGGAGAGGGCCTTGCGCTCGGCCTCGGGAATGCCGAGTTTTTCGAAGGTGTCCTGGATGTCCTCGGGGAGGTCGTCCCAGCTGTCGGCGCCCTCGCGCTTGTCGACGTCGGGGCGGATGTAGGGGACGATCTCTTCGATGTCGAGTTGGGTGAGGTCGGGCTGGCCGGGCCAGTCGGTGGGCAACGGCATGTTCTGGTAGTGCTCGAGCGCACGCAGGCGCCGGTCGAGCATCCAGTCGGGCTCGTCTTTGTCCTCGCTGATCAGCCGCACGACCTCCTCGGTGAGGCCCTTGCCGGACTTGAGCGCGGAGCTCTCCTCTTTTTTGAACTCGAAGCGCTCCTCGGTGTTGGTCTC
>NZ_SBIR01000016.1:0-70648 GCF_004521895.1 Halorussus marinus
GTGTCCGTTCACGCTCCACAAACTCCAAGTCGATCCAGTCACTACAACCGCTGAGGCGGGTGATTTTGGCCATGGATCAGCACAAAATCACTCCCGCCTCATCCTTCACTCTTAACTAAACACGACCCTGCGAAGTCGCCGAAGCGCCACCGCCTACAGGAAGCCGAGGAACCCGATCTCGACGGCGTACAGCGCGGCGGCCGCGAGCCACGTCTGGAAGGCCAGCGTTCCCACCGCCGACAGCACCACGAACTCCCAGTCGCGCATCTCCGCGAATCCCGCCGGGACCGTGAGCATCCCGCGGGTGAAAAGCAGGGCGTTGCTCACCGGCACGACGATCCGACCCCACCGCTGGAACCAGCCGTCGAATCGGTCGAGTTGGCCCTCGTCGATCCGGAACCAGCGTTTGCCGAGGAGGTACTCCCGGCCGCCCCGCTTGGCGAGCAAGAAGAGGGCGTACTGGCCGATCGTCGCGCCGACCACCGCGACGAGGATGACCGCCGCGATCGACGAGAGGTCGCTCGGGCCCTCCGCGAGCAGGGTCACCCCGAGCGGGACCAGACTCTCACTGGGCGCGAAGTACAGCAGCATCGCGCCCTCGAGGATCAGGATCAAAAACAGCGCGAGCAGTCCGTACTGGTCGAGCCACTGGCGGGCGAGCTCCTCGTTCCCGATGAAAAAGAGACCGACGCCGACCACCGCGGCGAGCACGATGCCGACAGTCAGCAACAACAGCCCGTTGTCCGCGAAAAATTCCCGGATCCGACCGGTGTCGGTCGCGTTCGACAGCACCAGCCCCGCCAGAAGGAGGGCGACTCCGGAAGCGAGCGGCACGTCTGCGACCAGCGCGAGCGAGGACACGTCCATCAGCTACCACGTCAGTGCGGGCGATTAAATGCGTTGTGACCGCGAACGATGCGGTTTTGGGACCGGGGCCGCAAGGGCCGATATGAATCTCACCGACCGACCGCGCCGGCTCCGGCGCGACGGCGTCCGCGGGATGGTCAGCGAGACCGACGTGACCGCGTCGGACCTCATCGCGCCCGTCTTCGTCGACGCGACGACCGACGAGCGAGTCCCCATCGAATCGATGCCCGGCCACGAGCGCGTCCCCGTCGAGGAGGCGGTCGCGCGCGTCGAGGAGGTGCGCTCGACCGGGGTCGAGTCGGTGATGGTGTTCGGGATCCCCGAGTCGAAAGACGAGCGGGGCACTCGGGCGTGGGCCGACGACGGCGTCGTCCAGGAGGCGACCCGCCGGATCGTCGACGACACCGACGCCTACGTCATCACCGACGTCTGTCTCTGTGAGTACACCGACCACGGCCACTGCGGGGTTCTGGAGGAGGGCGCCCGCGACGGCGCCGACCCCCGGCTGACCGTCGAGAACGACGAGACCCTCGATCTCCTCGGGAAGATCGCGGTCTCGCACGCCGCGGCCGGGGCCGACATGGTCGCGCCCTCGGGGATGATCGACGGGATGGTCGGGGCGATCCGGTCGGCGCTCGACGACGCGGCGTTCCGGGACGTGCCGATCATGAGCTACGCCGCCAAGTACGAGTCGGCGTTCTACGGCCCGTTCCGGGACGCCGCCGACGGCGCGCCGGCGTTCGGCGACCGCCGACACTACCAGATGGACCCCGCCAACAGGCGCGAGGCGATGCGGGAAGTGCGCCTCGACATCGAGCAGGGCGCGGACGCGCTGATGGTCAAGCCGGCGCTCCCGTACCTCGACATCGTCCGGGACGTTCGCGAGGAGTTCGACCACCCGGTCGCGGCGTACAACGTCTCGGGAGAGTACGCGATGCTCCACGCGGCGGCCGAGAAGGGGTGGCTCGACCTCGAAGCGGCGGCGCTGGAGTCGCTGATCTCGATCAAGCGCGCCGGGGCCGATCTGATCCTGACGTACTTCGCCGAGGACGTGGCCGAACGGCTCTGAGAGCGCCGGGAACAGAGCGCTTCTCCCGGCCGTTCGGATGGGTGCTCACGCGCGAGATGCTCCGACGCCGACCGCCTCGCGCCGGCGATCCCGGTGGACGAACGGTCGGAAGTCGACCGGTCGACCGGGGCGTTTCTGGACGGAATACAGCCTTATATCGGTAGTATCCGATTATGTATCTCACGAGCGTCGACCGACCAGATTAATTTTTGTATCATTTCAACGCGTATCCTTATGTAGCGCTTTGCCGTCACGATATATCGTAATGCAACAACCGAATGCAGAAGAATACGAGATATTCCTGCACAGTCGTCCAGACGATTTGGTCGAAGTGCCGGCCGAGGTGAGAGAATGACGGCCGCGCCGATGCAGGTCGACCCCGAGGTGCTGGCGAACGGCGTCAACCTCGTGTGGGTGTTGGTCGTGTCGTTTCTCATCTTCTTCATGCACGCCGGCTTCGCCATGCTCGAAGCCGGGCAGGTGCGTTCGAAGAACGTCGCGAACCAGCTCACGAAGAACCTCCTGACGTGGAGCGTCGGCGTCGTGGCGTTCTTCTTCGTCGGCGCCGGCCTCTCGTCGGTCGTCGGCGCGGTCACCGGCGCCGGCGAGGCGGCCGCGTTCGCCACGCTCGACGGCGGGGATCCGAACGCGTGGGTCGACTGGCTGTTCGGGGCGGTGTTCGCGATGACCGCCGCGACCATCGTCTCGGGGGCGGTCGCGGGCCGCGTGAAGCTCCGGGCGTACGTCTCGTACACGCTGTTGCTCGCGGCGGTCATCTACCCGGTCGTCACGGGGTTCACCTGGGGGCTGGGCTTTCTCGAACAGCTCGGGTTCACCGACTTCGCCGGCGGCATGATCGTCCACGGGATGGGCGGGGTCGCCGGGCTGACCGCCGCCTACGTGCTCGGCCCGCGGCTGGAGCGGTACAACGACGACGGCTCGGCCAACGTCATCCCCGGCCACTCGCTGACCTTCGCGGTTCTCGGGACCCTCGTCCTCGCGTTCGGCTGGTACGGCTTCAACGTCGGCACCGCCGCGACCGTCTTCGCGGTCGAGGACGGGGCGCTCGCGCTCGGCGACTTCGCGTACGTCGGCCGGGTCGCGCTCAACACCACGCTCGGGATGGCCGCCGGCGCCGTCGGCGCGGCCGCGGTGTCGCTGTACAAGACCGAGAAAGTCGACACTCTCTACGTCGCAAACGGCCTGCTCGCCGGGCTGGTCGGCGTGACCGCAAGCGCCGACCTCCTCACCTGGTACGGCGGGATCGCGTCGGGCTTTCTCGCGGGCGCCCAGCTACCGATCGTCTTCGAGTTCGTGGAGACGCGGCTCAAGATCGACGACGTGTGTGCGGTGTTTCCGGTCCACGGCTCGGCGGGGATGCTCGGCGCGATCCTCCTGCCGTTCTTCAGCGTCGAGGGGTTCACCGTCGGCCAACTGATCGCGCAGGTGGTCGGCGTCGGCGTCATCACGCTCTGGACGGTCGCGGCGACCGGCGCGGTGTTCGGGCTGTTCCGCGCGGTCGGGCAGGCCCGCGTCTCCCGCGAACACGAACTCGACGGCCTCGACAGCGCCGAGCACGGCGTCGACACCTACCCCGAGTTCGGCCGCTCCGACGTGACCGAGGGCGGAGCCAACGCGGTCCGGACCGACGGGGGCGAACTCCCCAACGCCGGCGAGATCAAGCTGGTGACCGCCGTCGTGCGCCCCGATCGCCTCGGGGAGGTCAAGACCGCACTCGCGCGGGTCGGCGCACCGTCGATCACGGTGACCGACGTCTCGGGCCGCGGGAGCCAGCCCGCCAAGACCGGCCAGTGGCGCGGCGAGGAGTACACGGTCGACCTCCACCAGAAGGCGAAAATCGAGTGCGCGGTCGCGGACGTGCCCGCCGACGAGGTCGTCGAGGCGATCCGGGAGGCCGCCGACACCGGCGAGCCCGGCGACGGGAAGATCTTCGTGCTTCCGGTCGAGGACGCGGTGCAGGTCCGGACCGGCGCGCGCGGGACGGAAGCGGTGTAGTCGCGACCGCTCGCTTCGGCGACGACCGTTTTTTGCCAAAATCTATGACATCACGTCCGTAATCGGGCCGTGTGTCCCGCGATCGAGCGACCGCTCGCGACCGCGATCCCGCCCCGGCCGACGAGCCGAGCACACCCCGGAACGTTCTGATCGGGGCCGGTGTCGCCCTCGTGACCGCGCCACTGTTGCCGTTGGCCCCGCTCTGTGGCGGCGGGGTCGCCGGCTACCTCGAACGATCGGACCTCGCCGGGGGCGCGCGGGTCGGCGCGCTCTCGGGCGGCGTCGCCGCCGTCCAGGTGTTCCTGATCGCGTGGTTCGTCGTCAGTTTCTTGTTCGTCGGGTTCGCGCCGTTCTTCGCGATCTCGACGGTGTTCGCCGTCGCGATCGCCGGCGTCGTCGCGGCCTATCTCGTCGTCGCGGGCGCGCTCGGTGGCGCGGCCGGCGCGTACCTCCGACGCGAGCGGTGACCGACGCGCCCGGTGCGGACGTGCCACTTTTTTAACGTCGTGTCGAGACCGTTCCGGTAACCGTGTCCGACGCCGACGGAGAGATCCCACTGTCGCCCGAGTCGCTCGACAGCGGAACGAACGTGCTCGTCGCCGGAGAGCCCCTGACGAGAAAGCGCTCGGTGATGGTGGAACTGCTGGACACGCCCGATCGGGGAGCCATCCTCGCTTCGACCAAACAGCCCGCGGCCCGGCTTCGCGAGGAGTTCGGCCGGCGCTACGACGCCGACGAGTGGGAGCTTCGGTTCGTCGACTGCGTGACCAAGCGCCGATCGATCGACGCCGTCCGGGAGACCGAGACGACCCGGTACGTGACCGATCCCGGCGACCTCACCGGGATCGGGATCGAGTTCTCGGGGTTCATGCGGGAGTTCTACCACAGCGACGACATCGGCCACGCCCGGCTCGGGTTCGACTCGCTGTCGCCGGTGCTCATGTACGCCGACATCCGACGGGTCTACCAGTTCCTCCACGTCATCACCGGCAGGGTCGCGAGCTCCGGCTTCGCGGGGGTGTTCACCCTCGACACCGTCGGGGGCGACCGGCAGGTCGCAAAGCAGTTGACGCAGGTGTTCGACGCGGTCGTGGAGGTCCGAGAGACCGACGACGC
This sequence comes from Halorussus marinus, assembly GCF_004521895.1. NCBI lineage: Archaea > Methanobacteriati > Methanobacteriota > Halobacteria > Halobacteriales > Haladaptataceae > Halorussus > Halorussus marinus. Next base: position 5,069 of record NZ_SBIR01000016.1, read on the forward strand.
CACCGAACTCCGGGTCCGGGGCGACGACTTCGGTCCCCGGTCGTGGACGCGGTTCTGAGCCGGTTACTCGTCCTGGAGGTGCTGTTTCGCCAGATCGACCATCGGAGACTCGCGCCGGTCGAAGACGAACGCGAGCCCGGACCACTCCCGGTAGGGAAAGTGTGCGACCTGCACGTTCTCGTACCACCGGATCGTGGCGTCGAGACTCCCGAAGTCGAACAGCGGCTCCTCGCGGGGCGGGTCGCCCAGCCCCTTCATCACGAGGGTCTCGATGCGGGCTTCGAGTTCGTCGTCGGTGTGGCGCTCGCGGACGTCCTCGCGGACGAACAGCACGTCCGACTCGTCGGCGCTGAACCGGACCGCGAGCCGGAGCGGGGCGTCCTCGCGGTCCCGGAGCTGGTGGATCAGCTCGCGGATGTCGTCGTTGACGTCGGCCATCTCGTCTTCGATCTCGTCCAGTTCCTCGTCGAGGTTCTCGCGGGGGTCCTGTGGCGCGTCGACCATGTCGTTGAACGGACCGAGACGCGGTCGAGACATAACAGTTGGTGAAACCCGCGCCCGTCTCGGCCGGGTCGCCGAGACAGAAATGGACTTCACGCAGGAGTCCGAACCACCGTCCATGCACGACGATCGCTCGCGTGAACTGTACGACCGGGCGCTCTCGGTCCTGCCGGGCGGGGTCAGCTCCCCCGTCCGGGCGACCCGCCCGTACCCCTTCTTCGTCGAGCGCGGCGACGGCGCACACGTCGTCGACGCCGACGGCAACAAGTACGTCGACTACGTGATGGGCTACGGCCCGCTCTTGCTCGGCCACGATCTGCCCCAGGCGGTCGAGTCGGCGATCCAGTCCCAGCTCGCCGACGGCCCGATGTACGGCGCGCCCGCGGAGGTCGAAGTCGAGCTCGCGGAGTTCATCGCGCGCCACGTCCGGAGCGTCGAGATGGTCCGGTTCGTCAACTCGGGGACCGAGGCGACCACCTCGGCGGTGCGGCTCGCGCGCGGGTACACCGGCCGGGACAAGATCGTCGTGATGCAGGGGGGCTACCACGGCGCCCAGCCCTCGACGCTGGTCGAGGGCAAGTCCGGCGGGATCGGCTCGCCCAGCTCCGACGGCATCCCAGAGGCGTTCGCCGAGGAGACCATCACCGTCCCGTTCAACGACGCCGAGGCGGTCCGGGCGGTGTTCGAGGAGCGCGGCGACGAGATCGCGGCCGTCCTCGCCGAGCCGATTTTGGGCAACTGCGCGTCGGTCGGCCCGGTCGAGGGGTACCTCGAAACCCTCCGGGAGGTCACCGACGACCACGGGGCGCTGTTGGTCTTCGACGAGGTGATGACCGGCTTCCGGGTCGGCGGCCTCCAGTGTGCGCAGGGGAAGTTCGGGGTCGAACCCGACCTCACCACGCTCGCGAAGGTCATCGGCGGCGGCTTCCCGGTCGGGGCGGTCGGCGGCCCCGCAGAGATCATAGAGCAGTTCACCCCGACCGGCGACGTGTTCCAGGCCGGGACGTACTCGGGCCACCCGCTGTCGCTGACCGCGGGCCTCGAGACGCTCCGGTTCGCCGCGAAAAACGACGTGTACGACCACGTCAACGAACTCGGCGAGACGCTCCGGAGCGGCCTCACCGACATCCTCGAAGACCGCGCGCCCGAGTACACCGTCACGGGCCACGACAGCATGTTCAAGGTCGTGTTCACCCGCGAGGGGCCCCGCGACCCCGAGGGCCAGTGTGAGGCGGGCTGTCGACAGGACCCCGACTGTCCGCGGTACGACCACTGTCCGAAGAACAGCGCCGACGTCGACGCCGCAGAAACCGAGCGCTGGGAGCGGCTGTTCTGGCCCGCGATGCGCGAGCAGGGCGTGTTCCTCACCGCCAACCAGTACGAGTCGCAGTTCCTCAGCTACGCCCACACCGAGGAGGACGTCGAGGAGACCCTCGAAGCCTACAAGGAAGCGCTTTAGCCGACGGTCGTGCGACATCGGTTTACCGATCGGCTCCTAACCACCCGATATGAGTTCCGGCTACGCGCGCAGGACCGACGGCTCACACCACTGGTACTGGGTCGCGGCCATCCCCGGAGCGTTCGTCCTCTGGCTGGCGACGCTCGCGTGGCTCGCCGTCGCGTCGTCGTTCGAGGCGTTCTCGTTCGGGACGCGGATGGTCGAGCTCTCGATGGTCGCGCTCGGCGTCCCGTTCGCCTTCCTCACCGCCTACTTCCCGGTGGCGGTGTACCGCGACGCCAGCTACGTCGACCGGACCAGCGGCAAGTGGGCGCCGATGCCGATGCGCCAGGCGCTGGCGGCCCTGCCGGGGCTGGCGTTGCTGGTCGTCACCGGGATCGCGGTGGTCCTCACGTCGGGGAGCCCGGTGGTCCCGATCATCGTGGGGTTCGTCGCGGACGTGCCGTTCGCGGTGTACTACCTCCGCAAGCGGAGCGAGCGCGTCGGGGTCCCCGGGTTCCCGTGAGCCGGCTCAGAGCCCGAGGTCGAGCGCGCGGTTCGTCACGAGGACCGTGAACCCGGTCGCCATCACCGCCGACAGCAGGCCGAACGAGACGCTCCAGCCGGCGAAATCCGCCAGTCCGCCGACCACGACGCTCCCGGTCGCGCCGAGGAGCATGTACACCGTCCGGACGAGGCCGAACCCCGCGCCCCGCTCTTCGTCCGAGAGCTTGTCGATGAACCGCGACTGGACCGGCGCGCCCCAGCTCATCGCCACCCCAGCGAGCACGACGCCGACCGCGAACGTCGCCAAGCTCGACCCGAGCGCGAGCGTCCCGTACCCGAGCACGCCCAGTCCCATCGACAGCGACGCGGCCGCGTCCCGGTCGAACCGGTCCGAGAGCCACCCCATCGCGGGCTGGGTCGCGCCGTGGACAACGAAGTACAGCGAGAACAGCGCGCTGGCGGTCGTCGCGGTCAGCCCGTGGTGGACTTCGAGGAACGTCGGCAGAAAGGAGGCGGTCGCCTGCCAGGTGAACGCCCCCGCGACCGCCAACACCGTGGTGTAGGCGATTTCGGGTCTGGCGAGCAGTTCCGCGACGGGTCCGAGCGCGAACCGATCGCGCATCGGCTGGTCGGGACGGGTAGGCTCGGTCGGGCGGACCCTGGCGGCGAACGCGACGAACGTCGGGGCCGCCACGACGGCCCCGAGCAAGAGCGCGGGCCGCCAGCCGTACCGGGCGGCGACCGCGGCGGCCGCGACCGGGACCAGCAGGCCCGCGAGCGGGCCGCCCGCGACGTGGATGCCGATCGCGCGCCCGATGTTCTGGAAGTGCTTCGAGATGAACGTCGTCGCGACGCTGTAGTGGAGCCCCGCCGCGCCGCCGAGGGTCACCGCGAACACCGCGAACGCGGGGTACGACGGCGAGGCCGCGAGCAGTAGGCTCGCCAGCGTCGTGAGCCCGACCGCGGTCAGGATCACTCGGCGCTCGCCGTACCGGTCGCCGAGGACGCCGCTCGGAAACTGCGCGAGCGCGTAGGCCGCCCACATCCCGGAGAGGGCGATCCCGACCCCGCCGGTCGAGACGCCGAACGAGTCGGTGATGTCGGGGACGACCGGGCTGATCGCCAGCCGGGCCGCCATCGTGGCGAAGAACGCGACGGTGGCGAGCGCGAGCACTGTGTTGCGGTATCGCCACCTCACTGGTCGTCGGTTCGGCCGGCCCCCCGAAGTGGTTTTCGAGTCCGGCAAGGGCGTCGCCGCCCGCCCGCCCGGAGACGGACAGAAGCCGAGACCGAGCCCGACGAGACCCCTCAGCGAGGCCACAGCGGCGTCTCGATGCCGCGGAGCGACGCGGCGACCTTCGCCGCGTACAGCGCGACGCCGACGAGGAGCCCCGCGACGCAGACCAGATACGCCTCGGTCGGCGAGAGCACTCCGAGGAGCGGATTCGCCGGGAAGGGGTAGAAGGGCCGGACGTCGGCGTACAGTGTGGCGTCGAGGGCGACGTGGGCGTACACCCCGGTCAGGGCGGCGGCCGCGACGCCGACCGTCGAGCGCGGTTGGGCCAGCCCTACCGGTCGGAGAGCGCGGTTCACCCCGGGCTTGGCGACGAAAGCGAGGACGGCGAGAGCGGCCGCGAGGAGCGTCCCGACCGCGAGCGTGTGGAGCGGACCGTGAATCGGCCCCGAGAGGACGCCAAAGAACACCAGTACCGCGCGGGCGTCGACGACGACGTTCGCGGCGAGAAACGTCGGGAAGTCGAGCCACCGGAAACAGAGCAGTCCGAGGCCCGCTCCGACGCCGAGATGCAACGGCGTGAAGGGCATACGCCTGACACGTCTCCGGAGCCACTTGTATCGGGGCGTTCCGAGCCGACGACGGGGGATTGCGAAGGTGGTTTCAACCTCGGACGCGGACACTCGGGCATGAGCACACGCGCGACCCAGATACGCCTCGCCACGCGGGGGTCGGACCTCGCCCGCCGGCAGGCCGCCGAGGTCCGAGCCGCCCTGGAGGACCGGCGCTTCGAGGTCGAACTGGTCGAGGTCAAGACGACCGGCGACGAGATCCGGGACGAGCTCATCCACCGGCTCGGCAAGACCGGGGCGTTCGTCCGGAGCCTCGACGAGAAGGTGCTGTCGGGGGAGCTCGACGGCGCCATCCACTCGATGAAGGACATGCCGACCGACCACCCCGACGACCTGATCGTCGCGGCCATCCCCGAGCGCGCCAGCGCCAACGACGTGCTGATCACGCCCGACGGGGCGACGCTCGACGAACTCCCCGACGGCGCGGTCGTGGGCACGTCGAGCCTGCGCCGGAAGGCACAGATGTTACACCGCCGGCCCGACCTGACGGTCGAACCGCTCCGCGGGAACGTCGACACGCGAGCCGAGAAGCTACTCGCGCCCGCCCTGCAGGCCGAACACGAGGCTCGGACCGAGGCCGAGAAAGAGCAACGTAGCGCCGAAGCGATGGCGAAGAAGGGCCACAAAAAGGAGTACGAGGGCGAGTTCGACCGCACCGTCGAGGAGTGGTTCAACGACCTCGCCGAGGTCGAGCGCCGGGCCCTAGAGCGGGAGGTCGACACCGAGTACGACGCGATCGTGCTCGCGCAGGCGGGACTCGAACGCAGCGGGCTGGCCCACCACCTCGAGTACGCCGAGCTACCGACCGGCGAGTTCGTGCCCGCGCCGGGGCAGGGCGCGCTGGCGGTGACGACCCTCGACAGCGAGCTGGCGGGCGACGTCAACACCGTGCTCGACCACCCCCGAACGCGGGTCGAGACCACGGTCGAGCGAACCGTTCTGGCGGAGCTTGGCGGGGGCTGTGTCGCTCCGATCGGCGTCCACGGCCTGATTCAGGGCGAGGGCGTCCACGTCGACGTGCAGGTGTTCTCACAGGACGGCACCGAGAAGATCGAGGCGACCCGCGATCTGCCGGTCGAGAACCACGTCTCGGCCGCCAAGGAGCTGGCGGCCGAGCTCCGCGAGCGGGGCGCGGCCGAACTCATCGAGGCCGCCCAACGCGACGAGCCGGCGCCGGAGGGCAAGCGGGAATGAGCCGGGACGTTCGGGTCGCCGTCTTCCGCCCGGACGACGAGCGCCTCGACGACGCGGTCGAGCTACTCGACTCGCTGGGCGCCGACCCCGTGGCCGACCCGATGCTCGAAGTCCGGCCGACCGGGGCGTCCCCCGAGCCCGGCGAGTACGTCGTCCTGACGAGCAAGACCGGCGTCGAGCTGGCGGCCGAGGCGGGCTGGGAGCCCGGCGACGCCGCGGTCTGTGCCATCGGATCGAGCACCGCCGACGCGCTCCGCGAGCACGGCTACGAGGTCGACGTGGTCCCCGATGAGTACACCTCCGCGGGGCTGGTCGCGGCGCTCGAAGACCGGGTCGACGGCGCGCGCGTCGAAGTCGCCCGGAGCGACCACGGGAGCGCGGTGCTGACCGAGGGGCTCGCCGAGGCCGGCGCGGACGTCCACGAGACGGTGCTCTACCGGCTCGTCAGACCCGAGGGCTCGGGCGAGTCGGCCGCGCTCGCGGCCGACGGCGACCTCGACGCCGCGCTCTTTACCTCCTCGCTCACGGTCGAGCACCTCCTCGACGCCGCCGCCGAGCGCGGCGTCCGCGAGGCCGCCGTCGCGGGGCTGAACGACGCCGTCGTCGGCGCGATCGGCCCGCCGACCCGCGAGACGGCCGAGGCCGCCGGCATCGAGGTCGACGTGGTGCCCGAGGCGGCGGACTTCGAGGCGCTCGCGTGCGCGGTCGTGGAGGCGACCGCCCCGACCTACCACGAGTAGTGCCCTCGGCCGGGCCGGCGACGGCCGACGCCCGGCGAACACCCCGAGGGCGGCAGAGTCGCGACACCGTACCAAAGACCTTTACAGCCGGATTCGGGACATTAAATCGATGGACAGCACCGCCGGAGAGCGGGTCTACTACGTTATCAGCGACCTCCACATCGGCGGGGACGAGCAACTGGAGGAGGTCGAGTTTCTCGACGAACTGCTCGGCTTCCTCGAACGGCTGGCCGAGACGGACGAGAACGCCGAGCTGGTGATCAACGGCGACGCCTTCGGGCTGTGGGAGTTCACCTCGGTCGACGGAATCGAGAAGTTCGACGTCCTCGAGGAGACCTACCCGGCGCTGTTCGAACAGCTCCGGGCGACCGGCGAGAACGTCCAGATCACGCTGTTGGCCGGCAACCACGACCACGAGCTCGCGGCCTACGACGCGTACGTCGAGCGGTTCGCCGAGTACAACGTCGAACTCGTCCAATCAGAGTCGATCACCCGTCGCGTCGGCGAGCGCACGATCCACTTCGAACACGGCCACCAGCGCGACTCGAACAACCGGATCGACGACTGGGAGAACCCCAACGCCACCCCGCTCGGATACTACTACAACACGCTCGTTACCAGTCGGGCGGGCAAGCTCTCCGAGCGGGGCCGGTACAACTGGCTGAAGGACGTGCAGGCGGTCACGCCCACCGAGCGGATGCCGGTCTGGCTGTTCTCGAAGTACTTCTACCGGGAGATGAATCCCCTCCTGCGGTACGCGCTCGTCCCGTTCTTGTTGCTGTTCAACGTCAGCGCGCTCCTCGCGGTGCTCGCGGGGCTCGATCTGGTCGGGGTCTGGTCGATGCCCGTCGACTCGCTCGCCGGGTTCCTCGCGCAGTTCGGGGCGGCCGGGACGGCGGTCTACCTGCTCCTCGTGGTCAACGTGGCGGTCACCGGACTCCTGTTGCTGGTGGGCGTCCCGCTGTATCTGCTCCGTCGGGACATCAGACAGACCATCGACCGCTTCGGCGTCTTCGAGACCGAACTCACCGTCGACGCCGAGGCACCCTACGAGGAGGCCGCCCGCGAGATCTTCGCGGAGTCGCCCGAGACGGCGATCTTCTGCTACGGTCACACCCACCGCCCGTCAGTGGGGTCGGTCGGCGACGGCCTGCTGGTCAACACCGGGACGTGGCTCAAGCGCCTCCACCGCCGCGACGGCGTCATCGGGGTCCTGCCGCCGGTGTTTTACCCGTCCTATCAGCTGTGTGCGGTCCGCATCGCCGCCGAGTCCGAGGGCGTGGCGGTCGAGTACGAGGAGATAGAGAAGCCGAGCCCGAGCCCGGAAGAGCTGACGCTCACCGAGCGTCTGCTCACCCTCGGCCGGAAGCCGAACCCCGACCTGCCCGACCGAGCGGTCGTCGAGAACGAAGCGCCCGATTCGACGCCCGACGTCGTCGAGACGGTCGAGCGAAGCGAGCGCGGAGCCGAACGGCCGCGGACCGATAGCTGAGGTTTATACGTAATACCGACCAAGCCCCTCTCGAATGGCTTGCGCTGGTCCCGTCCCCGCCCTCGCGGAGCGCGCCGCGGCGTGTGCCGGCCGCCTCCGGGGGGCCGACGACGTGCTACTCGCGTCGCACATCGACGCCGACGGCCTGACGAGCGCCGCGATCGCGGCGTCGGCGCTCGAACGCGCCGGAATTTCGTTCGAGACCGTCTTCAGCAAACAGCTCGACGCCGAAGAACTCGCGGCCATCGCGGCGACCGACTACGACACCGTGCTGTTCACCGACTTCGGGAGCGGCCAACTCGATATCATCAGCGACCACGAGGCCGCCGGCGACTTCACGCCGGTGATCGCAGACCACCACCGGCCCGCCGAGGCCGAGACCGAGTTCCACCTCAACCCTCTCCTGTTCGACATCGACGGCTCCTCGGAGCTGTCCGGGGCGGGCGCGAGCTACGTGCTCGCGCGGGCGCTCGAACCCGAGGCGGAGGACAACCGCGATCTGGCGGCGCTCGCGGTCGTTGGCGCGGTCGGCGACATGCAGACCACCGACGGCGAGCTGGTGGGCGCGAACCGCTCGATCGTCGAGGAGGGCGTCGCGGCCGGCGTCCTCGAGACGAGCACCGACCTCGCGCTGTACGGCAAACAGACCCGCCCGCTCCCCAAACTGCTCGAGTACGCCAGCGACGTCTACATCCCCGGCGTCTCGAACGACCAGAACGGCGCGATCCGGTTTCTCGACGGGCTCGACATCGACCTCAAGGCCGACGACGGCGAGTGGCGCCGGTGGGTCGATCTCTCGGACGACGAGCGCCAGACCGTCGCCAGCGCGCTGGTCCAGCGCGCCGTCTCGAAAGGGGTCAGCGCCGACCGAATCGACGGTCTGATCGGGACCACCTACACCCTCACCGACGAGCCCGCCGGGACGGAGCTTCGGGACGTCAGCGAGTTCTCGACGCTACTGAACGCGACCGCCAGATACGAGCGCGCAGACGTGGGGCTGGCGGTGTGTCTCGGCGACCGCGGGGCCGCCCTGGAGCGGGCCCGGAGGCTCCTCGCGAACCACCGCCGGAACCTCTCGGAGGGCCTCCAGTGGGTCAAAGAGTCGGGGGTCACCCGCGAGAACCACGTCCAGTGGTTCCACGCCGGGGATCGGATCCGCGAGACCATCGTCGGGATCATCGCCGGGATGGCGGTCGGGGCCGACGGCGTCGAGCGCGGGACGCCGATCGTCGCCTTCGCCGAGAAGAACGACGAGGAGGTGAAAGTGTCGGCGCGCGGAACGCCGTCGCTCACCCGGCGCGGACTCGATCTCTCGGCCGTGATGGGCGAAGCCTCGCGGGCCGTCGGCGGCGACGGCGGCGGCCACGACGTGGCCGCGGGCGCGACGGTGCCGAAGGGGACCGAAGAAGAGTTCCTCGCGCTGGCCGACGAACTCGTCGGCGAACAGCTGTCGTAGTTCTACGCCACGATCCCACCGTGCGAGGCCGCGACTGTCGCGACGTTTCTCGGGGGTCCTGTCGATCGACGCCTTCCGACGCCGGCCTCCAGACGAGGTTCGGGCACGCCGCCGAAGGTACGACGACCGCACCATAGCGTCGCGGCGGGCGTACGTATCTCGATTTTATATCGCGATATGAAGTTTATTACAACGATCGAACACCGTCCCGGCGTCCGGCGCGATCGCCCCGCACCGGCCGACTTTTACCCGCGCTGGTCCAACGCCGACGTATGGCCGACTTCGACCCGGAGCGGTTCGAGGACAAGTACGCGAACTACTTCAACGAGCTCCAGAAGGCGTACAAGAACGCCTTCGAGCGGATGAACGACCGGTACGACTCCGAGCTCGTCCACGCCATCGACCAGCAGGTGCTCAACGAGAGCGAGCCCTTCTACGAGAGTAGCGCGGAGCGGAGCTCCGCGGACGATTCGAGCGGGCGGAGCCCGCGAGAACACGACGGCGAGTTCCGTGTCGAACTCCCCGAGAACCCCGCCGACCGACTGCAGGGCGTGCTCGTCGACGAGGAGAAACTGGACGAACTGCTCGACGTCTACGTCGAGACGATCGAGACCGAACTGCGCCGCGTGTTCGATTTCGAGAAGTGAGTCCCTCGCGAGTCGTGGCCGTGGCCGCTCGGCGCAATAACAGTAGTTGGTAGGACGATTTTTTATTCGACAGGTCGAAACCGTCCGTTCAGTACAGGGCGTGTACTGGGCGTTGCACTTAGTTCCTCTTTCAACGCGACCAGTGCTATCCGATGAGCGAATTCGAGCAGTAAGACGAGAACTGAGCGAAGCGGGATACCCCGGATTCGAGTTTCGATAACGGGGAAATCGTCCTCGGATCTCTCCGGTTTGTGGGTGGTCGGGAACTACCGCGAGACGGGAAACTCAACCCAGAGAGTCTCCCACGGCCGTTTCGGATTGTCGAGTGGCTACCACTCGTTTCGGCCACGCCGGCCGACCCGGAGTACGCCCCGGATACAATCCACGGGATTGCGGAGAAACACGGGCTAAAGGTCGTGATCATCGGCGTGGACGAAGCGCAGGCCCAAATCGCACTCTGCGATCCCACTGATGAGACTCGGGCAGAGTCGCGATTAGCGACTTCCTTGGGGATTTAGCCACTCCAGCCCCAGATCTATTCTGAGTGATTAAACCGGACTACCAGCCTCGATAAATCACATAGCGCTATATAGAATCGTCGAGGTGGCGCTACGTTTCGCCGAACGGAAAAGAACACGCGAGATACGGCTCGAAGCGCTTCTGGATCGGAACCCCAAACAGAATAGCTGAACCGGGTCGCGGGGTCGTCTCAGTCGGACGGGCGGCGCGTTCGTGCTCCTTCGGCGTCGGCGGGAGCGAGAGACGGATAGACGAACGCGGCGATCGCTCGCTTCGCCTGTTCGGGCGCGTCGTCGTGATCGAGAGAGATCCTGCGGGCGCGAGCGGCGTGGATGACGTCGGTGATGAACTGAGAGGTGTCCTCGACGTCGACCGCGCGAAAGCTCCCGCGCTCGATGCCCGCCCGCAGGACGTGCTCGATGTTGCCCCGGATGACCTCGTAGTGTTCGTTGAACGCCTCGCGGTGGGCCTCGTTGTGTTGGGCCTGGGCGAACAGTTCGTGGTACACCTTCATGCGCTCCCAGTGGTCGAACCTCTCGCCGAGTTCGGGGCCGAGAAGACACTGATCGATCCGGCCGTCCAGCGCCTCCCACGGGTCCTCGTCGTCGCCGAGTTTCGACTGGCTCTCGTACTGCCCGATGAGGTACTCCAGAAACGACGAGATGAGGTCGTGTTTCCCGTCGAAGTGGTAGTGGATGAGCGTCCGACTCTTCTCGAACTCCTCGCCGATGTCCCGGACCCGGAGGTCGGAGTAGCCGTGCTCGCTGAGCGCGCGGAACGTGGCCTCCATGATCGCTTCCCGCGTGTCGGGGGCCGTCTGCGAGGCGGTCATACCCCTCACTACGCGCGAGGACCCTAAAGATCCGTGGAGACGAAACGACGCGGCTGTGCGGGCGAGGCCTGTCCGATCGTCGGGACGGACTGAGAGGGCTCTCGCCGGACAACTCGAAAGCGTCGCGGCGCGAGACTCGCCTCGTGGGGCTCGAAACGGATGCCAACCGTTTGTCCTCGACTCGACCCGTCGGAGTCTCACCGCGCGCCGTCGGGACGTTGGGGCTCGGCCGTCAAGTATCTTTACCAAATGGTCAATCTTATCCCGGTCGAGCGCCTCCTCACAGCCATGACATCGCGCGAGGCTACCGACGGACGAGTCGGGCCGGTCGCCGGCCAGACAGTCCGACACGGGACCGGCGTCAACTCGAATCGGGCCTTCCCGACGGACGCCCATCCGACCCACCTCGACCCGTTCGTGCTGTTCGAACGGTTCTACATCGACCCCGAGAAGGGGTTTCCGATGCACCGCCACGAGGGGTTCGAAATCGTCTCCTACATGATCGAAGGCGGGATGGACCACGAGGACTCGCTCGGCGTCGAACACACCGCCTACGAGAACGAGGCGATGCGGATCACGACGGGAAGCGGCATCCGACACTCGGAGTTTCCCGCCGACGGCGCGGCGTGCAACGGGCTCCAGCTCTGGGTCAATCTCCCGCGCGCGGACAAAGACGCCGACCCGGACTACGCCGACGCGACCACCGACGAGCTCCCGATCCGCGAGCTGGACGGCGCGACCGTACGGACCGTCGTCGGCGACGGCTCGCCGATCGAACTCCGCACGCCGATGGAGTATCTCGACGCCCGCGTCTCCGAGGGCTGGACGTGGGAGCCCGACGAGGAGTGGACCGGCTTCGTCTACGGCGTCGAAGGCGCGGGGACCGTCGACGGAGACGCCTTCGGCGAGGGCGACGTACTGCCGGTCGCGGACGGCCGGAGCGTCCGACTGGAGAGCGACGAGACGCTCCGGGCGGTCGCGGTGGCGGGGCGACCGCACGGCGAACCCATCCGACAGCGCGGCCCGTTCGTGCTCTGAACTGGCCGGATCGGCGCCGCAAGCGCCGCCGGGACCGTCCGGGGCCCGCGGGCCGGGAGGGTGAACCAAAGGCCTAAGACCGCGGACTCCCTATCGGTCACCATGAGCACGGACACTCAGGACGACGGGAACGACCTCGAAGAGCGGGTCACCAACTTCCTGCGGCGCAACTTCCCCCAGATCCAGATGCACGGCGGGAGCGCGGCGATCCAGAACATCGACCGCGAGACCGGAGAGGTCCACATCCAGCTCGGCGGCGCGTGCAGCGGGTGTGGCATCTCGCCGATGACGATCCAGGCGATCAAGAGCCGGATGGTCAAAGAGATCCCCGAGATCGAGCAGGTCCACGCCGACACCGGCATGGACGCCGGCGGTCACGGCGGTGGCGGCGGCATGAGCCCGTCGTTCCCCGGCGAGACCACCGACGACGGCGACGACGACGACGAGGGACCGCAGGCCCCGTTCTAAGTCCGGATTTCCGGGCCGAAACGGCCTCGTTCTTCGCGTACAGACCGGCTAACATCAGGATATTTATCCCGTCGCGGGTTGGACGGTGTTCGTATGACCAACGACGACGCCGCGGGGAACGTCGTGTTCGTGGTCATGGACACGGTTCGCAAGAGCCACCTCTCAGTCTATGGCTACGACGAGCCGACGACGCCCGGCCTCGAGCGGTTCGCCGACGAGGCCGCCGTCTTCGAGCAGGCGGTCGCCCCCGCGCCGTGGACCCTACCCGTCCACGCGTCGCTGTTCACCGGGATGTACCCGAGCGAACACGGCGCGAGCCAGGAGAACCCCTATCTGGAGGGCGCGACGACGCTCGCGGAGTCGCTCTCGTCGGCCGGCTACGAGACCGCGTGTTACTCCTCGAACGCGTGGATCACGCCCTACACCCACCTCACCGACGGCTTCGACGATCAGGACAACTTCTTCGAAGTGATGCCCGGCGAGTTCCTCTCGGGCCCGCTGGCGAAGGCCTGGAAGACGATGAACGACAACGACTCGCTCCGGAAGGTCGCCGACTACCTCGTGAGCGTCGGCAACAAGATCCACGAGTACACCGCCTCGGGCGAGGGCGCCGACTCGAAGACCCCGCAGGTGATCGACCGGACCATCGAGTTCATCGACGACGCCGACTCCGAGTACTTCGCGTTCGTCAACCTGATGGACGCCCACCTGCCCTATCACCCGCCCGAGGAGTACAGAGCGGAGTTCGCGCCCGGCGTCGACTCCACCGAAGTGTGCCAGAACTCCAAGGAGTACAACTGCGGCGCCCGCGAGATCGACGACGAGGAGTGGACCGCCATCGAGGGGCTCTACGACGCCGAGATCCGCCACATCGACACCCAGCTCCAGCGGCTGTTCGGCTGGATGCGCGAGAACGACGAGTGGGACGACACCATGGTCGTCGTCTGCGCCGACCACGGCGAACTCCACGGCGAACACGGCCTCTACGGCCACGAGTTCTGCATCTACGATCCGCTTGTCAACGTCCCGCTGATGGTCAAACACCCCGAGGTGGACGCCGAGCGCCGCGAGTCCCAGCAGGTCGAACTGCTCGACCTCTATCACACCGTGCTCGACCACGCCGGAGTCGACGCCGACCGCGCGACCGTCCCGCTGGACCGGACGCGGTCGCTCCTCGACGCCGACTACCGTGAGTTCGCCGAGAGCGACGCGGGGGCGGCCCCGGGGAGCCACCCCGGCGACGGCGAGTACGCCTTCGTGGAGTACTACCGCCCCGTCGTCGAGCTCAAACAGCTCGAACAGAAGGCCAGCGACGCCGGGATCACCCTCGACGAGGACTCGCGATTCTACTCTCGGATGCGGGCCGCCCGCCGCCCCGACGCGAAGTACATCCGCAACGAGCGCATCGCCGACGAGTTCTACCACCTCGATTCGGACCCCGGCGAGCGCGACGACGCGCGCGGAGCGGACAGCGACGAGGAGGTCGAACTCGAAGCCGCGCTCTCGACGTTCGAGGAGAGCGTCGGCGGCGAGTGGAAGGCGGTCGACGACGAGGACGTGCTCGGCGAGATGAGCGACGACGCGAAAGACCGCCTGCAGGATCTGGGGTACATCGACTGACCGCCCGCGTGCTTACACCGAGTCGACGCCGACGACGCTCACCACGGCGCCCCCGATCCCGATCGGTACCCAGTAGATTGCCCCCCGAAAGAGGATGACGGCGGCGAACGCCGTCTCCCAGCCGACCCCGATCCCCGGGAGACTCGAGAGGAGCGTGACCAACACCGCCTCGATCCCGCCCGCGCCGCCCGGGAGCGGCGTGACCCCCGCAATCGCGCCGACCGGAACCACGAACAGGAGCACGTCGAACGGGATCGGCGAGCCGATGGCGACGAACGCCAGCCAGAGCGCGATCATCTGGAACACCCACCCGAGCGTCGAGGCGCCGAGGGTGAGCGCCAGCCCCCGCCGGTTGGTCGCCACGCGCTCGATCGAGTCGAAAAACTCCGACACCCGGTGTTCTATCTTCTCGGGGCTGAGCGCGACGTCGACCGGCAGGACGCGCGAGACCCACTCGAGGGCGGGCGCGAGCACACGCGCGACGGTCCGTCGGAGCGCGCTCCGGTGGCGCCACCCGAAGAACGCCGCCACCGGGACCGCGACCGAGAGGCCGACGATCGCGGCCGTGGCGATCCGGAGCCGGCGGCCAAACGACGTCTGGGTCGCGTAGAACCCCGCCCCGAGCAACGAGAGCGTGATCGAGGGGACGAAGTTGAGCGAGTCGACGCTCGCGATGGCCGCCAGTCCGCGCTCGTACTCGGTGTCGGCCACCTTCGAGATCAACAGCGCGGTAACCGGCTCGCCGCCGGCCTGTCCGAACGGCGTGATGTTGTTCGAGAACATCGCGCCGTTCAGGACGAAAAACGACTTCGCGAACGAGATGTCCGATCCGAGAACGTGGAGGACCGTCCGGAGGCCGTACCCCCAGGCGGCGAGCCACCCCAGCGTGGCCGCGACGAGCAACGCGACCGTCTCCGGGTCCGCCTGCCGGAGCTCGCGGAGCAGGTCCTCGACTCCGACGAAGTAGAGCAACAGCCCCAGGATGGCGAAGGTGCCGAGGAATCCGAGCGCGGTTGTGCGCAACTGCGCGCCGTTCATGGGCGATGCTTGCCGCCTGCACTAATCAGTATGTCGGAACTCCCGCTCGAAACGCGGGCGAGAGCCGCTTCGCGCCGGGTTAGGGGCGGCTTTCGGCGTTGGCGTCGGCCCACGCCCCCAACAGGTTCGCCAGCGTTCGGTTGACCGGGGCCGCGACGCCGAGTTCGTCGGCGCGGGCCGCGACGTGGCCGTTGATCGCTTCGACCTCGGTGTGGCGGCCGGCGAGCACGTCCTGGAGGGTCGAGGACGCGTTCTCGGCGGTGTCGGCCGCCACCGCGTCGAGCGCTCGGACCGCGTCGGCGTCCGAGAGTTCGATCCCGGCGGCCCGCGCGACGCGGGCGGTCTCGCGGGCGGCGTCGGTCGCGACCGCGCGAGCGGGACCGGACCGAACCCCGCCGTTCTGCGTCCGGGCGAGCGCCGTGGTCGCGTTGATGCCCGCGTTGACCGCGAGCTTCCGCCAGCGCCGGCGGGGCATGTCGTCGGCGACGGTCGTCTCGACGCCGGCCGCCCGGAAGGCCCGCCCCGCCTCGTCGGCGACTTCGGCGGTGCCGCCCCCGCGGGGGCCGAGGACGACCTCGCCCTCGCCGGTACACGCGACCACGCCCGGCCCAGTCAGGCGCGCACCGTAGGTCGCGGTGCCGGCAAGCACCGGACACTCGAGGCGGTCGGCGAGGATCGCCTCGTTTCCCATCCCGTTCTGGAGCGAGAGCGCGGCGTCGAACGCGCCGGTCGCGAGCGCCTCGGCGGCCGCCTCGGTGTCGAACGCCTTGACCGTCACCACCGCGAGGTCGGCCCCGAGGCCGGTCCCGTCGGTGGTGGCCGCGGGCGAGACCGAAAAGTCGTACGTCCCCTCGACGCGGAGTCCCGACTCGCGGACGGTCGCGACGTGGGGGTCCCGGCCGACGAGCGTGACCGGGTGCTCGCGCGCGAGCAAGCCCCCGACGAGGCTCCCGAGGCTCCCCGCACCGAAGACGACGATCTCCATGTCCGAGCCTTGTGCTCGCGGGTAGAAAAGTCGCCCCGTCTCGGGTCCGCGCGAGTGGCCGTGGCGGGCGAGGTCGCTGGTAGCCCAACCGTTAACCCGCCGAGTCCCCGAGGGCGGGGCATGGAACTCTCCGTCGTCGACCTCTCGCCGGTCCCCGAGGGCGGGACCGCGACCGACGCCTACGCGAACACCGTCGAAGCCGCACGACAGGCCGAACGACTCGGCTACACGCGGTTCTGGGTGGCCGAACACCACGGCATGGCCGACACGCTGGCGGGCACGACGCCAGAGGTAGTGCTTGGCCACCTCGCGGCCGAGACCGACGCCATCCGGCTCGGGTCGGGCGCGGTGTTGCTCAACCACTACAGCCCGTTCAAGGTGGCCGAGCAGTTCGGCGCGCTCGACGCGCTGGCGCCCGGGCGCGTCGACGCCGGGCTCGGGCGGGCGAACGGCTCGCCGGCGGTCGACCGGGCGCTCGGCACCGAGCGCCACGTCCAGAACCCCGACGAGGACCACGCCGAGAAGGTCGAGGCGGTCGTCAGCCACCTCTACGACGAGTTCCCCGACGACCACGCCTACGCCGACCTGCAGGTCCCGGGGTCGGGCGACGATCCCCCGGTCCCGTGGCTGTTGGGGTCGAGCCCCTCCAGCGCGGCGATCGCGGGCGAACTCGGGCTCCGGTACTGCTTCGCGGCGTTCATCCGGCCGCAGTTCGCCGTCCGGGCCTTCGAGGAGTACCGCGAGCACTTCCGGGCGTCGGCGCTCGGCGGCGGCGTCGACGAGCCGACCGGGACGATCGCGGTGAACGCGATCTGCGCCCCGACCGACGAGACGGCGGCGCGGCGCCGGGCGGTGGCCGAGGCGACTTACAAGCGGATGCGGCGCGGCGAGGTCGCCACCAGACCCTCCGTCGAGGAGGCGATCGACGAACTCGGGGGCGTCCCGGCGCCGACGCCGGCGACGCTCGACGACGACGAGTGGCCCCGGGCGATCTCCGGGAGCCCGGAGACGCTCGCGGGGCTACTCGACCAGCTCGCCGACCGCGTCGGCGTCGACGAGGTGATGATCCAACACGTCGTCGGCGACCACGAGCACGCGCTTCGCTCGCACGAACTGCTGGCCGACGGCGTCGGGCTCGAATCGCGGTAAGGCGGCGAGGTCGGTCGGCGCCCGCTCAGTCCTCGGTCCAGTACATCAGCGCCTCCTTTGGCTCCCCGCAGTTCGGACACTTCTCGGGGAGGCCGCCGTCGATCTCGCCCATCTCGCCGCACTCGGTACACCGCCACATCAGCTCCGCCTCGCCGAAGTCGTGGCCCGCGCGGGCGTGCTCGACGCTGAGTCCCTCGACGCCCTCGCGAGTCGTCACGAAGAACCCGCCCTCCTCGAACCCCCGGATCGTCCCGAGCTCGGTCCCGTCCTCGTCGTAGACGGTCGCGCCCAGATCGAGCCGCATGATCGCTTCCTCCGCCTCCGGTTCCCCCTCCTCGGCCGGCGTTTCACCTTCCCCACTCATGGGAGAGGCTACGCCCTCGGACCTGATAAAGTTCCTCGCCCGAAAACGGATCGGCGACCGACCCGAACGCTCGACCCGTCGCGTCGAACCGAAAAAGACCGACTCCGAGGCGAGTCCGCCGGGCCTCAGGCGATCTCGTCGTACTGCTCGGAGAGCTTGTCCGCGGCCTCACCGAGCTGTTCGCGCTCGAACTCGGTGAGGTCCCACTCGACGACCTCCTCGACGCCGTCGGTGCCGAGCTTCAGCGGCACGCCGAGCGCCACGTCGTCGTGACCGTACTCGCCGTCGAGCTTGATCGAGCCCGGCAGTACCTCGCCGGTGTCGCGGACCACGGCCTCGACCATGTGGCCGACGCCGGTCGCCGGCCCCCACTCGGTCGCGCCCTTCTTCTCGATGACGTTCATCGCGCTCTGCTGGAGCTCTTCGAGGATCTCCTCTTTCTCCTCGTCGCTGAACTCGGGGTCCTTGCCGTTCGCGCGGACCTTCGAGAACACCGGCACCTGAGCGTCACCGTGCTCGCCGAGGATCGTCGCCTCGACGTTCCCGACCGGCTCGTCGAACCGCTGGCTCAGCACGTAGCGGAACCGCGCGGAGTCGAGCCGGCCGCCGAAGCCGATGACCTGCTCGCGGGCGCGGTCGCCCGTCTCGTAGAGGTGGCGGTTCAGCAGATCGACCGGGTTCGAGGTCGTGATGGTGACGAAGTCGTCGTTGTGCTCGGCGATCGAGGAGCCGATGTCCTCCATGATCGGAGCGTTGTCGCCCGCGAGGTCGATGCGGGTCTGGCCGGGCTGGCGCGGGATGCCGGCCGTGATGACGACCACGTCCGAGCCCTCGGTCGCGGCGTAGCCGCCCTGTCGGACCGTGGTGTTCGCGTCGTAGGCCGCGCCGTGGTTCACGTCGGCGGCCTGCCCGACGGTGTCGTCTTCCTTGTCCGGGATGTCGACCAAGACCAGTTCGTCGGCGATGTCACGAAGCGCGATGTTGTACGCCGCCGCGGCCCCGACCGTGCCGGCCGCGCCGACCACACTGATTTTCGTCATACCACCTGAGATACTGCCCGCAAATCGGTTAAGCGCTTCGAAACCTCGAAAAACAGAGAGGCCGGTTCCCGCGACGCGTCGGGCCTCGACCGGCGATGTCGGTCCCGCCACGGCCGCGAGCGCGACACTTTTCGGCCCCGACCGCCTTGTGGCACGTATGAGCACGGACGACGGCGACGACGACGGATTCGACAAGGAGGCCGAGCGCGAGAAGCTCCGAGAGAAGTACGGGAAAGACAAGCAAGATCGGGAGTCGACCCAGCGGATGAGCGAACTCCTCCTCCAGGGCGCGACGATGACGGGCAAACACTGCAACAACTGCGGAGACCCGATCTTCCGGTCCGACGATCAGGAGTTCTGTCCGACCTGCCAGCACGAGAGCCAGCAGGCCCGGAACGCCGACGAGACCGAGCGTCCGGCGGGCGCGGACCGCGCCGACGCCCCCGGACCCGACGCCGGCGAGGTCGCATCCGGATCGGCCGGCGACCCCAGCGCGCAGTCGGGCGACGGCGAGCCGCGGGTCGAGATCGACGACGTTCGGGTCCCAGACGCCCACGCCGACCGGTCGGAGCTCCGAACCCCGCCGTCCCAGCGGGACCGAGACGCCGGCGCACGGGCGCCCGAGCGCGACCGGGATCGTGCCCGCGGGAGCGATCGGGGCGCCGGCGACCGGGCGCAGGGCCGAGAGTCGACCCGAGATGCGACTGCGAGCGCGGGCGGTATCGACGCCGCGCGAGCCTCGCTGGTCCGAACGCTGAACGACCTCGCGCGGCGCGCGGAGGACGCCGACGACGTGGCCCGCACGCGGGACCTCCTCGGCGCGAGCCGCGAGGCCGCCGAGGCGCTGGCGGCGCTCGACCGGGCGAGTCGGTAAATAGGCTCGAAGAAAACGCGGTTATCGCTCGCTCGTCTCGGCGGTCCGGGTCGCCCGCGAGCCGAGCGAGTCCGGCTCGAGCGGGGCGTTCCGGAGGCGCGCGAACAGCAACTCGACGTCCCGAGTCTCGGCCACATCGGCGGACTCGTGCTGGGGCTCGCCGTAGAGGGCCTGTTCGTCGCGGGCGTCGCCCGGCTCGTGGCACGGCTCGCCGTACAGGCACTGCTCGTCGACCGGGCCGCGGTCGGGGTCGGCCCGCGAGCGCGCCGAACCGCTTCGGGAGGTGTCGAAGACCATACCTACCGTACCGTATCGGCGCCCTTAACTGGGGGACGCCGTTCCGACGAGTTTCGATCCCAAACGCGCGATTGAACCCCGACCGTTCGAACCAAGGCGCTGTTTCTACCCCCGGGGTCGGGCTGACCGTTCCGGAGAAACGAGTCGTTTCTCCCCCGGAGCGGCCCCCGACGGCCGGTCACTCGTCGTAGTCGCTACCGACGACCTCCCGAATGCGCTCGGCGGTGACCTCGCCGACGCCCGGGACCTGTTTCAGGTCGTCCTCACGGGCGGTCATCACCGCTTCGACGGTCCGAAACTCCTCTAGCAGCGACCGGGCGGTCACGGGCCCGACGTCGGCGATCGAAGCGACCACGTACTCCTGCTGTTCGGCCAGCGTCTTGCTCGCCTTCTCGCCGTGGACCGACACCTCCCTGTCGTCGGTCTCCTGCTCGCGGGTGGCGATCACTTCGAGCAGGTCGGCGGTGTCGTCCTCGTCTCTGGTTCGGAGCACGCTCGCCCCGAAGTCGACCGCCAGCGACGACAGCGCGCCTCGGATCGCGTTCGGGTGGACGTTGCGCTCCTCGTAGAGTTCGCCGCCCTCGAGGATCAGGACCGGCCGAGCGTAGTGGCGCGTCGCGTCGCCGACCTGCTCGAACAGCGACCGGTCGCCGCCGGTCAGGGTGTCCAGAAAGTCCGATACGGACTTGCGCTCGACCACCACGCGGTCGCTGAGGACGTAGTCGCCGACCGAGAGGGTCTCGAGGCGGGTCTCGATCCCCTCGCGGGTCGAGAGGTCCCGCGCGATCGTCGAGTCGAGTTCGCGCTGGTCGGCCACGATCTCGACCGTCCCGTCGTCCGGGGCGGCCGTCGCGACCGCGCCGTCGTCGGCTTCGTCTGTTCTGCCGTCGTCGGGGTCCGCGTCGTCTGGTCCGTCGGCGCCGGCATCGCTCGACTCGTCGCTCGAATCGAACGCCTGTAACCCGGGCTCGACGTCGGTTCCCGAGGCTTCGGCCTCGCCGGCGTCGAAGTCCCCGAGCCGGCGCTGGGAGTCGTCTAACTCCGCTTCGACCTCGTCGGCGACGCCCTTGAGCTTCCGAAGTTCGTCTTCCATCTCGTCCTCGCGGCGCTTCGAGATCCAGAAGTACGCCTCGTCGCGGGTGTCCTCGGCGAGCAGGACCGCGACCTTCCCCTCGGCCTGCCGGCCGGTCCGGCCCTTGCGCTGGATCGATCGGATGGCGGTCGGCACCGGCTCGTAGAACAGCACGAGGTCGACCTCCGGCACGTCGAGGCCCTCCTCGGCGACCGACGTCGAGACCAGCACCTCGAACTCCCCGGCCCGGAAGCGATCGAGGGTCTCTTGCTGTTCGGTCTGGGTCATCCCGTCGCTTCCCTCCTTGTCGCCCTGCCCGACGAACCGCTGGGTGTCGAAGTGCTCGCCGAGGAACTCGGTGAGCGCCTCGGCGGTGTCCCGCGACTCGGTGAACACGATGACGCGCTCGCCGCCCTCGATCCCGAGCGTCTCGGCGATCCGGATCCGCGCCCGCGAGTACTTGGGGTGGAGGCCGTCGTAGCTCTCTGCTTTCCGCATCGACTCTTTGACTTTCGGCTCGCTCACGAACCGCTGGCTGGCCTTCGACGCCCCGGAGCTCCGGGCGGCGTTGCGCTGGCGCTCGAAGTACCGCCCGAGCGCCTCGACGCTCTGGGTCTCGACGTACGTCACCGCGGTACGGAGCTTCCGGATCTCGGCGAGCGCCGACATCCCCTGATACCCCTCCGACTGGTCGTTGTCGATGAGCTGTTGGAGCTCCGCGCGCATCTTCTTGATGTCGGTCTCCGAGAGGTCCGCGCTCGTCTTGCGGGTGATGCCGAGCTCCTTGAGCTTCGCGAGTCGGTCCTCGACCACCTCGTTGAGCGCGTCCCGAATGTCGAGTATCTCGTCGGGAAGCTCGACGCGCTCCCACTCGACGTCGGTGTCGTGGGTGTAGGCGTCGACGTCGCTGTCGTCTTCGGTCATCACCTCGACGTTCTCGATGCCGAGGTTCTCACAGACGTCGAGGATCTCCTCTTCGTCGCCGCCCGGCGACGCGCTCATCCCGGTCACGAGCGGGTCGGCGGCGTCCTGGTGGTAGCGCTCGGCGATGTAGTTGTACGCGTAGTCGCCGGTCGCGCGGTGGCACTCGTCGAACGTGAGGTGGGTCACGTCCCGGATGTCGATTCGGCTCCCGACGAGGTCGTTTTCGACCACCTGCGGAGTGGCGACGACGATCCGGGCGCGTTCCCAGAGGGCGGCGCGGTCGTCGGGGCTGACCTCGCCGGTGAACATCACGATGTCGTCGTCGGGGATCTCGAGGGCTTCCCGGTAGAAGTCGGTGTGTTGCTGGACGAGGGGTTTGGTCGGCGCGAGAAACAGGCTCTTGCCCTGCGCGTCCGCGAGCCGCTCGGCGGTCACCAGCAGGCTCACCGTGGTCTTGCCGAGCCCGGTCGGCAGACAGACCAGCGTGTGTGCGTCCTTGGCCGCCCCCGCAAGCTGGAGCTGGTACATCCGCCGCTCGATGAACTCGGGAACGAGGAGCTCGTGGTCCACGTACTGCTGCTCGCCGGTGGTCGCCATTCGACCCACGGTTGGTCGGCAAGCGATTAAAGGGTTCGCCTATCGGGGTGAAAGTGAAACGAGCGGCCGGAGGCGCCTCAAAACGTCACTTCCGGCAGGTGGCGCAGCGACAGGTAGATCACGACCGACGACCCCACCGGAATCGTGAGGTTATCGTCGATGACGTAGCCCGCGACGACCGGCTTCGCGCCGTCGGCCAGCGTCGCCGCGAGCGCGCCGAGCACGGCCGCGACCACGGGAAGCCCCGAGAGGCTCGCGATCAGCACGCAGACCCCGAAAGTGAGCAAGAGCGTGTGGGTCGCTTTCACGCCGAGCTCGCCCGAACTCGCCAGCCCGCTGATCGGGTCCGCGATGGTGAGCATCAGCATCGCGGGGACGGCGACGCGGGGCTCGAACAAAAGCGCCGCCACGGTCATCCCGAACAGGTAGAGGGCGTAGCCCGCGAGGTTGTCGTGCTCGTACTCGCGGGTCAGCTCGTCGAAGATCCGCCAGTCGAGACCGACGAGCAGTCGGATCGTCTCCAGTCCGAGCGCGACGGCCGAGCTCGCCACCAGCAGAAGCTGAAGCTGGCGGTAGGAGACGAGGTCCAGCACGAACAGCGCCGGGTAGCCCGTGCCGCTGACGTGGACGAGCCGACGCTTGACCTCGCTCGATAGCGACACAGCTACTGGTCTGGGGTCGGGGCGTCCAGTTCGCCGAACGCGAGGTCGCCGGATCGGAGGTCCGCGAGCAGGTCGGGCAGATCGTCGACCGCGACCCGGACCTGCTCGGTCGAGTCCCGCTCGCGGAGGGTGACGGTGTCGTCGTCCAGGCTGTCGTAGTCGACCGTCACGCAGAACGGCGTGCCGACCTCGTCTTGGCGGCGGTAGCGACGGCCGATGTTACCGGAGTCGTCGTAGGTGACGTCGAAGCCGGCCGCCCGGAGGTCGGCGGTAACTTCGCGGGCGGTCTCGCCCATGCCGTCTTTGTCCATCAGCGGGAAGACGCCGACGAACGTGGGCGCGACCTCGGGTTCGAGCGCGAGCCGAGTCCGGGCCTCGCCCTCGATCTCGTCTTCCTCGTAGGCGTGGTCGAGGACGGTGTAGATGACGCGATCGACGCCGATCGACGGCTCGACGACGTGGGGCAGGACGTGCTCGCCGGTCTCTTTGATCTCGTCGACGCTGAAGCCGGTCTTCTCGACCGGGATCGCGTGGGTCTCGCCGTCGACCTCGACGGTCACCGTCTCGGCGTCGAAGGCGGTTCGATCCCGCTCGGCGAGCGTCTCGAGGGCGTCGGCGACGTCGCCGGCCGCGCCGCCGAACTCCGGGCCGAGGTAGCTCATGTCGGGGTCGACGGTGGCGCGCTCGACGACCGTCGGCTCGTCGTACTGCTTGAACACCGTGAAGTCGTCGTCCGAGTGGTCGTCGTGCTTGCTGAGGTCGTAGTCGCTCCGATAAGAGTAGCCCGAGATCTCGATCCAGTCGCCGTCGACCTCCGACTCGGCGTCCCAGCAGTCCGCCGAGTAGTGAGCGAGCTCGCCCGGGAGGTGCTGGCGGAACCGGAACCGATCCATGTCGACGCCGATCGACTCGTACCACTGCTTGCCGACGCCCAGATAGTAGGCGATCCACTCGTGGACGATGTCCTCGTCGACGGCCTCCCGGACCGTCTTGGTGAGGTACTCGCCGTCCTCGCGCTCCTGCTCGTCTGCGGGGTAGAGGGTGAGCTCCACGTCGGCGACCCGATCGAGCGGCGGCTCGTCGGCCTCGGGGTCGACGAAGTGTTCGAGCTCGGCCTGCGTGAACTCCCGGACCCGGATGATCGACTTCCGGGGGCTGATCTCGTTGCGGTAGGCCTTGCCGATCTGGGTGATGCCGAACGGGAGCTGGTTGCGGGCGTACTCGGCGAGCTGGGGGAACTCCACGAAGATGCCCTGTGCGGTCTCGGGGCGCAGGTAACCCGGCGAGGAGCTACCCGGACCGATGTTGGTCTCGAACATGAGATTGAACTCCTCGACCGACTGGCCCGCCAGTTCGGCGTCGCAGTTCGGACACCGCAGGTCGTGGTCGGCGATGAGCGTCTCGACCTCCGGGATCGGGATGCTCTCGGCCTCCTCGATCTCGGTGTTGTCCTCGACGAGGTGGTCGGCGCGGTGGCTCTCGCCGCACTCGGGGCACTCGACGAGCATGTCGTCGAAGCCGTCGAGGTGGCCCGACGCCTCGAAGACGGGCTCGGGCAGTACGGTCGGCGCGTCGATCTCGCGGTGGCCCTCTCGCACCTGGAAACGCTCGCGCCACGCGTCCTCGACGTTCTGCTTGAGCGTCGCGCCCTCCGGGCCGTAGGTGTAAAAGCCCGAGACCCCGCCGTAGGCGCCGGCCGACTGGAAGAAGTACCCCCGGCGCTTGGCTAGCTCCACCAGGTCCCGACTCATCGCAGCGCCTCCAGCAGATTGATGTCCCGGACGATGCCGGTGAGCTCGTCGCCGCTCACCAGCGGGATCTGCTCGATGTCGTTGCGGAGCATCATCTGGGCGGCCTCCTTGGCGGTCTTGGTGCCCGAGACGGTCACCACGTCCGCGGTCATGAACTCCGCGACCGGCGCGGCCGGGATCTCGACGTTCCGGGTCGGGAGGTAGCGCTTGCCGACCGCCTTGATCGACTCCCACTTCCAGTCGTCGTCGTCGTCGGCGATCGAGTCGCCGGTGTCGGCCTCGCCCTCGACCACGCGGGCCACGTCGATGATGTCGACCTCGGTCAGCACGCCGTCCATCTCGCCCGCGTCGTCAAGCACGACGGCGTACGGGAGGTTGGCGTAGTAGAGTTCGCGCTCGGCGACCGTCAGCGGCACCTGATCGTGGGTGGTGTTGACGTCGCGGGCCGCGAGGTCGCCGACCGCGGTGGACCCCTCGGCGTCGCCGTCGGCGATCGCCCGGATCACGTCGGTGACGGTGACGATCCCCTCGAGCCGACCGTCGACCACCGGGACCCGGCGGGTCCCCGATTCGACCATCAGGGACGCCGCCTCCTCGATGGTCGCGTCCTGCGTCGTGGACGGGACCTCCCGCATCAACAGCGCGAGCTGGTCCTCGTCGGGGTTCTCGATGAGGTCGTCCCGGGAGATGAGTCCGCGGAACTGCTCGCCTTCGTCGGTGTGTTTGATCACGGGAACAGACGAGAACGACCGTTCCTGGAGGTATTCGAGCACGTCGTCGCGGGTGCCCGGAAGTTCGACAGTGACGACATCCGAGCGGGGCGTCATGGCTTCGCCGACGTTCATGTTCGCCGCGTACGGGTTGGGCCTTCTTGTAGTCTACGAACACGAGAGCGCCTCGACGCGCTCGCTCGGCGGGGCGGCTCGCGGAGAAACTGGGAGACAGGTCACTCGTCGTCGGACGAATCGGCGCCGAAGTCGACCTCGTAGTCCTCGTAGCGGTGGGGGTTCGGGAAGAAGTGTTCGACCTCGTCGTGGCGGAACGACGCGAGGTGGGTCTTGTCGAGCTTCTGGAGGTGGGTGTACATCTCTTCTTCTTCGAGCGCGGTCTTGACCAGCCCCGGCGCGTGGCGCAGTTCGAAGTTGCCCGCGATCAGGATCGCCTGCTCGGCTTCGGGATCGAGCAGTTGGGTCACCATGAACACTCGGCCCTGCATCTCCTTGCGGAACACCCGGTACTGCGGGAACGCCCCCGTCTCGACGGTCTCTTCGATGTCGTCGGCCTTGTTGCCCGGAACGACGTGGACCAACCCGAACCGGTCGGTCGCGCCCGCGTCGGGGTTCGTCGGCGCGGTGTGACCCGCCGGAATCGTCAGCACGTCCCACCCCTCGTCTTCGAGGTCCTCGGCGATCGCGTTCATGTCCTCGACGGTCTGTTGCCACGCGTTGCTGTGGACGTCGGCGCTGGCCGCGATCCGCTCGGCGTAGTCGGGGCCCTCGTCGCCCGTCCCGGTTTCGGTCATGTGTACGCGTCTCGACCCGCTGGCGGTAAAAGCTGTTGTTCGAACCCGGGGTCAGGCCGCGACCCCGAACACCGTCTCCAGCGCGTAGGACCACCCGAGCACCGCGAGGCTCGCGAGAAACAGCTTCGCACCGGGCGACAGCCGGTCGTCGGGCGCCAGCGAGTACCGCGACAGCGGCGGAATCCGCTGGACGGCCGCCTGAAACCGGGTCTCCTCGCGGGAGCCGACGACCCGACCCGACGAGTCGTTCTCGACGACGCGGATCTCGCCGTCCTCGCCCGACTCGGTTCCCCACGGCGGGGCGGGTCGGAGCTTGAACGTCCCGTAGCCGAACAGGAGGAGGCCGACGACGAACATCACGAACTTCGCGGTCACCAGCGCTCCGCCGACCGCGACGCCGACCGCGAGGCCGACGAGGAACACGACCGCGGCGACTGCGAGCGCGTACACCGCGGCGTCGAGGGCCTGTCGAGCGCGGTTCGGGGCGGTCTGAGACATCAGCGTTCGGTGTAGGGCGTGAACTCGTCGGGCTCCTGGTAGTCGGGCAGATGACGGTGACAGTTGCTCGTCCGGCCGGTGTCACTCACGACGTGCATCGACGGGTCCTCGGCGTCACAGATGCTCCCGAACTCGTCGGCGAGATATTCGCGGGCGGCGTGCTCGTCGTTTTGCTCGACGTGGTTCGCCGCGACCTCGACGTGTTCGCGGACGCGGCTCGGCACGTCGAGATCGCCGAACAGCTCGGTCCGGATCTCGTCGATGTCGGAGAACCGCGTCTCCATCCCGAGTTTCTCTTTGGCGATCTCCGTGAGGCTCTTCTCGGCGCGGGCGCGCTCGCGGAGCACCTCCCGGAACACCTCGATGGCGACCCAGAGGTCCGGGTCGATGTCCTCGTACTTTTCGGGCCGGATCTTCATCGGACACCGGGTCGTGAACGGACAGCCCGCCGGCGGGTCCCGCGGGCTCGGCGGCGTCCCGCGAAGCGTGACCCGCTCCTTGTCGGCGGTCGGGTCCGGCTCCGGAATCGCCGACAGCAGCGAGTGAGTGTAGGGGTTCTTCGGGTTGGCGAACATCTCCTCGGTCTCGCCGAGCTCCATGACGTTCCCGAGGTACATCACCGCGACACGGTCGCAGATGTGGCGGACGACCGAGAGGTCGTGGGCGATGAACAGGTAGGTCAGCCCGAACTCGTCTTGGAGGTCCTCGAGGAGGTTCAGGATCTGGGCCTGCACGCTCACGTCGAGGGCCGACACCGGCTCGTCGAGCACCACGAACTCGGGTTCGAGCGCCAGCGCCCGCGCGATGCCGATCCGCTGGCGCTGGCCCCCCGAGAACTGGTGGGGATACCGGTAGTAGTGCTCGGGCTGGAGCCCGACCACGTCGAGCAGTTCCCGGACCCGTTCGCGGCGCTCCTGGGGCGTCTCCCAGTCGTGGACGTCGAGGGGCTCGCGGATGATCTCGCCGACCGTCATCCGGTCGTTGAGGCTGGACTCGGGGTCCTGAAACACCATCTGGCTGTTGCGCCGCCAGTTTTTGAGTTCCGTGCCCGACAGCTCCGTCACGTCGGTGCCGTCGAAAAGCACCTCGCCGGCGGTCGCGTCTTCGAGTTGGATGAGCGTCCGGCCGAGCGTGGTCTTCCCACAGCCGGACTCGCCGACCAGCCCCAGGGTCTCGCCGCGCTTTATCTCGAAGTCGACGCCGTCGACCGCCTTGACGGGGTTCGAGTCGATGATACCGCCGTCGTCGTAGTAGGTCTTCAGCCCGTTGACGTCCACGAGCGTCTCGCCCGTCTGGACGCCAACCGACTCCTGTCGTACTTGTTCGCTCATCGGTCGGTCACCTCCTCACCGTCGCCGCGCCGCTCGTGCAGTTCGACCGCCTCGGCCTCCGAGACGTCCTCGGGGTACAGCAGGCAGGCGGCGGTGTGATCGTCAGCGCCGTCGGTGACCGCGACCGGCTCGGGGTGGACCCGCGTACACTCCTCGAACGCCTTCGGGCACCGGGGTTCGAACCGACAGTAGGTCGCGGGCTCGTTCGGCGTCGGCACGTCGCCTTCGATCGTTTCGAGCCGATCGGCGCCGGGCTGGTTGCCCGGGATCGAGTTCAACAGCCCCTCCGTGTAGGGGTGTCGGGGGTTCGCGAACAGCTCCTCGACCGGCGCGGTCTCGACGATCTCGCCGGCGTACATCACGTTGACGCGGTCCGAGATCTCCGCGATCACGCCCATGTCGTGGGTGATGAACATGATCGCGAGGTCCCGCTCCTCCTGGATGTCGTCGAGCAACTCCAGGATCTGGGCCTGGATGGTCACGTCGAGCGCCGTGGTCGGCTCGTCGCAGATCAGCAACTCGGGATCGCAGGCAAGCGCCATCGCGATGACGGCGCGCTGGCGCATCCCGCCGGAGAACTCGTGGGGGTACTCGTTGACCCGCCGGGCGGCGTCCGGGATGCCGACCGCTTCGAGCAGGTCGATCGCCTCCTCGGTCGCCTCGGCCCCGCGCATGTCCTGGTGGAGCCGGAGGGACTCTTTGATCTGGTTGCCGACGGTGTACACCGGGTTCAGGCTCGTCAGCGGGTCCTGAAACACCATCGCGATGTCGCCGCCCCGGATCGAGCGGTACTCCTTTTCGGACTTGTCGGTGAGTTCCTCGCCGTCGAACCGGATGGAACTGCCCTCGAGCACCCGGCCGGGCGAGTCGACGAGCCCCATGATCGAACGGGCGGTCACGCTCTTGCCCGACCCGGACTCGCCGACGACGCCGACCGTCTCGCCGCGCTCGATGTCGAAGCTCACGCCGTCGACCGCGCGGATGACCTCCTTGTCGGTGAAGAAGGCGGTCTGGAGGTTCTCGATCGACAGCAACGGCTCGGACTCGCCGCGAGTCGCCGTCGCGTCGGTTCGGGCCATCAGGCACCACCTCCGCCGGCCGCGACGGCCTCACTGCCCTCGCCTTCGCCCCCTTCGCTCTGGGGGTCGATCGCGTCGCGGATGCCGTCGCCCAGCGCGTTGAACGCGGTCACCACCAGCACGATGAGGATGCCGGGGATGAACGAGATGTGCCACGACGTCGTGGTGACGTACGACTGGCCGATGTCGATCGCCCGTCCCCACTCGGGCGTCGGCGCGCTGACGCCGAGGCCGAGGAACGACAGGCCCGCGACGCCGATGATGATACCCCCGAGGCTCATCGAGGAGTACACCAGCAGATACCCCAGGATGTACGGCGCCATGTGTTTCTGCATCGTTATCCGGGGTTTCTGTCCGAAGCTTTTGGCGGCGTCGATCCACTCCTGTTCGGCGATCTGGAACGCCGGACCGCGGACCGCGCGCCACAGGATCGGCCACCCGGTCGCCGCGAAGATGAGCGCCAACAGCAAGCCGCCGCTGTAGATGCTCGCGATCCACGTATCGGCGAGCACGACCGACAGCAACATCACGAACAGGAGCCGCGGCAGCGACATGATCGAGTCGCCGGTGATGACGACCGCGAGGTCGACCAGCCCCTTGTAGTAGGCGGTCAGTAGCGCGAACGACGCCGCGATGAAACCGCTCAGCCCGATCGAGAGGAGCCCGATGAACAGCGACACCCGGGCGCCGGCCGCCATGAACGTGAACATGTCTTTGCCGGACGGTAACGTCCCGAACGGGTGGAACCGGCCGTACTCGTCGTACTGCATCACGCCGACGTTCTGGTCGGGGGTCCCCTGCGAGCGGGCGCCGAGGTTCGCCTGCCCGACCGTGACGTTGGCCAGTTCGCCGTTCTCGTCGTAGTAGTCGACCGTGTAGGAGTACGGGTCCTGAATGGTGCGTTCGACCGTCGTCGGGCCGAGCGCGGGAGCAAACATCGCCATGATCACGAACGCGAACACGATCACGGCGCCGAACTGTCCCCAGCGGTGGCCCCGAAGTCGGTCGATCATGTCGTCGCGGGGCGTCCAGTCGGCGTAGCGGTAGTGCTCACGGAAGACGAGATAGCCACGCCAGAGCCACCAGGTACAGACGATGGCGTAGACGTAGACGAGCGCGACCCGAATACCCCACGCGACCGCGGGCGACAGTCCGAGGAACGTCTCCTTCCAGACGCCGGCCGGCGTCTGGAACCCGTTGTTCGGGATGAGCTCTCGCGAGAGCAGCGTCGGGAGTTCCATACCGGGACCGAACAGGCCGGTCACGAAGTTGACGACCGCGCCGGCCTCCAGCGCGAACAGCAACAGCGCGCCCGCGAGCCACCGCATCGCCGGCCCGGGGTCGTCTTGAATCCGTTCGAGCAGCGTCGCTTCCTCTGGATCGTCTGTCACGCTCATATCAGGCACCTCCGTCGTAGCCGACTCGGGGATCGATTATCGTGTACAGCAGGTCCTGGACGATGTTGATGACGACGACGAGCAGGATGAACACGAACATCAGCGAGCCCACCAGCGGCATGTCGCCGTTCTGGATGCCCTGGAAGAACAGGTAGCCGATGCCGCTGATGTTGAACACCGTCTCGACGAGCACCGAGCCGCCGATGAGCAAGAACGCCTCGCCCGTGATGATCGGCACGAGCGGGATCAGGGCGTTCCGGAAGATGTGTTTCCACACCAGCGACCGCGGCGGGACGCCTTTGGCCTTCGCGGTCTCGATGAAGTTTGAGTTGACCGTCTCGAGGACCGCGGTCCGACCGATACGCATCTCGTTGCCCATCGACGCCGACCCGAGGACGATGGCGGCCGGCGCGATCTTCTTGAGCGCGGGGAAGAAGTGGTCGGGACTGGTGAGCAACGTCACGAGGTCGCCGGGAAGCGGCGGCGGTCCGGTCACGTTCGTCTCGTAGAGCCAGTTCTGCCAGCTGAATCCGAACAGGCTCTGGGACTGCGAGAGGACGCTCATCAGGATGACCGCCAGCCAGAAGTTCGGCATAGCGCGCCAGACGATGCCGCCGAACGAGGCGAGGTAGTCGCTGAACGTGTTGGGGTTCAGGCCGGCGTAGAACCCGAGCGGGATGCCGATGAAGACCGCGATGAGCACCGACCAGAATCCGAGCCAGATGGTTCGGGGCGCGTAGGAAGCCAGAAGCGAGTACACGTCGCGCTCGGGCTGGACGACCCACGATTCGCCGAGCTGGAAGGTGAAGAGGTCGACCATGTAGTCGATGTACTGTCGCCACAGCGGTTCGTTCAGTCCGAGTTGCTCTCGAATCCGGTTGTACGCCTGGGGATCACCCTGCGGGCCGATGATCGCCGACACCGGGTCGAGCGGTCCCGCCCGGATGACCAGAAAGGTGATCGAAGCCCCGAACACGAGCACCGGGACCGACAACAGCAGCCGCTTGCCGAAGTACTGCCAGCGACTCACGGCACATCACCGCCGCCCCCACGGCAATGAGTGTCGAGTGGTACGTGTCCACTTTGGACTGCGAGCATGCGTGATGAATTTGATGGTCTTCTCATTATGTCTTGCGTTTTCTGTATCCGAAATCGCGGCCACAGACGGTTCTAAGCGGCCGAAAGCTGTCGAGCCGTGCGACGAAAGAAGCGCGTTCGAAACCGCGAGACCGGGTCAGTTGCGCTCGCCGACGCTCACGTCGTTGAGCAGCTGGCGGGTCGGACCCGCACCGCCGAACGGTTCGATGTCGACCCAGTCGTACCAGAAGCGGTCCTTGTAGTCGTGGAACAGCGTCAGCATCGCGACGTCCTCCCAGTTGGCCTCCTCCATCTCGATGGCGGCATCGTCGCGGGCCTGCTGGGCCTCGTCGGTCGGCTGGGGGTTGCTCGAGATGGTCTGCCAGGCCTCGGCCGCCCGGTCGGACGCGTCGGTCCCCTGCCAGTTGATGTAGGAAACGGGTGCGTCCGAGGAGGTGTCGGTTTGGGGCGGGTTGAGCAGCTGGAGGAAGTTGTCCGGCGCGGGCCAGTCCATGAGCCAGCCGAGCGTGTACACTTCGAGCTTGCCGTTGAGCCCCTGCTTGCGCAACGCCGCGAACGGCGCGACGTCGACGGTGACGTCGATGTACGCGCTGGTGAGCTTGTCGCGGAGCAGGCGTGCGGTCTCCTGGAAGACCGGCGACGACTCGTAGGCCGTGATCGTGACTTCGGCGCGGTTGTCCTCGCCGTAGCCGGCCTCCTCCATGATCTCGCGGGCCTTGTCGAGGCGGGTCTCGGTGCTACCGTACGGGTAGTCCTTGGCGTGTTCGTCGTAGCCGGTGGCGCCGCCGGGGAAGATCGCCGGCGGAACGAAGTGCGATGCGGGCTTGACGGTGCCCTTGAACACGTCCTCGGCAAGCGACTGGTGGTTGGCCGCGTACGCGAACGCCTGCCGGACGGGCTTGTCGACTTTCTCGACGTTGAATCCGAGGTAGTAGTTGCCGATGGTCGACGTCCGGACCATGTTCACCGTCTCGCCGTTGCGGATCTCTCCGTACGAGCCGAGCGTGGAGGACCCGCCGTTGGCGTCCCCGCCGTCGAGCGACATCTTCGACGGATCGAACTTGTTGGTGGGGATGGGGAAGTAGTCCGCGTTCTTGTTCATCGCGTAGTTGTACCGAGCGTTCGCGTCGGTCACGATGTTCCAATGGATCCCGTCGACCTTCGGGACGGTGCCGTGGTAGTCCTCGAAGCTCTGGGCCATGGCTTCGGTGTCGGGCGACCAGCTCTCGAACTGGAACGGACCCGCGCCGACGGGGTCTTTCCCGAACTCGCCCTGCTCCATCTCGCCCTCGTAGCCCTCGATGTCGCCCACGATTCCTTCGGGGACGACCGCGAAGGACGTGTACGCGATGACTTCGGGGACCGAGTGGAACGGCTCGGAGATGGTCATCTCGACGGTGTAGTCGTCGACGGCCTCGACCGCCATGCTCCCGGGCTTGTAGACCTCTTTTTCCTCGCCGTCGTCGGTGGTCTTGGTGGTCGTCTCGTGCTCGACGCCGATCGAGTCGAGGATGAAGTACGCGCGCTTGGAGGCGTCGGAGGCCGCGAGACGCTCCCACGAGTAGACGACGTCGTCGGCGGTGACGTCGTCGCCGTTGTGGAACGTCGCGTCTTCGTTGAGTTCGAAGGTGTAGGTCTTCAGATCCTCGGAGATCGAGTAGTCCGTCGCCAGACGGGGCTCGACGGTCGCCGTGGCGTTGGCGTAGTTCATCAGGGGCTCGTGGATCTGCTGAATGACCTGCCCCTCGGAGGTGCCCGTCGCCGCGATGGGGTCGAGCGTTGACATCGTGCTGTTCGTCAGCCGGAGGTACGTCCCGTCGAGGTCTTCGGCGACCTCCTCGGTCCCGTCGGTTTCGTTGCCGGCCGACTCGTCGGTCGTCTCGTCGCCGGTGTCGCCGGTACAGCCGGCGAGCGCGACAGCCGATGCCGCACCGCCCGTCGCCTGCAAGAAGCGACGACGGCTCAGATTGTCAGTATCTGTCATCCAACCGCTCCTTGAAAACCGATCCGGATAAATTTACCGTTTGGAATTAGATGTTGCTCTCAGTTTCCGTTCATAACGCGTCGCTGTCGTAGCTTTTCTGCGCTAACCGAGCGCGCGATCGTCGCGCCGACCAGATCTCGGTGTCGGCGCGGTCGTCCCCGGACTCCGAAGCGCGGCCGACCGGCGTCGGCGCCGGGGTCGTTTCGGAGCGTTTATACGCCGTGATACCAAGTGTCACATATGGCCCCCAACACGGCCACCGCGTCCGAAGCTCTCGCAGAGCGCGAAGTCATGGCCTCGGTCGACGACGACGGACGGACGGAGCGACTCATCATCGCTGACACCACCGCAGATGGGGCGTGGCTTTCGATCCCGGTATCGGAGGGCGTCTCTCTCCGAGAGTGGGAGTAATCGGTCGGACCCGACAGCAGGGGGACGACGGCATCGGTCCCGGGGCGGTAACGCGCCAATACTCAACCTTTTTGCCGCAGGTGTTCGTTCTCGTGAGTATGAACTACCGGGAGGTCTCAGGGGATCGCGAGTTCGTCGCTCGACTGGGCCACGGCGAGGACTGGCGTTCGGAGATCGAGTCGCTGGCCGACGAGGCGGACGTCGACGCCGCGTGGTTCCTCGCCATGGGCGCGGTCCAGGACGCGACCGTCTGGTTCTACGACCAGACCGAACTCGAGTACACCGAAGTCGAGTTCGACGAACCGCTCGAAGTCGCCGCGTGCGTCGGGAACGTCGCGTGGCTCGACGGCGAGCGGTTCGCCCACACCCACGCCGTGCTCTCGCGCCGGAGCGGCCAGACGCTCGCGGGCCACCTCGACTCGGCGACCGTGTTCGCCGGCGAACTCTACATGCGGAGCTTCGAGAGCGAGCTGACCCGCAACCACGACGAGCCCACCGACCTCGACCTCTGGCTATAATGCGGCCGGAAGACGAACGCTACTTCGAACGGGTCGAATCCGACCTCGACGAGGCCTTCGAAGTCGCCCGCAGAGCGCGCGCAGACAGCGCCGACCCCAAGCCCGAGGTCGAGATTCCGGTCGCGAAAGACATGGCCGACCGGGTCGAGAACATCCTCGGCATCGAGGGCGTGGCCGAGCGCGTCCGCGAACTCGAAGGCGAGATGTCCCGCGAGGAGGCGGCGCTCGAACTCGCCGCGGACTTCGCGGAGGGACGGGTCGGCGACTACGAGTCGAAGGCCGGCAAGGTCGAGGGCGCGGTCCGGACCGCGGTCGCGCTACTCACCGAGGGCGTGGTCGCCGCGCCGATCGAGGGGATCGACCGGGTCGAACTGCTCGAAAACGACGACGGCACCGAGTTCGTCAACGTCTACTACGCCGGGCCGATCCGATCGGCCGGGGGGACCGCACAGGCGCTGTCGGTCCTCGTGGCCGACTACACCCGGGCGCTCATCGGCGTCGACGAGTACAAGCCCCGAGACGACGAGATCGAGCGCTACGCCGAGGAGATCGGCCTCTACGACAAGGAGACCGGCCTCCAGTACACGCCCAAGGACAAGGAGTCGAAGTTCATCGCCGAGCACATGCCCATCATGCTCGACGGCGAGGCGACCGGCGACGAGGAGGTCTCGGGGTTCCGGGACCTCGAACGGGTCGACACCAACAACGCCCGGGGCGGGATGTGTCTCGTGCTCGCGGAGGGCATCGCGCTGAAGGCGCCGAAGATACAGCGCTACACCCGGAATCTCGAGGAGGTCGACTGGCCGTGGCTACAGGACCTCATCGACGGCACCATCGGAAACGACGACGGCGACGACGCCGAGAGCGAAGACCGAGACGACGCGGCCGGCGACGACGACGCCGAGGCCGAAGACCGAGACGACGCGGCCGGCCCGCCCCGCGTCGAGCCCGCCACGAAGTTCCTCAGGGACCTCATCGCGGGCCGTCCGGTGTTCGGCCACCCGAGCGAGGCCGGAGGGTTCCGGCTTCGGTACGGCCGGGCGCGCAACCACGGGTTCGCGACCGCCGGCGTCCACCCCGCCACGATGCACCTCGTCGACGACTTTCTGGCGACCGGCACCCAGATCAAGACCGAGCGGCCCGGCAAGGCCGCCGGCGTCGTGCCCGTCGACTCCATCGAGGGGCCGACGGTGAAGCTGGCGAACGGCGACGTGCGCCGGATCGACGACCCCGAACAGGCCCTCGAACTCCGCAACGGGGTCGAGGCAATCCTCGACCTCGGGGAGTATCTCGTCAACTACGGCGAGTTCGTCGAGAACAACCATCCGCTCGCGCCCGCCTCCTACACCGTCGAGTGGTGGGTGCAGGACTTCGAGGCGTCGGGCGCCGACGTGCAGGCGATGCGCGACTCGCCCCGCGTCGACCTCGACGACCCCGACGCCGACGAGGCCTTAGAGTGGGCCGGCGAGTACGACTGCCCGCTCCACCCGAAGTACACCTACCTCTGGCACGACATCACCGTCGATCAGTTCGAGGCGCTGGCCGACGCGGTGGTCGCGGGCGACCTCGACGACGGGACGCTCGTGGTCGAAAACACCGATCCCGTCCGGGAGGCCCTCGAAAAACTGCTCGTCCGTCACTCGGAGGGCGACGAGCGCATCCGGATCCGCGAGTGGCTCGCGCTCGCGCGCTCGCTGGGGCTGAGCGCCGACCGCGAGCGGACGTGGGAGGAGCTCTCTACGACCGCCCGCGAGTGGGGCGAAGCCGAGTCGGGCGACAACGCGGTGAAGGCCGCCAACGAAGTCGCGCCGTTCGAGATCCGCGAGCGCGCCCCGACCCGGATCGGCAACCGGATGGGCCGCCCCGAGAAGTCCGAGTCTCGGGAGCTCTCGCCGGCGGTCCACACCCTCTTTCCCATCGGCGAGGCCGGCGGGAGCCAGCGCGACGTGGTGGCGGCCGCCGCACACGCCGAGGGGATGGCCGACACCCCCGGGGAGGTCGAGGTGCAGGTCGGCCGCCGGGAGTGTGCCGACTGTGGCGAGCACACCTTCAAGACGACGTGTCCGGACTGCGACGGCAACACCGTCCCGCACTTCACCTGTCCGGACTGTGGCTCGGTGGTGGAACTCGACGAGTCGGGGCGGGCGGTCTGTGACCGCTGTGAGGTCGAGGCCTCGTCGGTCGAGACCCGCGTCGTCGACGTGAACGACGAACTCCGGTCGGCGCTGGCGGCGGTCGGCGAGCGCGAGAACGTCTTCGACATGCTCAAAGGCGTCAAGGGGCTGTCGTCGTCGTACAAGACGCCCGAGCCGATCGAGAAGGGCATCCTCCGGGCGAAACACGGCGTCTCCTCGTTCAAAGACGGGACGGTCCGGTACGACATGACCGACCTGCCCGTCACCGCGGTCCGGCCCGCGGAACTCGACGTGAGCGCCGACCGCTTCCGGGCGCTCGGCTACGAAGAGGACATCCACGGCGAACCGCTTCGCCACGACGACCAGCTGGTCGAGCTCAAGGTTCAGGACGTCGTGCTCTCGGACGGCGCGGCCGAGCACATGCTCAAGACCGCGGACTTCGTCGACGACCTGCTCGAGAGCTACTACGGGCTCGACGCCTTCTACGAGGTCGAGGAGCGCGACGACCTCGTCGGCGAACTGGTCTTCGGGATGGCGCCCCACACCTCGGCGGCCGTGGTGGGGCGGGTCGTGGGGTTCACGAGCGCGGCGGTCGGCTACGCGCATCCGTACTTTCACGCCGCGAAGCGTCGCAACTGCTTCCATCCCGAGACGAAGGTCTGGTACGAAGACGAGTCAGGGGAATGGCACCACAACCCAATCGAGACCCTCGTCGAGGAACGGCTCGACCCTGAAACCGCGGACGAGGACAGTTTCGGCGCGCTCGTCCAGCACCTCGACGGCGACGTATTCGTCCCATCCATCACTGAAGGCGGCAAGCAGACTCTCCGGCGGATCGAAACAATCTCGGAACACCCCTCGTCCGACCACCTCGTGCGCGTCGAAACCAAAAGCGGCCGCGAACTGACCGTGACGCCGGACCACTCGATGCGACGCTGGAAAGACGGCAGCGTCGAGCGCGTCACGGCCCACCGTCTCACCGAGGGCGACGCGATACCCGCACCGAAGCAGGTCCCGGTCGACGGTTCGGTCGAGACGTACGACTTGCTCGCCGAGTTCCTCGACGCCAACTCTATCCCGAACGAAGACCTGACGATTCGCGGAATCGGGGAAGCCAACCTGAAGGAACTGCTAGCCGACGCAACCAACGCGGATAGCTACCTGAAGCCCGTCGCGGATCAGCTCGGCCTGAACGACTCGACGGTGTACAACTGGATATCCCGCGACAGCATCCCCGCGAGCGCACTCCTCAAATTTTTCAACCGCGAGACTGTTCTCGACCAGGTTCCCGACGGCGTTACGCTCGGTGTTCGACGCGATACCGCGGAGGTTTCTCGCTTTTTCGATGTCGACGAATCCGTCGGCACGCTGCTCGGCTACTACGCAGCGGAAGGCTTCACGCGGAAGGAGAAGGGATCATTCTACCAGACGACCATCTGCACGCCAGACGAGGCTCCTCGAAAGGAGCTGGCAGAGACGTTCGAGGAGACGCTGAACGTCGACGCATTCGAGGAGAACGAGTGGAAGGTCACGGTGTCCAGTCGCCTTGTGACGTCCCTGTTTGCGGATGTCCTCGACGCCGGTAGCCGCGCCCAGACGAAACGAATCCCGGACTGCATCCTTTCCGCGCCGGACTCCGTACTACGCTCATTCCTCGCAGCGTACTTCTCGGGCGACGGCAGCACCGCGAGCGACCGCGTTGAGGTGCGTGCGCACACCGTCAGCGATGACCTCAAGTCGGACCTCGTCGCGGCCCTCAAACGGTTCGGTGTCGGCGCGAAAACGTACGGGGAAGAGCGAACACCCAAGACCGGCGCGGTCGCAAATTTCTACGACGAGTCCAAATCATTCGAGACGTGGGTGCTGAAGATCACCTCGCAGAACGCGGTTCGGTTCGCAGACCGGGTGGGTTTCGATCTCGATCGAAAATCCGAGACGCTTGACGATGCTGTTGAAGATATCGAAACGCGAACACAACGCCTCTTCGGTGACGGCGGCGACGTATGGCTTGACGAGATCGTCAGTATAGAGGTCGTTGAATCGTCCGTCGAACACACGTATTGTGTCACCGTCGAGGATACTCACACGCTCGTCGCGGACGACGTGTTCGTCGGCCAGTGCGACGGCGACGAGGACTGCGTCATGCTGTTGATGGACGGCCTGCTAAACTTCAGCAAGGAGTTTCTCCCCGACCAGCGCGGCGGCCAGATGGACGCGCCGCTGGTCATGTCCTCGCGGATCGACCCCTCCGAGATCGACGACGAGGCCCACAACATGGACATCGTCCGGGAGTACCCACGGGAGTTCTACGAGGCGACTCGGGAGCTGGCCGACCCCGGCGAGGTCGAGGACGTGATGACCATCGCCGAGGAGAACCTCGGCACCGACCGGGAGTACACCGACTTCCACCACAGCCACGACGTGACCGACATCGCGATGGGACCGGACCTCTCGGCGTACAAGACGCTGGGGTCGATGATGGACAAGATGGACGCCCAGCTCGAACTCGCCCGGAAGCTCTACGCGGTCGACGAGACCGACGTCGCCGAGCGCGTGATCGAGTACCACTTCCTGCCGGACCTCATCGGCAACCTCCGGGCGTTCTCACGACAGGAGACCAGATGTCTCGACTGCGGCGAGAAGTACCGCCGGATGCCCCTGACCGAAGAGTGTCGGGAGTGTGGCGGCCGAGTGAACCTGACGGTCCACCAGGGGTCGGTCAACAAGTACATGGAGACCGCGATCCAGGTGGCCGAGACCTACGACTGTCGAGAGTACACCAAACAGCGCCTCGAAATCATGGACCGGCGGCTGTCGAGCATCTTCGAGAACGACAAGAACAAGCAGGGGAGCATCGCGGACTTCATGTGAACCTTTTGCTGCGGGCGCGCCCCGAGCGGCGCGCCCTTGCAAAACGTTCATGAAAAGCGCGGCGTTCCTCCCTGCGGTCGTCACTTGGCCCGCTCGCTCGGGCTCTGCCCTCGCTCGCGGTCGGACTCGCGGCGATCACCGCGACCGTACCGCGACCGCACTGCGACCGTACCGCGACCGCACTGCGACCGTACCGCGACCGCACTGCGATCGTACCGCCATAGCGACGCGACCGCAGGCGGTCTACCGCCCCTCCGCGAGCCGACTGCCGATCCGGGAGGGGAGACCCGCCTCCTCGACCGCGCGCTGGACCGCCTCGATGTCGTATTCCACGCGACGTTCCTCGACGGTCAGATCGTCGAGGTCCAGAATCGCGTAGGCGGCGCGGGGATCGCTGTCGCGGGGCTGGCCGACGCTCCCGGGATTCAAGACGACGCCCTCGTCGTACACCTCGTGGTGCTGGACGTGGGTGTGACCCATGATCAGCGCGTCCTCCTCGCCGAGGAGGTCCGGACCGAACTCGTGGGGGCGAGTGTAGTGGTCGGGGTCCTCGGGATGGCCGTGGACGATCTTCAGCCGATCGTCGAACTCGCGGCGCTCGTCGGGGAGCTCGGCGAGCCACGCGCGCTGGTCGTCCGAGAGGCGTTCGTCGGCGTGTTCGACGCCCGCCTTCGCCATCGCGTTGAACCGGAAGGCGGTGCCGGTGGCGACCGCCCGATCGTGGTTGCCCATCACCGTCGGGACGCCGCGGGTCCGGATCGCCTCGACGCACTCGGCGGGCCACGGGTTGTACCCGACCACGTCGCCGGCGCAGACGAGCGCGTCGACGTCGGGGAGGTCCGCGAGCACGGCTTCGAGCGCGATCTCGTTCGAGTGGACGTCCGAGAGAACGCCGACCTTCATGGTCGACCGATGGGTCGCCCGCGACTTAGTTCCCGTTCTCGATCGCGAGCGAGAAGCCGTCCTCGGCGCGGGCGAGCCCGGCCGCACACACCGCGTGTTCGAACTCGAGGTCGTAGACCTCGCGGGCGGCGTCGGCGGCCGTCGACGCCTCGAGGTCGAACGCCTCGGGCGCGTCCTTCTCGTAAGTCGCCACGAGCGTCGGCTCGTCGACCTCGCGGACCAACAGCGCGTCCCGGCGGACGGTTCCGACGAACGCCCCGTCGTCGCCGACGACGCCCGCGATGCGGGGCGTGTCGTAGTCGTCTTTCTCGTAGTCCAGCGCGAGCAGGCTCTCGGCGAGCGCGTCGCGCGCCGGGTAACCGAGATCGAGTTTCTCGGTGATCGGATCGACGTGCGAGCCGTTGCCGACGACCGCCGACTCGCCGGTCGTCCGGACGCAGTTGTACGAGACGTACGGGTTGTCAGTCTCGGGCGCGTCGGTGGTCGGCGCGACCGTCAGTGCCGCCTCGCGCTCGACGACGCGTCGGTTCGGGAACGACCGCGAGGAGACGCGGTAGGCCGCCAGTTCGGGCGCGACGATCAGAAACCGTCCGATGTACATACACGAACGTGTGTACTTTTCGGCCAAATACGTGTTGGTTCATGCACGGACGAGGAACAGTTCGGGAAC
Source organism: Halorussus marinus (assembly GCF_004521895.1). NCBI lineage: Archaea > Methanobacteriati > Methanobacteriota > Halobacteria > Halobacteriales > Haladaptataceae > Halorussus > Halorussus marinus. The sequence goes on from NZ_SBIR01000016.1 coordinate 46,557, forward strand.
GGGAGGCCGCCCGACGAAACTGCGGTCGGCGCGGACCGAACGAGAGTGAGAAACCGTCGCAGGGCGGACCGAACGCGCAACGCTTACAATCCCCCGGCGACTACCCGAGAGTGCAGAGTCCCATGGGGTAGTGGCCAATCCTGAAGCCTTCTGGGGGCTTCGACCCAGGTTCGAATCCTGGTGGGACTATTCTTGGTTTCCCGTCGACTCCGAGCGAATTCTTACTTTCGAGTTTCGACCTCGGCATCGAGCGCCGTCTCGTCGGGGTTTCGCCTCCGAGGAGAGCGATACCGAAAGAGATTAAATAGTCCGTTCCGAAGCCGACAAAGCGCAGAAATCGGATCGTACGGGCTCTTATACCCCCTCGAAAGCCCCGGCTCTGTCTCCCGATTCAACCCCTTCGTTTCGACTGGAGACGAGGACCGGGCCCGCCACAGCTAGTTCGAGTTCGCGTTCGACTCGTCGGTCGCGTCTCCGTCGAGCGCCCCGAGGTCGCGCTGGTCGTTGTACTCCTCGGGTCCCGCCGCCGCGCCGGTGATCTCGCCGTATATCGCTTCGCGGGCCTCGTCGGCGGACTCGAACCGCTCGTCGACCAGCCGATCGAACACGCTCCCGAGCGATTCGGTCTCGTTCGGGAGATCGAGGGGCTGGTCGCCGTACTCGGCCGCCAGTTCCTCGCTGGTCGCGGGGTACTTGTGTTCGCCGAGCAGTTCGCCGGCCTCCCCGAGCATCGACTCGATGCTCTCGGTCCGCTCGCGCCGGCGTTCGCGGGCGCGTCGCTGCTCTTTCTCGGCGTCCGGATCGTAGTCGGACATGGATTCGGCTACGGTCGTGACGTCCCTAACCTTGCTGGCTGTCGAGTCGGCGAGCGCTCGGCGCGGCCGGCCTCGACGAAGGTCACTTCTCCACGTCGAGCAGGGCGACTCGCTCGCGGACGAGCGCCGCGAGCGTCGCGTCGGTGGCGGCGAGTTCGGCGTCCGAGACGTCGAAAAACTCCCGAACCGCCGGGGTGTCGATGCGGTCGGACGAAGCGGCGTCCGGGTCGGTCGAGGCCAGCAGGTCTCGGATCGCGTCGGCCGCGGCGGCCTCGTCGGCCGCCGGGTCGAGACCGTTCACGGCGACCGCCACGGGCGCGTCGCCCTCGCCGACCCCTAGACGGAGCGCGCGGTTGATCTGGCGTCGCCCCGCGGCGTACAGCAGTATCTCGACTGCGGGGTCGCGAGCGACGTTCTCGCCTCGCTCGAACGCGCGGTCGGCGTGCTCGACCGCCGCCCGGAGATGTGACTCGCCGACGACGAGGTCGGCGTCGACCGCTTGGACCGCACAGTCGTGCTCGTCGCCGATCGCACTCAACCGGTCGAGAAAGCGATCGAGGTCCGCGATCTCGGCCCGGCCGTCGACGATCTTCATCGGTCGGCCCCCGTCATTCGAAATCACCGAGGCTCTGCTGGCCGCCGTCGCCGGCGTCCGCCGACGGCTCGGTGTCGAGTTCGGCGTCGGCCTCCACGCCGGTCAGGTCGGGGTCCTTGCGGCCGACGTTTTCGAGGATGGTCTCGGCGGTCTTCGTGCGGCCCCGGACCGCCCCGAGAACGACCGACTTGTCGGCCTCCCGGAGATCTGCTCGCGACTCGACGCCGGCCTCGTAGAGCCGCCGGGCGCGCTTGCGACCGACGTTCCGGACGCCCGCGAGGTCCAACAGCTCCTCGCGGACGCCGTACTCGACGCGCTTGCGCGCCTCCCGGATCGCGGGCCCACATTCGAGGTCGAGTTCGCCCGCCAGTCGCTCGGCGGCGTTGAGCAGCCACTCGGCGGTCTCGACCTTCCCGCGGATGTCGCCCGGGCCGACGCCGTAGCGCTCGGCGATGGCGTCCTCGTCGGTCTCGGACGCCCAGTCTTCGAGCATCCGGGCGGTCTTGAGCGCCGAGAGCCAGTCTTCGAACGCGCCGTCGTCGAACTCCGAGGGCATCGAGCCGAGGAACTCCGTCTCGCGCTCGTAGGCGAGTTCGGTGTACTCCTCGCGGTCGCCCGACCGGAGGTAGAGTTCGTACATGTCGGGCGTGCGCGCGACGAGGTGGTAGAGCCCGAACGCTGTCGGGCGGTCCTCGGCGTCCCGTAGCCCGTAGATGATCTCGGCCGCGCTCATCGGGTCGACGTACAACTGTGAGACGCGGTGGCCGAGACCGGTCGCGCGCAGGCCCCCGTTCTCGCGTGCGAGAAACTCGTTGCGTTCGAGGTAGTCCAGAACGTTCTGTGTCACCGTTTCGAGCCGGCCCGTCTCGTCGGTCTGGGTGGCGTAGAGAGTGCGTTCGAGGAACGACACCAGCTCGTCTTCGGTGTCGGCGAACCCCGTCGCGACGGTCGCGAGGATGTGAGTCCGGAGCGCGGGCTCGGCCGCGAGTTTGGAGCGCACCGGCTCGGGGTCGGCCCAGACGTAGCGCTCGAACAGCTCGTCGAGCTCGTCGTGGCTGTTGGCGATGAGCACCGCCTCGCCGTAGGGGTCCAGTCCCGGCCGGCCGGCCCGGCCGAACATCTGGTGGACCTCCAGCACGTCGAGGGGCGCCATCCCGCCGACGTCGCCGTCGTAGCGCCGCCAGTCCCTGACGATGACCCGACGGGACGGGGTGTTCACCCCCGCCGCGAGCGTGGGCGTCGCGGAGATGACTTTCACGAGTCGGTCGCGGAAGGCGTCTTCGACGAGCGCGCGGTGGTCGCTCGCGAGCCCGGCGTGGTGAAACGCCGCGCCCTTCGCGACGGCGTCGGCGAGGTCCTCGCTGGTCTGGGTGTCGCTCGCCTCCCGGATCTCGTCGGCGATCTCCGCGAGCCGGTCGCGCTCCTCGGGGTCGAGGTGGTCGCGGGTCACGTCCGCGAGTCGGCGCGCCGAGGCCTCGGCGTTGCGCCGAGAGTTGACGAACACCAGCGACGATCCCTCGTCGGTCAGGGTATCCTCGACGAGGGCGGCGGTCGCCTTCTCGTTGCCCCGCGAGATCTGGGTCTTCGAGCCGTCGTCGAAGTGGAGCGCCTGCCCGTAGAGGACCCCCGATCGGAGTTCGATCGGCCGCCACGTCGAGTCGACCAGCGTCGCGTCGAGCCAGTCGGCGATCTCGTCGGCGTTGCCGACCGTCGCCGAGAGCGCGACCGTCTGGAGGTCCTCGTTGAGCTTGCGGAGCTTCGCGAGGGTGACTTCGAGCGTCGGGCCGCGGTTGGGGTCGTCGACGAGATGGACCTCGTCGGCGACCACGCAGGTCAGGTCGTCGACCCATTGGGCGCCGTTCCGGACGAGCGAGTCGACCTTCTCGCTGGTGGCGACGATGATGTCCTTGCTCGCCAGCCAGTCGCCGTCGCTGTCGTAGTTGCCGGTCGAGACGCCCACGTCGATCCCGTACTGCTCGAACTCCTCGAACTCGGCCTTCTTTTCGCTGGCGAGCGCCCGGAGCGGAACGATGTAGAGGGCCTTCCCGCCGCGGGCGACGCTGGTGAGCATCGCGAGTTGCGCGATGAGGGTCTTACCGCTGGCGGTGGGGACGCTGGCGACCACGCTCTCGCCGTCGGCGACGCCGGCCTCGACGGCCTCGCCCTGTGGCGGGTAGAGCTCCTCGATGCCCTGCTCGCGGAAGTGGTCGGCGACGTCCTCGGGGAGACCGTCGATGTCGGCGATCTCGACGCTCACGGGGTCCACCTCCGGCGTCGGGGGACGAACGCGTTCATTACACCCGCTTTGGCGCGTCTCGTGGTTTAAACTGTCGGGTCGATGTGGGCGAGATTCGGGGGCCCGAAGGCGGATCGTGTGTCCGTACTCGGGCCTCGAACCGACCACCAACTCCGGGACCTGCACCGGGCATCTGAGGGCTCGGCGCGAGGTTGGGTCGCGGTGATTCATAAGCGACGGGAGTCGCTGGCGGTTCGTCGCCGCGAGTGTTCGGAGTCGTTGGTCCGCGGGTTCGGTGTCGCCGAAGACGCATACGGGAGTCCGCCATCGCTTTGGGGGTGCCCCCCAAACGTCGAACCATGCGAATCGAGTTCGACCGCGACACCTGCACCGGGATGTTCCAGTGTACCGCCGAGTGGGAAGCCTTCGAGGAGAACCGCGAGGACGGCAAGGCCGACCTCCGGGACGCCGAGGAGGACGAGCCGGACCTGTTCGTCCGCGAAGTGCCCGAGGACGCGGAGTTCGACGCCAAGATGGCCGCCCGCGTCTGTCCCGTCGACGCAATCGAGGTCTACGACGACGACGGCGAGCGACTCGTCCCCTGAGGAAGTTCCACGCGAAACGGAGGGGTCGAGGCCGTCCCGGCCGACAGTGACGACCCGAGCGTCGCGTTCCGAACCACCGACGGCGATGCGACTCGCCGAAAGCCGGCGGGTGCGTCGTCGCGAAAAATCGACCGTCGCTCGCACTCCTCACTCGGTCGTCCACATCTCGACGCCGTCCTCATCGTCGACGGCATCGGGATAGAGCTGTTCCTCCCAGCCGCGTGCGTCCCCGCGCACGTCCCAGTAATCACTCATAGACCTGTTTCAAAATTCGGCGCCAATCTATAAAAATCGTTGGGCGATCGCGACGATTGCCGCGCCGTCCGGGGGCGTCCGTCGCTACGCGAAGGTCTTCTCGGCCCACGTAACCGCGTAGTCGGCGCCGTGATCTCGGTACGTCTCGGTGTCGAGTGCGGCGAACGGCGCGGGGAGTTCGAGGCCGTGTTTGACCGCGCTACAGGCGAACTCCGCCGCCTCGGCGAAGTCGGTCTCCTCGCGGGCCATCGCACCGGGGAGCCCGTCGAGTCTCGGCTCGATCCGCTCGCCCGCATCCTGCCACGCCTCGAACAGCCGGGGGCGCTCGTCGGCCCAGTCGGCGAAGGTCTCGCGGGTGTAGAGACCCCGATAGGCGTCGTACAGCGCCGCCGCGATCTGGTAGACGCTCCCGGCGTCGAACGGGAGCGCCGCGTCGAGGTCGGCGTACCGATCGCCGAAGAACCCGAGGAAGTGCTCGGGGTCGTCCGATCCGACCTCGACGAGCGCCTCCGCGATCAGGAACTCGACGAAGTCGTCGGGCGAGCCCTGCACGCGGGCCTTCACGAACACCGTCGGCGGGACCGTCTGGCGGGTCCACGCCACGCTGCCGTCGCCGGGCATCCCGATCGTGAAGTCCGTCGAGGCGTACCGCCCGAGCAGTTCCGGAGCGTCCTCGGGGAGCCACGACTCGGGAAACGACGACGGATCGAGCGAGTCGACCAGCAGACCGAGATCCTCGGCCTGCGCCGGGGCGAGCGTCTCGAAGTCGGTCCCGCAGTCGAGGACGAGCGCCTCGGGGGCGTGAGCCGCCCGAACGGCCGCCACGTCCTCGGGGAGCGTCCGTTCGTCGAACATCACGCCAGAAGCCAGAGATTGACCAGTAGCGCGACCGCGAGGACCGAAGTGATTCCGACCGTCCCGACCACGATTTTGGTTGCCGTGCTCATGGTCGGGGGTTCGGCCGCGAGGGTTTAAAATGGGCCGGATTGAGGCGAACGAGCCGTCGGGGCGGCGCCCGGCCGAGTCAGTCCGCGCCGGTGCCCGCCCCGACGTCGGATTCGCGGGCGATCCGCTTCCACTCGCCGGTCCAGAACCGGAAGACGTTGACCGCCGCCCGGACGTACATGTCCCCGACGATGGAGACGTACACCGCGGTCAGTCCCAGCCCGAGGCCGGGCGCGAGCGTCCACGGCCCGACCGAGAACAGCGTGACCCCCGGCGCGACCGCGAGGAACGCGATCGGGAGCTTGAACAGATAGCTCCCCACGATCGTGCCGTAGAACGGCCAGCGGGTGTCGCCCGCGCCCCGCAGGCCGCCCCGCATCGTCCGCGAGACGCTGAAGCCCGCGACGCCGAGCCCGAACACCCGGATGAACGTCACCGTCAGGTCGACGTGTTCGGTGCCGAACGCGACCGCGAGCGGTCTGGCCGCCGCGACCAGCACGACCGCGATCAGCAACTGGGTTATCAGGGCGATCCGGAGAGTCTGCCAGCCGTACGCGTCGGCCTCCTCGTCGTTGCCCGCCCCGATCGACTGGCCGACGAGCGTCGAGGAGGCGGTCGAGTACCCCCACGCGGGCATCAGCGCGAGCAACATCACTCGCCGGCCGATGGCGTAGGCCGCGACCACCGGCGTCCCGAGGGTCGTGAGCACGACCAGAAACGGGAATCGTCCGAACGTCCGGGCGAGTCGGGTCCCCGCCAGCGGCAGGCCCACCCGGACGATCTCGGTCGCGATCGACCAGTCCCACTGCTTGCCCCCGAGCGGGAGTCGGACCGAGAACCGCCCCGAGAGGAGCACGCCGGTGAACAGGACCGCCGCGAGGGTGTTGGCGATGGCGGTCCCCCACGCCGCCCCGGCGACGCCGAGAGTCGGGAACGGACCCAGCCCGAAGATCAGGACCGCGTTCAGCCCGATGTTCGTCGGGAGGGTGAGCAGTCGGATGTACATCGGGGTCCGGGTGTCGCCGACGCCGGCGAGCGCGCGGGCGGCGATCATGCTCCAGAACCGGAACGTGACCGACAGCATGATGATCCGGAGGTAGAGCGCGCCGAGTTCGATCGTCCGGGGGTCGTCGGTCAGCAGCGCGATCATGCCGTCGGCGTACACCCACGTCGCGGCGGTGATCGGAACCGCGAGCAACAGCGCGATCCACAGCGACTGCTTGATCGCGAAGTTGGCCTTCTCGTGTTCGTCGGCGCCTTCGAACCGCGAGACGACGCTGATGGTGCCGCTGGTCAGTCCCAGCGAGATGCCGAACGGGACGAAGAAGTACTGAAATCCGAGTTCGAGCGCCGCGACCGCAGTCGACCCCATCGCCTGTCCCACCATGAAGAAGTCCGCGACCCGGAGCAGTGTGCGCATCCCGCCGGTGACCATCACCGGAACCGCCAGATCGAACGCCTCCTCGCCCTTCTCGCGATCGAGCAGGCCGAGGCGCGCGAGCGCGGCCGGAAAGAGAAACGCGACGGCGCGCGCCCGGCGCTTGGCGTCGTCGAGCATCGATCCGAGTGATTCGAGTGGCCGGTGTAAACCGTTTTGGCATCACCGCGTCGGTTGCCGGTCCTCGCTCGGGGCCACAGCGCTGAAAACAGCTCCCCACACCCCGATGGTCGGCCCGCTCGCGACTACCGGTCGGGCTCTTCCCAGCCGTCGGGCACCTCGATGACGTACTTGCCGTCCTCTTGAAGCGCGATGATGTACTCCTCGCGCTCGTACAGCTCCATCAGGTTGAGTTCGTACTGCCCGGGCTCGACGATCCGGATACTCTCGAACTGGCTGTTGAGCTCCTCGCGGAGCTCTTCGAGCCCCGGCGAGTCGTCGTCGGGCGTATCGACGACCTCACCGTCCGGCGGCGTCTCGGGTCCGGCGGCCGGAGCGTCGGGGAGTTCGTCGTCGGAGACGACGTCGCTTCGCGCGCTCGCCTGCGCGGTGTCTTCGCCGGTCGCGGACCGCGTGGCGGCCTCGGGATCGGGCGACCCCGCGTCGGCCGTGTCGCGTCCCGGCGACTCGCGCCGGTCGGTCTCGGTGCCGGTTCCCACCCAGTCGCGGACGGTCGCGGCCGCCCGACCGACGGCGCCCGCGCCGTCGTCGCCCTCCGCGTCGCCCGCGGTCGGCCCGCGCTCGGACGCCGAGGCGTCCCCGACCGAGGATCGGGCGTCGGGCGCTTCGGGGGCCTTCTTCGGGGCGGTCCCGCCGGCGTCGCGGGGGGTCGCGTCGGCGCCCCCCGTTTCGGGTCCGGGATCGACCGCGCCCGACGGCCGGAACTGGAACTTGTTGCCGCCACAGTCCGGACACCCCGAGAGCATCTCCTTCGAGCCGTCGGCGAACGCGCGTCCGCAGTTGGTACACTGGTGGGGCATTATTTCCGGGAGACGAGCGCGCTGATGAGGTTCTCGTCCTTGTGGAGGGTCTCGATCTGGTTCGCGGGACCGATGACGGTGAGCTTCGCGGTCGACTCCTTGCCCATCAGCCGGTCGAGGAAGCTCTGGTCGGAAGTCTCCGAGCGGGGGTAAGTCTCGATCTCGATGCCGTTGAACTCGTCGGGGCTGATCTCGGTCATCGTCACCTCGATGAGTTTGCTCTCCTCGTCGGGGGACAGCCCCTGTTCGAGGATGACGATGTTGCCGTCGCGGACGCCGTCGAGTATCATCCGTATCTTCTCCATCGACGCCATCTCGGCCATCCGGTCGGCGCCGATGAGATCGATCTGAACGCCGCCTCCGCCGTCGTTGGGGCCGTCCTCTTTCACTTCCGGCATCGTATCACCCGAAGTACTCCGCGATTTTCTCGTACACTTCGTCCATGTTGTCGCCTTCCAGCGCCGACGAGGGGATCGTCTCGTGTTGAGGGAAGGCGTTGCGGATGCGCTGAACGCTCGAATCTTCGAGGTCTGTCTTGTTGGCGAGAATCAAGACCGGGAGGTCCTGGCTCTCGATGATGCCGATGAGCATAGTGTTTACCTGCGTGAACGGGTCGGTCGTGCTGTCGAGCACGTAGATGACCCCGTCCACGTCCTCGCGGAGCCAGTGCATCGCCTCCGCGACGCCCTCGGTCGCCTCCCGGGAACGTCGGACGGCGTCTTCCTTTTCCATGTCGTGGTCGAGGAACTCCTCGTAGTCGACCTTCGTCGTCACGCCCGGCGTGTCGACGATGTCGATCGTTACCTTCTTTCCGTTGCGCTCGATCTCGACGTTCTCCTTGCGGCGGGCCCGTCGGGTTTCGTGTGGAATGTGGCTCTCCGGACCGACGGCGTCGCCGGTCCAGTCGCGGGCGATTCGGTTCGCGAGCGTCGTCTTGCCGGCGTTGGGCGGCCCGTAGATGCCGATACGCTTCGGTTCCTGTGCGGAGAATAGCTTGTCAGTGACGCGGGATACGCTGTCTTTGAGATCCGTGAACAATCCCATCCTTTCCTCCCAGTCCTCCGCTATCGGTTAAGAGTACCGTCACGGGGGCTGTTGCGCGAACAACATTACCCCACTCACTTAAACCTACGTCAGACAACGTGGTGTCGAAAACACGTATTCGGGATCTGACAGCGGTTCCGGTACTATATCTCCATGATCTGTCGATAGTAGTTCGTTTAGCATGTCTCTGGCCCGGAGGGCTATGGGAGTGTAGCGCCCGCACGCGAATCTCAGCCATATGAGGTGCGTCGGAGATGGTTCGTCGGGCTGGGGTGCTGTGGATGGTTCGTCGGGCTGGAGTGCTGTGGATGGTTCGACAGAGAGGGCGCGTGAAGGGCCGGACTTTCGACGCGTCGTTTGCGACCAGTAGTGAACTCGATACCGTCTCGCTCCGGTTCGGTGGTGAACTCGAATCAGAGTCGACTCGCCCCCGAATTTCGAGTCGAGTCGGTCGGCGTTTCCAATCGAAACGAGGGGGTTGTGAGCCCGAGCCAATGGAGAAAGAGACGGGGTCGGGTTCGACCACTGAACGCGCTCGACCGTTCGATTCGACGGGTCGAGAGTTCGAAAGCTAGCGAACGTTCATACTATTCGTCTGTCGACGCCGACGGAGGAGGTCTTCGGGCGGCGTCGTTCTGACCACCCCCACCCCTTCGTTTCAAGTGGAACGGGCGAATCGCCGGGGTGGGGTGCGGGTTCGGAGCGATCGGCGAATATAATTCACCATCCGAAACAACTAAACTATAGATTAGCTTTGGTTCGCGGATATTGTTTAAGCCATGTTGTAATAAATGCTCTGGTTCTAGAGACCCCCTCCCCGCCCCACCGTGTTTCTCCGTCTCCACCCGAAACGAAGGGGTGGGGGGTGGAGTGTTCCTCGCCACCATCTTCCGGGGTCGGTCCGAGCGATCGGGTCGGTCCGATAACTGCTCTCTCGGGCGAGTGTGAGACCACCGCGCGAATCGAGTCGCGGCTACTCAGGATCGGCCCGCGAACTATCGCTACGAAAATGACAGCTATATTTACAGTCAGGAGATGATACGTGTCCGAGACGGCGCTTGGAGTCCCACTTTTTCCGGCGAACCTCGTGCGATCTCCCCGCCGGAGATCGTTTCGACTGCGAACTCGGTCGGCCACCGAGGAAAGAAGAAAGAGTTTAATACCCTCCTGGACCTTTGGTTCATTTGCATCAACTGGACGCGCCGGCGACTTCTCGCCTTCGGCTTCCCGGCTCTCTCGGCCGGTATCGCCGGATTTCGTCGTACGAAGCGCGTCTTCCACCTGAAACGTAGGGGTCGGAACGCACGCATGTCTGACGAAAACACGCAACCGACGGACGACGGGGTCGAGGTGAGTCCCGACAGTAGCTTCGAGAACGTCGACCTCGACGACGTCGTGCTCGACGACGAGGACGACGACCAGGGCCTGTTCGACGATCTGCTGTCGGGCGAGCCCATCTTCGAGAACAAGGAGGTCCTCCGGCCGTCGTACACGCCACACGAACTCCCGCACCGCAAAGACCAGATCAACAACATGGCGACGATTCTGGTCGCGGCGCTCCGGGGAGAGACGCCGTCGAACATCCTCATCTACGGCAAGACCGGGACCGGCAAGACCGCCAGCGCGAAGTTCGTCAGCAAGGAGCTAGAGAGCACCTCCCAGAAGTACGACGTCCCCTGCAACGTCGAGTACATCAACTGCGAGGTGACCGACACCCAGTATCGCGTGCTCGCCCAGCTCGCGAACAAGTTCATCGAGTCAAACCGGGAGTTCGTCACCGGTCGCATCGAGGAGCTGTCGGCGCTCCGCGAGGAGGCGACCGCCGACCCCGCCGCGCTCGCGGACACCGAGTTCGACTCGACGGCGGAGATATCCGCCCGGATCGAGGAGCGCGAGGCCGACCGCGAGGAGATGGAGTCGGTCCCGATGACCGGCTGGCCGACCGACCGTGTCTACAGCACCTTCTTCGACGCGGTCGACTACGAGGAACGGGTGGTCGTCATCATGCTCGACGAGATCGACAAGCTGGTCGAGAAGTCCGGCGACGACACCCTCTACAACCTCTCGCGGATGAACTCCGAACTGGACAACTCCCGGGTCTCGATCATCGGCATCTCGAACGACCTCAAGTTCACCGACTTCCTCGACCCCCGGGTGAAGTCCTCGCTCGGCGAGGAGGAGATCGTCTTTCCGCCCTACGACGCCAATCAGCTCCGGGACATCCTCCAGCACCGCGCCGACGTGGCGTTCAAGGCCGACGCGCTCAGCGACGACGTGATCCCGCTGTGTGCGGCGTTCGCCGCACAGGAGCACGGCGACGCCCGCCGGGCGCTCGACCTGCTCCGGACCGCGGGGGAACTCGCCGAGCGCGACCAGTCGGAGGGCGTGACCGAGACCCACGTCCGGAAGGCCCAGGAGAAGATCGAACTCGACCGCGTGGTCGAGGTGGTCCGGACGCTCCCGACCCAGTCGAAGCTCGTGCTGTTCTCGATCATCTCGCTCGAGAAAAACGGCGTCCACAACATCAACACCGGCGAGGTGTACAACATTTACAAGCGCCTCTGCGAGGAGATCGACGCCGACGTGCTCACCCAGCGCCGGGTGACCGACCTCATCAGCGAACTCGACATGCTCGGAATCGTGAACGCGGTCGTCGTCTCGAAGGGCCGGTACGGCCGCACGAAGGAGATCAGCCTCTCGGTGCCGATCGACGAGACCGAGGCGGTGTTGATGTCCGACTCGCGGCTCGGCGACATCGAGAACGTCCAGCCGTTCGTACAGGCCCGGTTCGACAACTGACGGCGCTCGTTACGCTCGACTCGAAACGGAGGCACTCGCTGTCGAACGCGTCGTCGACTCGAAACGGAGGCACTCGCTGTCGAACGCGTCGTCGACTCGAAACGGAGGGGCTACGCGGCCCCCGAGAAGTAAAGGCGCACCCACCCGAGCCACGGGATCCGGACCTCCGCGGTCCCGCGGACCCAGTCGGGTTTCACGACCGTCGAGATCCGTCTGGCCTGATCGTACTCGCCGTTGTTGTCCCCCTTCGTGATGAACCCGGCGTGGGGCGCCGGGCAGTTCGCGAGTTCCCCGCAGTTGTCGGCTCGCAGGTACTGCTTGTTGGCCTCGTCGTACCAGTTCTCGCCGCTCTCGACCCAGAACATCGCGCGGTGTATTATGGGCGTCCTTCCGGGGTCGCCGTTCTGCGTGTAGATGATCACGTCGCCGGGGTTGTTGAACTTCGAGTAGCCCGCCTCGGCGCCGGCCCGATACGTCACGATCCCGGTGTCGGCGTGCGCGATGTCGGGGGCGAGGCGGCCTTCCTCCATCACGAACACCAGATCGCCCTTGTACATCTGGGGTTCCATGCTCCCGCTCTCGATGGCGACCATCGGCGGCCAGACGCCGCTCGCGGCGAACAGCAACAGTCCGATCGCCACGACGATCGCGGCGCTACTCAGCAGTTCGCGGACGAACACGACCGCCCCGTGGTCGCTCCGGCGGAAGCGCCCGATCAGCTCGATCGGCCCGGTGTCGCTCGGCTCGCCGCCGTCCGAGCGCGGTCCCGGCGGGCCGTTCGACCGGGCCGCCGGCGCGTCCGAGCGCGATCCCGACTGAGCGTCCGGTCCGAGCCCGTCGTTCGACCCCGACGGCGACGCCGCAGTGTCGCCCCGGCTACCGTCGTCGGCGGACTCGTCCGACGAAGTGTCGTCGCGGGGAGCACTCATCGCCCCCACCTTACCCGTCCGAGGTTGTCAATTTTCCGGGTCACCGGCGCCGAACGCCCGGATCGGTTCGGCACGCTTTTGCTTCCGCCCCGAAATGTGGCGTACGTGCCGATGGAGACCCCGGCCCGCATCGTCAGCGAACTCACCAGCCGCGGGTACAACGCCGATCCCGAGGCGGTGACGCTGCTCGCGGGCGCCGACGAACCGGGGCTCGCGCTCGCGGCCGCGGTCGAACGCGCCCCCGACGACGCGCTGAAGCTCTCGGCCGACCACGTCCGTCGCGTCCTCGACGACGCCGGCGCGAACGCGAACGCGGACGTCGCGAGCCCCGAACCGCCCGCCCCGAACACCTCTGCTTCTACTGGAGCGAAAAACAGCGCCAATCGAGAGACAGAACGACGAAGCGCAGACGAAACGAAGGGGGTAGAAAGCGCGGACCGAGACGCCTCTCGGCCCGAGCAGTTCGTCCGGGACCCCGACCTCGACGCGCGGTCGCTCGACATTGCGGGCGATGTGACCGGCGAGAGCACCGGAACCGGCGAGTACGAGGACTTCGTCTCGGTGTTTCGCGACCGGTACAAGCGCCTCGCCTCGCAACTTCGCTCGCGGGTCAACGTCCGACCGACGTCCGCGGTTCGGAAGATGCCCGGCGGCGGCGACACCGCCATCGTCGGGATGATCAGCGACATCCGCTCGACCGCGAGCGGTCACTGGCTCATCGAACTCGAAGACACCAGCGGGACGTACCCCTGTCTGGTGATGAAAGACCGGGAGTTCGCCGACGTGGTCGACGAACTCCTCTTCGACGAGGTCATCGCCGTCGAGGGCACGCTCTCGGACGACAACGACGACGGCGACGGCATCCTGTTCGTCGACTCGCTGTACTTCCCGGACGTGCCCCGGACCTACGAGCCCTCGACCGCCGACCGCCACGTCCAGGCCGCGCTCATCAGCGACGTCCACGTCGGGAGCCAGGAGTTCATGGCCGACGCGTGGTCGCGGTTCGCCGACTGGCTCCACACAGAGGAGGCCGAACGCGTCGAGTACCTCCTGCTCGCCGGTGACATGGTCGAAGGCGTCGGCGTCTACCCGGATCAAGACGAGGAACTCGACATCGTCGACATCTACGATCAGTACGAGCAGTTCTCCGAACACCTCAAGGAGGTGCCCGGGGATCTCGACATCGTCATGATCCCGGGCAACCACGACGCGGTCCGACTCGCCGAACCCCAACCCGGCTTCGACGACGAACTCCGGTCGATCATGTCGGCTCACGACGCCGAGATCACCGGCAACCCCTCGACGGTGACCGTCGAGGGCGTCGACGTCCTGATGTACCACGGGGTCTCGCTCGACGAGGTCATCGCCGAACTCCCCGAGGAGAAGGCGAGCTACGAGGAGCCACACAAGGCGATGTACCAACTCCTGAAAAAGCGCCACGTCGCCCCGCAGTTCGGCGGCAAGACCCGCCTCGCGCCCGAGGAGCGAGACTACCTCGTGATGGATCAGGTCCCGGACGTGTTCCACACCGGCCACGTCCACAAGCTCGGGTGGGGGAAGTACCACAACGTGCTCGCGGTCAACTCCGGCTGTTGGCAGGCTCAGACCGCGTTCCAGAAGTCGGTGAACATCGACCCAGACGCAGGCTTCGCGCCGATTCTCGACCTCGACACCCTCGACATGACCGTCCGGAAGTTCAGCTGATTCTCCGCGTCGCGACGCCTCCTCGGATCTCGGACCGACCGTGTGGCGCGGTACCGAAGGCTCCACCCGAAACGGAGGGGTTCGGCCGCGATTCCCCCGCGGGACGGTGGGAGCTGATCGTCTCATCCGTGGCGTCGCCGACGGCTCCTCCGACGCCGCCCGACCAGATCCCGACCCGTCGATCGTCCTCACCGCGAGGGCGGGTCGAGCCGGTACTTCAGGGTGCGGCCACCGTCGAACCGCGGACCGCTCCCGGCGGGTTCGAACCCCGCCGCCTCGACGACCGACGCCGTCCCCTCCTCGCGTTCGGGGACCAACACTTCGACGCTCATCCCCTCCTTGCGGGCGAATCGGATCGGCTCCTCGAGCAGGCGCTCGCGGGCGTCGGGCGACCCGCGAAGATACGTCACCCTGACGGTGCCGGGCATCGCGTCGAAGCCGACGAAGCCGACGATTTCGGTCTCGCCGTCGGCCTCCGTTTCGGCCACTCGGACCGTCCGGTCGTGGACCACGTTACGCATCACTTCCGCGGGCGCGTCGGCGAACTCGCCGAGCGCGTCGTCGTCGTCCTCGACCGCGTCTCGTACACGCACTGGTTTCGATTAGACGACCGCGAAGTTAAAGCCCGCGGGGACCCCGTCGCGATGGCCGGCAACGCGTAGTTTCTTCTCGGTCGGCTCCGTATCCGCGCGTATGAGTGACACGGACGACGCCCCCCGGCTCTGTGACTTCTGTCGGCTCCCCTTATCGTGTGGCCGCGAGACGCTGAGCCATCGGGGCGCCACCTACGAGTTCTGCTCGGAGGCGTGTCGGACGGCGATGCGCGAGACCGATCGGGTGTTCACCGAGTACCACGGCCACCGTCGGATGCGGACCGGCGTGTCGGGCCTCGACGCGGGCCTTCCTCAAGGACTTCCGCGCAACTCGTTCGTGCTGGTGTCGAGCGACGAGGGCGCCCGTAACGAGACGCTACTGGCCGAACTCGTCTGGCGCGCCCTAGAGCGCGACGAGCCCGCAGTCGTCGTCACCTTCACCGAGCCGCCGGTCTCGGTCGTCGAGAACTTCCTCGCGCTCGACTGGAACGTCCTGCCGTATCTGGAGTCGGGGCGGCTCCACATCCTCGACTGTTTCACGTATCGGGTGAGCGATCGCGACCGGATGTTCGACCGGATGAACGAGTGGACAAGCCACATCCGCCGGATCGCCCGGGACGTGACCGAGACGGTCAGAGACCCAAGCGACGTGAGCGAACTCCAGAACAAACTCGACGGGTGTCTCGAAGCGCTCGGGATGACCGACGCCGGCGTCGTGACGATCGACTCGCTGACGGAGTTCGGTACGCTCGTCCAGCCGATACGGGCCTACGACTGCGTGAAAGACGTCCGGGCCGACGTCTGTAAAGGCCGGTTCGTCCCGGTGTTCGCCGGGGGGACCATCACCGGCGAGGAGCGGACGTTCCCCCACGACCTCGGGTATGCGGTCGACGGCATCGTCGACATGCAGATGAACGGCTCGATCGTCCGAGACACCCTCATCAAGCGGCTCCGGATCCGAAAGATGAACGGCGTGCTGTCGATCCCGGAGTGGACCGCCTACGAGTTCACCGCGGGTCGGGGGCTGGTCACGTTCGACCCGATCGCGGAGATGGACGACCCCGCCGAGGGCGACGGTCCCGTCGATCCGGACTCCGACGGCCCCGACCCCGCCGAGCGATCGCCCGCCGACGCAGAGCCAAACGCCCACTCGCCGGACGCTCCGGGCCCCCGTGAGGAGTGATTCCCGGCCGGCAAGCTTCTCGCACATGAAAGCAGTTATCTGCACGCCACAGCTACTCTCCCATATGTTTACTACCCGCACGCGAGGGCCGACCAGTCCACAGGTGATCGTATGCGCGTCGTAGCCAAGTTCGGCGGGACGAGCCTCGGCAGCGGCGATCGCATCAACCGGGCGGCCGACTCCATCGCGGACGCGGTCGCGCAGGGCCACGAGATCGCGGTCGTCGCGAGCGCGATGGGCAACACCACCGACGAACTCCTCGACGAGATCGAGTTCGAGGCCGACGATCCCGACCGCGCCGAGATCGTCAGCATGGGCGAACGCACCAGCGTCCGGATGCTGAAGGCGGCGCTCTCGTCTCGGGGCGTCGAGGCAGTCTTCGTCGAGCCCGGCTCGGGCCGGTGGCCGATCTACACCGACGGCCACGGCGAGGTCGACGCCGAGCGGACGAAGGCGGCGGTCGCGGAGCTCGCGGCCGAACTCGGCGACGTGGTCCCGGTGATCACGGGCTTTCTCGCCGAGGACGACGAGGGCAACGTCACCACGCTCGGGCGCGGGGGCTCGGACACGACCGCCGTGATGCTCGGCAACTACATCGACGCCGACGAGGTGGTCATCGTCACCGACGTGGAAGGCGTGATGACCGGCGACCCCCATGTTGTCGAAGGCGCGCGCAACGTCGGGAAGATCTCGGTCGACGAACTCCGGAACCTCTCGTTCCGCGGGGCCGAAGTCGTCGCGCCCAGCGCGCTCTCGTACAAGGACGAGACCCTCGATGTCCGTGTGGTCCACTACCAGCACGGCGACCTGCTCGCGGGCGGCACCGACATCATCGGGGAGTTCGAGAACCTCATCGACATGCGCGAGGAGCCCCTGGCCTGCCTCACGGTCGCGGGCCGGGCCATCCGAAACCAGCCGGGGATCCTCGCCGACCTCTCGACGGCACTGGGCGACAGCGACATCAACATCGACGCGGCCGCCAGCGGGATGGACTCGATCACCTTCTACGTCGACGAGGACGTCGCCGAGCGCGCCGAGAACATCCTCCACCGCGAGGTCATCGACGGCGAGTCGCTGTCGAGCGTCACCGTCGACGACGAAGTGGCGGCCATCCGGGTCACGGGCGGGGAACTCCCCAACCAGCCCGGCGTCATCCGGAACTTCGTCGACCCCCTCTCGGACGCCCACATCAACATCCACGACCTCATCACCAGCGCGACCAGCGTCGCGGTGTTCGTCGACTGGGACGACCGCGAGGAGACCTTAGAGATCGTCCAACGGCAGTTTTAACACGACCTACGACTTTTTACAGCGGTCGCACCGAAAGACGCTTCGCGTCTTTCGAGCCTCGGCTCGCTTCGCTCGCCGAGACGCTCCGAGCGGCGCTCGCTTGCAAAAGCTCGATCAAAAACACCGGGAGAGCGAAGCTCTCCCGAGCCTGCGTTCTCCGCTCACGCAGACGCGGCGCTCCTCCCTTCGGTCGTCGCTTGATCCGCTCGCTCACGTCCGTTCGCTCGCGGTGCGCATTGCTCGTGCGCGCGCTTGCGCGCTGTCCCGTGGGTCGGCAGTCACCGTGAAAACGTGTGGGTTGATGCGTCTTCGCACCCGTCTTCCGCCGGCGAGTGCGCAATGTTCTCCCAAACGCTTTTGAGCAATTGCGAACAACTTCCGGGTATGCTACTCGAACCCCGACTCGGTGGGATCGACGGCCAGCCACGGCGACGCCACTCGGACGCGGGGTTCGACTTTTTCTTCGCGGCCTGAACTGAGAGCGGCGGACTCCCCCGTCGAGCGAGAACTCGCCGGCGACGAAACCGCTCGGGGCGTCCGACCCGGAGCCGCGCGCATCGGACGCGCTTCAGAAACGATAAACGGTCGCACAGGGTTGTACCCATCAAGAGCACACCACGCACGATGAAACTACCAGAGTCACAGGCCGCGGTCCTGCGGGCCGCGAGCGCCGACGAGTCGCGGAGTATCGAACGGTTGGCCGACGAGACGGGCCACAAGCCCGAGACGGTCACCGGCGCCGTCTTCGAACTCGAAGACGAGGGGCTGGTCGCCGTCGAGGAGTCGATCGAGGAGACGGTGACGCTCACCGACGAGGCCCGCGAGTACCTCGATTCGGACCTGCCGGAGGTCGACCTGTACGAGACCGCCCTCGACGCCGGGGCCGACGCCGACCCGGTCGAGATGGGTCGCGTCATCGGTCAGTCCGGGCTCGAAGGTCCGGCCGTCGACATCGCGCTCTCGAACTACGCCCGGAAGGGGTACGGCGCGATCGAGAGCGGCGAGATCACCGCCGACCCCGACGCCGACCCCGAGAGCGACGCCGAGGCCGGCGCACTGGCAGACCTCGACGCCGGCGAGGCCGTCGCCGACGAGACGGTCCTCGACCAGCTAGACCGTCGCGAACTGATCGAGCGCGACGAGTCGACCGTCCGGACGGTGACGCTCACCGACGCGGGCGTGACCGCGCTGATGGAGGGCGTCGAGACCGCCGAGACCGTGGGCCAGCTCACCCCCGAGATGCTGACCTCCGGGGAGTGGCGCGACGTGGAGTTCGCCGAGTACAACGTCGAGGCCGACGCCCAGCGCGTCGACGGCGGCAAGACCCACATCCTCCGCCAGACCGCAAACAGGGTCAAAGACACCCTCGTCGGGATGGGTTTCGAGGAGATGGAGGGCCCTCACGTCGACGCGGAGTTCTGGATCAACGACTGCCTGTTCATGCCACAGGACCACCCCGCGCGGACTCACTGGGACCAGTTCGCGTTAGAGACCCCGCGCGAGATCGACGAGCTTCCCGAGGAGTTGGTCGAACGCGTCCGGGACGCCCACCGAAACGGCGTCGGCGAGGACGGCGAGGGCTACCACTCGCCGTGGACCGAGGAGGTCGCGAAGGGGGTCGACCTCCGTGGCCACACCACCTCGCTGTCGATGCGGTACCTCTCGGGCAACGAAGTCGGCGACCTCGAACCGCCCCAGCGCTTTTTCAGCGTCGAGAAGGTGTACCGCAACGACACCCTCGATCCGACCCACCTGCTCGAGTTCTTCCAGATCGAGGGGTGGGTGATGGCCGAGGACCTCTCGGTCCGGGACCTGATGGGCACCTTCGAGGAGTTCTACGCCCAGTTCGGCATCACCGACATCGAGTTCAAGCCCCACTACAACCCCTACACGGAGCCGAGCTTCGAGCTGTTCGGCACGCATCCGACGACGGGTGAGATGGTCGAGATCGGGAACTCCGGAATGTTCCGCGAGGAGGTGCTCGAACCCCTCGAAGTCGACTGTGACGTGATGGCGTGGGGGCTCGCGCTCGAACGCCTGCTCATGCTGATGTACGGCTTCGAGGACATCCGGGACGTCCACGGGACGCTCGCGGACCTCGAACTGCTGCGGGAGACGGAGGTGCTACACTGATGCCAGTCGTCGACGTGAACCCCGACGAACTCCGGGACCTGACCGGCCACGACGAGAAGAGCGACGACGAACTGATCGACGACATGTTCGGGCTCGGACTCGAGTTCGAGGGTCGGACCGAGGACGGCGACCTCCAGCTGGAGTTTGCGCCCGACCGCCTCGACCGGCTCTCGGTCGAAGGCGTCGCGCGGTCGCTTCGCTACCAGTACGGCGACGACCGCGGCGTCTACGTCCCCGGCACGAACGACGCTGACTGGACCATCGCGGTCGACGAGAGCGTCCCCGACGAGCGGCCGTACGTGACCGGCGCCGTGATCCGGGACGTGAGCCTCGACGAGGACGCGCTCGACTCGCTCATCCAGCTCCAGGAGAAGCTCCACGCCACGATGGGCCGCAAGCGCGCGAAGGGTGCGATCGGCATCCACGACCTGACGATGCTGAAAGGGGAAGCCGCCGCCGTCGAGGGGCAGTCGGCCGCCGGCAACTCCATCACCTACCGGGGCGTCGACCCCGACGGCGACCGGTTCGTTCCCCTGGACGCCGACGCGGAGATGACGCCCGCGGACGTTCTGGACTCGCATCCGACCGGCGAGACGTACGCCGACCTCGTGGCCGAGTACGACCGCTACCCCGCGATCTACGACGACATCGGGCTGTTCTCGTTCCCGCCGGTCATCAACGGCCGGCGGACCGAGGTCTCGACAGACTCGCGGGACCTGTTCGTCGAACTAACCGGCACCGACCAGTGGACCATCGACCGGATGTGCAACATCATCTGCTATGCGCTCGACGCCCGGGGCGCGAAGGTCGAAGCGGTCGAGGTCGAGTACCCCGACCGGACGCTCGTGCGACCCGACTTCGAGGTCCGAGAGAAGACGGTGACCCACGACCGGATCGAGAGCCTGCTCGGGATCGATCTGAGCGCCGAGCGCGTGGTCGACCTCCTCGAACGGTCGGGCCTCGACGCCGACCCCGAGGAAGTCGGCGACGACGAGGTCGCCTACACGGTCGAGGTGCCGCCCTACCGGGTGGACGTGCTCCACCCCCTCGACGTCGTCGACGACGTGGGGCGGGCCTACGGTTTCAACGACCTCGAACCGCGCTACCCCGACGTGGGGACGGTCGGCGGCCGCCACGACCGCTCGAAACTCGAAGACGCCGCCCGCGAGGTGCTGGTCGGACTCGGCTTCGAGGACCTGCTGAACTTCCACATGATCAGCGAGCCGGAGAACTTCGACCGGATGCGGATCTCTCGGCCGGAGGGAAGCGACGCCGACCTCGACCACGTCGTCACGGGCGCCGCCGAGCCCGCGACCATCCTCGAACCGTACAGCGAGGACTACACCATGCTCCGGACGTGGGCGCTCCCGTCGCTCATGATGGTGCTCGAAAACAACACCCATCGGGGGTATCCGCAGGACCTCGCGGAGATCGGGCTCGCGGCCCGGGTCGACGACGCCGAAAACACTGGCGTCGCGGAACGCCGGACGGTCGCGGGCGTCCTCGCGCGCCACGACGCCTCCTACGAGGACGCGAAGGCCCGCTTGCAGGCGATCGCGCGCAACTTCGACGCCGACCTCGAAACCCCGGCGACCGACCACCCGTCGTTCATCGACGGGCGCGCCGCGGCGGTCGTCATCGACGGCGAAGACGTGGGCGTTATCGGCGAAATCCACCCCGAAGTGCTCGTCGAACACGACCTCGAACTCCCCGTCGCGGCCTTCGAGTTCCGACTGGACGCGCTGGCGTAACGGCCTCGACCTCGTCAGTCGAGATCCTCGCCTACGGCGTCCTCGACGTTATCGAAGCCGTCGCGGTCCAGCAGTTCGAGGAGCCCCTCGTTGATGTCGCGCGCGATGGACGGGCCCCGGTAAACCAGTCCGGTGTAGAGTTGAATCACACGCGCGCCCGCGCGAATCTTCCGGTAGGCGTCCTCGGCGGTGAACACTCCGCCGACGCCGACGACCGGGACGTCCGTACGGTCGGCGACGAACCGGACCATCTCGGTGGCCCGGCCCTCGATCGGCTTCCCCGAGAGCCCGCCCGTCTCGGCGCGGTTGTGGCTTCGGAGCCCCTCCGGTCGGTCTGTCGTCGTGTTTGTCGCGATAACGCCGTCGAGGCCGAGTTCGTTCACGAGGTCGAGGGCGTCCTCGACCGCGGGATCCGGGAGGTCGGGAGAGAGTTTGACCAGCAGGGGGCTCGCGCCCGCGTCGAGGAGTTCGCCGAGGATAGCCGCCATCGATTCGCGGTTCTGTAGCTCACGAAAGCCCTCGGAGTTGGGACACGAGACGTTGACGACGAAAAAGTCCCCGCCGTCGGCGACCGCCTCGTACGTTCGTCGATAGTCTGCGGGCGCCGCCGCGGCGTCGACGTGCTCGGTCTTGGCGAGGTTGACGCCCACGGGGACGGGCGCGTCGGTCGCCGCGAGGCGGCCGCCGACCGCCTCTGCGCCTCGATTGTTCAGTCCCATTCGGTTGACGATGGCCTCGTCCTCGCGCAGACGAAACATCCGCGGACGAGGGTTGCCGTCTTGGGGCTCGGCGGTGACTCCGCCGACTTCGACGTGTCCGAAGCCGAGGGTTCCCAGCACCGAGGGCACCTGCGCGTTCTTGTCGAACCCGGCCGCGACCCCGACCGGGTTGGCGAACTCCTGACCGAACGCCGAGACGCGAAGGCGGTCGTTTTCGACCCGATAGCGAGTCGCGAGCGCGTCCGCGAGCGGCGTCCCCTGTGTGGCTTCGAGCCCGCGATGGACGAGCCCGTGTGCGGTTTCGGGCGGAAGGGAGAAAAGAAGCGGCTTCACGGCGTCGTAAGCGTTCATCGTCCGTCTACCCCGTCCGGAGCGGTAAAAATCCCCCGCTCGGCTTCAGAACTCGTGTTCGACCTCGTCTTTGTTGGCCTTCTGGATGATGATCTTGTCCTCGCGGACGCGAACGAACACCTCGTCACCGATGTCCATCCCGGCGACGGCCAGCTCGTCTTCGTGGAGATTGATGTGGACGTTGTGGTACTCGCCGTCCTCGCCTTTCGCCCCGCTCGGGCTGAGCTTCTTTTTCCGTACCATCGCGGTATCCTACCAGTTGGTTCGCCACAGAATGTACTTAAGTGTTTTCGACCGACCCATCTCGACGGGCCGCTTCGAGTTCGACCACTCGGACTGCTTATCGTTTCGGGGCGAAATCGCACAGACTGCGCGGTTCGGCCGAAAAAACACCCGACGGCGCCACCGTCGTATTTAATAGTTTCGCCGCGAACGACTCATATCGGCGATATATTTATAATGGGTCCTGTGCTGGGTTGGCATGGAGGAGAAAACCATGGTACGTGAAGATGGTAAGCGAAATTTCGCGCTGCGTGAGTCGGGCGACGAGTCGAGCGTGTTCTCCGGGAATACCCCCCGACAGGCGGCTCTCAAGGCGGCTCGCCGACTCGAACCGGCGCCGTCGGAGGACGACGCCGACCAGACGGAGATCCGTCTCCGCGAGAAAGGCACCGACAAAGTACACATCTACGAGGGCTGGGCGTGGCACGAACAGGCCCCCGACGACAAGCCCGACTGGATGCCCGACGAGATCACCGAGGCTAACGTCTCGAAGCAGGGTATCGAACACCTCGATGAGTAAGCCGGCGGGCAGCGACTCCGTATTTGTTTTCGCCGCGCAGTAGTGAACGCCCCGACGTCCCCCAAACGCGCACGAGATGCGAGTCGTTATAGCGCTGGTGGCGTTAGTGGGACACGCGCGGGCAACACACGCCGTGACGACGCGCACGACGCGCCGGACGATCGGTCGTTCTCCTCCCGCGCCACAGCTTTCGCCCTCGCTCAGCCGTCGCTCTACCATCGGCGCGCTATCTCTCGCACTGGCATGCCACGGTACTGCACCCCGAAGGAGTTCGGGTTCGACGGCCTTAAGTGTAACCCGGCATTCGTTAGGAATGCGAACGAGGTCCCGCGGTTTGGGCCTCCGGAACTCGGCGAGAACCGGCGCCTTTTTGAGGCGCCTCGGCCGACTTCCGCAAGACAACCGATCCAATGCCCTTAAGTGTAGTGGGCTACTCGGATAGAACGTCGACGGCGTCCCTCGATTCGGGACGGCCGAGGCGAGCTCGATCCGACGCCCTTAAGTGATACTAGGGCATTTGGATTGAATGTGCACGAGCCTTCGGGGGTCTTCCCGCCGAAGGCCGGCCCGGTTCGACGCCCTTAAATGAATAGGGCGGTTCGAATCGTAATGCAGTAAACGACACGACGTGATTCGGGACGCGTTCAACTCGCGTCGCGATCTCGGACCGAACTCGCTTCGATGGGTTTAAGACCGATCGAAGCAAACGTTCAGGTCCGAAGGAAATGAGGATTCCACCCCTGCGGTCCGCCGTACACGATGGGATCTGATGTTAGCCCTGGCAGTTCGGTGACACCCGACCAACGATTTGGTTTGGCGTCGTCGAACTGACGGACATTTAGCATTCAGTTGCTTCCGCCAGAGACCCACCGAACCCTTCGTGGTTCGGCAACCATTCCGGTTGATCCTGCCGGAGGCCATTGCT
>NZ_SBIR01000017.1:0-55185 GCF_004521895.1 Halorussus marinus
GACGACGCCCAGGTTGATCAGCTCTCGAAACATCGCGCCGAACGCCGGCTGAGCAGAAGACATACTCCCAGATTATGGCTGGCTCAGTGTAACTATAGGGTCTTTCCGTAGCTCTACACAAGAGCGAGACGCTCACCCATGTTTGGCTTCAGAATATTGGGGGGAAGAATTGAAACACTACCAGCGTGAGCGTCAACTAAGATGGCTCAATCTCCATCGTGGATTCAAATCCTCGTCTCTTCTCTACTTCTCCCTGCAGCTGTTGCCCTCCTCGTTTCTTGGTTTGAGGCACGCCGTCGAGACAACCGAGACCGTGACGAGTGGTTCGACAACATCGCTTCAGCTGCAAGCGGAATCGACAGGGCGTGGTACAAATCCTCAGAACTGACTACCGAGAAGCAACGGAACACCATCGAGACCGTCGATGACTATGTGGACCGACTGACGGAACGGAAGAACAGTACACTCTCACCCCCAGACCTCACGGAAGCAATTGAACTCCTCGACCGAAAGTGGATAGATGCGAAGGACTCTCTCCCTGCAAATCAGAGTAGCCTATACGAGAATCTCGGAACATCAGTCCAACGGAAGGGCCGACAGGTAGGCTACATCGCCGAGCAGAATCGACCGAAATCTCTGCGGGAACGATTATCTCAGTACCGCCCACATCCAATTGACCGAATCAAGCGGTTTCGAGAACTCGGGTTTGAGCGAGGTCGTGTCCGTCGGTTCTCGTATGATAACATCACCGTTCTCAAGGACTTCTTCTCGGTCGAGGAAATCAATCAGATTGAGAACGGCGAGAAGTCGATTCGAGTAACAAGTCCGTTCGACTCACGATTCTGTGTTCGAAATTCTGACGCTGATGGCCCTCGATTCATCGCAATTGATGGATTCAGTAGACGCTCAACGGGACAGATGCAGTTCTCGTTCCGTGTGTTTCCAATCGAGGAAGACCAACTCATCCAGGAACTCAATTACGCTCAAGAGTGGGAGTTAGAAGATATGGAGAAGACTCGGGAGATAGCGTTTGAACTCATGGAAGTCGGCTAAGAGACGAGTCGTAGTTAGTCCATCATCCGTTTGAGGTCATCCAACTCTCTGTCGTTGAGGATACTCTCGACTTGACTCCACGAGTCGATGTGGTCTTTGTGGAGACCGCTCTTATCGAATATCTTCGCCCATCCATCTGGCGGGATGTTCTCGACGGTCAGAGCTGTTGAACCGTTCTGCTCGTCCGCTGTTGATTCGTTCGAGGTAGGGTTTTCTTCTGCATCAGCCGAATCACGGGCTTCCTCAGCGGTCTCATCGGACTCCTGTTCACTTTCTGGCTTGGAATCGTTAGAGAGCACAGGTTCGCTTGGGGCGTTGTCAGAAGATTCAGAGACCTCAGATTCGGTCGGTTCAAACGGCGTATCTTCTAACTCTGCTGCGGGCACATCTGGATGTGGCTCGTTCTGATTCTTGTGCGAATCACAGAAGTACTCAGGTTCCTCGCCGTATGGAATCCGAACCACAGCACCACACCGACCACCATCTTGTGTCGTCCCGATACAGACACGAGTTGTTTCATCAGACCACGACCAATCCGAGACCTCGTTCGTGTCGTAGTCGTAGCTGGTCTGTGGGATGTTTCGAAGCGTCTTGAAGTGTCCTTCTGGTTCCCCGTTCTCCCCGACCGAGTTGTAGAATTTCGCTGTCTTCAATCCAGTCTTGTGAACGAAGTCGCAGAGTTCTCGAACCCACTTGTGGATATCTTTCGGGTTGTGGCCGATGATGACGAGGTTGCCGTCGTTCTTTCGGATGAAGGTAACAAGCGGGTAGAGCTGGTCTTCAACAGCAGAGGAGTCACCAGTCCCGCTGGCGTGCTTGTTGGCTTCGTCAAATACGAAGAAGTAGTCCGTGTCAGGATTCTCTTCTATCCACTCATCGAGTTCGTCCTGATTTAGGACAGTCGTCGCCTGCTCGAACGATTCGATGTTGGAGAGGATTTCACCGTCTGGATGATTCAGCTTCCAGAGTCTCGCTTCAAAGATAGCGAAGTCGGTTTTCCCCGACCCCATATCACCCGACAGGTGTTGTGTGATGTAGTCGTTCCCGTGCGTCTGGAGATACTGGTAGAGCCAAGTCCACAGTCGCTTGTGCTTGAGTTCAGGTCGCTCTGCACGAGAGACGAAGTATTTGAGAATCGCCATCCGTTCGTTTTTCATCGAGCTGCCGACTTCGACGGTCGTCTCCTTCGAGACAATTTTACGGAACTCCTCGGTCTCCACATAATTGAGATTTGGATAGCCGAACTCTTCTCGGAACTCGTGCCACGATTCACGACGGTCAGCAAGTGTTCGGGAGAGGTCTTCGTTTTCAAGGACTTTGACCGCCCACTCGTAGATGTGGTTCTCTGCACCCTTTCCCTCAGTTTCGTCACGAACATCTGAAGCGGTGCGGCCTACTGCACGCCCTCTATTGCTTGCTTGGCTCCTCGGTTTTCACCCGCTGAGCCAGCGGCATCAGATTCGAGGTGTGGAGCGTCTTCATCAGTTGAGGATTTAACCACATCCTCGATAGTCCGTTCTTCACCTTCGACTACATCATCGAAGCCTGCTTCCTGGAGTTCGGAGTCGAGGCGGTCTCGGGTGTTCTCACCGTCTTCGAGGATTCCCCCCTCGATTTGTGCTGTCTGCTTTGCGTTGAGGCGTCGGGACTCCTGCTGTGCGAGGATGGTGAATTTGTCTCGAAGGTTCCCGTATCGGTCCCAGAGCGTCGATGTTGTTTCGAGGAGGTAATCGACGAGTCGGTCGTGGCGTCGGAGCTGGGATGGTTTCACCTTCTTCTTCTCACCTTCCCACGAGAGGTAAGCGGCGTTCTTCCGTGGGTCGTAGTTCTCACACTCATACGAGCGCCTGTCCGTGTCTTTGTTGTTCTCGGCGAGACGATTCTTCTCAACAGGTTTTGGTTTGAGTCGTCGGCCTGTCTCTGGGTCTCGACCCTTCTTGAAGACTGCAAGGTCAGCGAACCGAGTCGGGCTGAGGAGGTATGTGTGATTGTCTCCTGTCTTCGGGTCGATATCGTGGAGGTAGACTCCGTTCCGCTTGAGATACCACTTGCCGATAATCCAGACTGGAACGATGAAGAGAACAACATCATACGCCCAGTACACCATCAGGTTCGAGTAGACCTCGGAGAGTGTGACGAGCGTGCTAGGGTCGTAGAGCCGTCCGAACCCTGAGAGTAACTCCCAAAAGAAGGCGATTGGATACAAGTCCCAGAACGCAAGACTGCCGATAATCCACTTGAACCCGACGACGGCAAGGATGCCGTATCCGTGGAGAATATCCTTAGCTTGCTTCCGATATGGGTCGTCACGGTCTGGAAGGTCGTCTTCAGAGTAGAGTCCCTGGACGGGCTGTCCAGTGAGTGGAATCGCAATTCGTCCGACTCTGAGGTTGAACTTCATCACCGCAACGAACATCAGGATAATAGCAATTCCGCCGATGACTCCGATGAGCGGACCCATACTTCCTGAAGGATTCCAGTTGATAACGAGCGGATGATAGTCAACTGTGTGGTCTTTACCACCCTCAAACGATTCTATATCAAGAACTTCTGTCGTAACTGCTGTAGATTGTCTCAATATCCACCCACTTGTCTCAGCAGTAATCTTTCTAGATTCACCTGGTGCGAGGTAAAACCCGTCACCCTCACCTTTGACTCCGTTATCGTAGATGACCCCGATTTCGCTATCGGTTGGATTGTAGACGATGAAGGTGACAGTCTCATCGCCGTGTCCCCGCTCTTGGAGTAACACACCTGACGGGAACTGGTAGTCTGCTTGGCTCAGGTTAAACGGTGGTTCGTCATCTCCTGCAGTCGCTGAAGAATTAGACTCGTTCGAGGATGAATCAGAATCGTCACCATCGCCGACTTGCACCACAACGGTATCTCCCGAGTCGCCTGAATCACCAGAATCGTTTGTCCCAGCGAAGTCTCCTGTATCAGTTTGAGTGGCCGTCGAGGTCGTGTTGTTCGTTGAATTGTTCGCCGTGTCGTTTTCGTCTGGCGTCGGTGTCTCCTGCTGGAACTGTACATCATCAGCGACTACATCACCAGACGGTGACGGAGAAGCGGCTACAGTCCCGACCGCACCCGTCACGGTCGTCATCAAGATGAGGAGAACAGCCAGAAGCGAGAGTAGATTGTGAGAAGTCATGTTGAATCACTTAGCGGAACCCAGTTTCTTTGAGGATTTTATTGAAGTTGTAGAGCAGTACGATTACAGCAATCACGCTGAGGATAGACCCGCCAATCCCGAGTACAGCAAATCCGATAGTCTTGACCGCCTCAGGAGCAAGGACAGCAAGCCCGACGAAGAACATCATCGCTGATGTAACTAAGACTGCGATGAAAGCGAGCATCTTGTCGCTCGTCCACGATGCTTTTCCAGGTGCTTCCGTTGAGTTGAGAAATTCTTGAATCATATTATATCACTTATTTTATGTTTTGGTTGTTGAGAGACGCCCTAAGAATCGAACTCAGGTGGAAGCACCAGCACGCCGAAAACCCTGTTACGGGTGGTTAAGCAACTATTCTAGAGGTTGTTGAACTTGAGACCGTTCTTCACCCAGAGGAGAGTGAAGAGCGTTCCAACAGTCGCAACGAATCCAGCGATGACCGTGAGTACAAGGACTACAGGGTCATCTGGAATCTGGTCGCCGAGTCCGCTGAGCGGGTTGTTGAAGTCACCAACACTACCGATGAAGCCGCTGTCATCCGAAGAGGAATCAGTCGCTACATCGATTGTCTGGGAGACCGTGCCGTTTGTAGCCTGAGAGCTATCTACGGTGAAGGTCTCCGTGTAGGTCGTCTCGTTACCGTCAGCGTCCGTGTAGACGATTTCACGAGTGTATGTGGAACCATCATCGAGACCAGTGAAAGTCACTGTGTTGCTGTCGTTACTTGTGACAGTTGCAGACGCAACAGCGGACTCGTTATCGCCGATACTTGAACCATCGTAGAGGTTGATATCGAAGGATTCGAGAGCCGAACCGTTGTTCTCGACTGTAAACTCATAGTCTACCTGCGTGCGCTGGAAGGTAAGGTCAGCAGTCGTCGTGTTGTTGTACGAGATGCTGTATACCGTCGAGGATTCGTCGTAGTGGTCGGCAGAGTGCCGTACTGTGTAATCCTCACCAGAAGCGAGTTCGGTACTGTAATTCTCGCTGAAGTTAGTCGTGTTGACTACCTCAGTTCCGTTCGAGTCTTCGATGACGAGTTGCTCGCCACTAAGGTTCTCGAAGGTAGTACCGTCGGAAGTCGAGAGACTACCGATTTCGAAAGTACCTGTTGCCTCGGAGTACTGGAAAGTATCCGAGTAGGATGTGTTAGCAACACTAACCGTTGCTTCACCACCTTCAGAGACGGTGAACGGCGTAGCGATATTGAAACTCGTTGAGCTGCTCACATCGGATGTGAACTCAACTACGATATCATATGTACCGTCCCCGTTATCTGTGATATTGTTAATTGAGAGAGGAGCACCGCCAGTTACCAGTACGCCCGACTCGTTCAGAGTGAGGTCGCCAGTCCCTGAATCAACTGTAATCGTTTCAGTCTCTCCTGTTGTGGCGTTATCCACAGTTAAGCTAGGATATGCGGTGTATTCTCCACTTGTCTCATCATATATTGGTTCTGCAACCTGAATCCCTGTCACGGAAGCAGCGGCGGCTGGTCCAGCGAAGAGGCTGACAACCAACATCCCGATAAGAGCGAGGACACCTGTTTGTGCGATACGACTTGGGCCGTCATCGCCACTACCAGAGGCAGTAGACGAATTTGGATTAAGTTTATTTAGGTAATTACCCATAGGAAACTATATACTTTCTACCACTAAAAGTGTTACCGTAATTTGATATATTGGACGCACGCATGAGCGAACTATTTCACATACCAGTATGGGCTGTTCTCTTTGTGAGCTAGCACATCCTCTTCCCACAACCCGTGCAGAGCGTGTGATACAGTAAACGCAGAAAGGTCTTCATCAACCTCGTCTTGGACGATTTCAACAGTTAGCTGAATTTTGTCCGTCTTGTGGATGACAGCATAGATTTTGTCCCGTGGCGTCGATTTTGATTTTCTTGAATCAGTCTCAGTCATACTTAAATAGTTACTGTCAGGGACTAAATATTTAGTGTTGTAAATAAGTTAATATAAGTATGGCAAGTTTTCTTAGAAATTTGAGTATCGGCGAACAACTAACACTCGTAGTCATCGGACTGTTCTTCGTTGCGATGGTCGGGGGTGCGGCTATCGTCGGTGCGGCAGCGATGGATTCCGTCAACGACACTGAGCCAGTTGGCAACGAAACAGACGCAAAGACGACGGCCAATATTGCGTGGCTCAACGCAACCAACTGGGGCGGCTCTAACTCCACCGAAATCACGGCATACAACGAAACAGGCACAGTCCTCTGGCAGACCTCAGTCAGAAACGAAGATATCGGCAATACAGAAGGGTCAGCCCGCTCTGCTGTGGTCGGAAACGGCGAATATGTCTATGTCGCCTCGAATTACGAGTTATACAAGCTCAACGCAACTACTGGCGAACTCATCAACACAACAGGCAGCGGAGGTCAGCGTGTTGCCCTTGACCCATCTGGGAATCTCCTAACTACGCTCGACCACCAGCGGCAATCCATCTCTAAAGATACAATCTACAGTCTCGACGCAAACGGGACGCTCACAGTCTCCGACGCCTCGTATGATGGAACAGGTAACTACTCGACCTCAACGACTGCAGAGTACGCTTCTAGCTCTTACGAGACCAAGAATATCTCTGAGGTGGCTCATCAAACTCATAACACCGTCCATGCGTCCACGGATGAGTATGTCGTCATCAGCGTCCGCATCGAGGGGCGTTCGGAGGACGAGTGGGACACGCACATCGTCAACCGCTCCACTGGCGAATCGGTCTACGAAATCGAATATACCGACCAAGGCTCGCTTCAAACTGCAGCTGTCAAGCCAAACGGGACGCTCATCGTCAACGCTTACATCAAGCCAGATGCGTCCGCACAGGGCGAAATCAACGAAACCTATGTCGAGTTCGATACGGCGACTGGAACAGTCGTCACGGAAAAGACAGGGAACGCCGCAGAATTAGAGCACGATTTTTTTCGGAACTCGTGGGTGAGTAGTCTCGAATATTACGCAGTCGGAGAGTATGAGGTCTCCATCAATAAAGCGAGTCTCTACTCGTATGACCACTCATACCAGATTTCCATCTACAACGAGTCTGGAGCGAAAATCTACCAGAACGACTCTGCTGAGTTTGGTTCTAATTATATCGACGCCTACGGTGGGACATACGATATCGAGGTAGATGGTCTCGGACTTCAACCACAGCGAATCAACAACACGACCGTCTACCACGCCCAGACAAACACTCAGAGTTTCTCAATCGAATATGCTGGAACTGGAACGCTCAACATCACCAGCGTCACTAACGACAGCGGCACGGAACTCGAAAACTGGTCTGTCCAAGTCTCAGACTCATCAGGAGACACGATTCGGTCAGCACAAAACACGACTGCCCCAGTTGAGTACGAACTGACTGCAGGAGAGTCCTATACAGTCGAAGTCAGCAAGTCTGGATTCAACACCACTCAACAGTCTGTATCTATTTCAGAGAACAATACGACGCAGGTAGATTTCGCACTCACAGACGAAACGACTGAAACAACAACGGATGACGGTGGCGGTGAAACGACCACGGACGACGGAGATGATGTGGGAGTAATCGTCCCAGGTGGCGGTGGAGATGGTGGCACAACTGATGTGCTTGCAGTCGTCTTCGGCGTCGGTGGCATCGGTTTCCTCATCTTCATCCTCTTGGCCGTGCTTGCCTTCCGAAGCGGTCAGCAACAGTTCGCCCTCATCCTCGTGATGCTCGTTCTGTCGATGATGGTTGCCCCACCGATGATGGTCGGCGATGTAACAGCCCAGACAACCGAAAGTAGTCCATCTGAAGAAGTCGCTGACCTTCTCGTCTTCACCGCCTTTGAGGATAGGAACGGACAGCCAATCAAGGACACCGTGTACGCTGTAGACCCTGCGACGAACGAGACCGCTTGGGTGACGGAACTGAATCACTCGAACACAACTGAACCTGAATCCGCAATCGCTGTCGCATCAGATGAAACAGCGAATCAAGTCTACGCTCTCAGCCTCGATTCGAACAATACTGCCCACATCTACTCGATTGATTCAGCATCAGGCGATACCGTTGAATCTCATAAACTCAATCTCACTAGCACCCAACTTGGGCGGTGGGCGGTCGCTGACAACGGCACACTCCACTTCAGCACAAGCGAGACCACCTACCGATTCGATTTCTCAGATGATTCTCTAACTGAGATGTACACATACGAATCCGTGCCTATACAATCATACTCGATGGGGATTCAAGATGGGCAACTTGAACAAGCCGCTTACTCAGATGACCTCGGAGCGACTTTCATCTACAAGGGAACGAACCGTACAGATGACTTCAGCGGCTCACTCTCCCGCATCGAATTCACGAGTCAAGGATATGTCTACCAGACCTCGGGCGACTCCTATCTGGAGTTCAGAACTGACGGCCAAACCACTTGGTCGTATGTTGAGTCAGAATCTCTTCTCCGAGCAGCTGCTTCCGATGGCAACCAAGTGTACGCCACAGTCGGTGATGAACTCCGACAGTACGGAACCACGGCAAACTCGGACGAAACAGTACTCTACACAGCCAACCCGTCCGATAATACATCTCACCGCCTCTCGACGCTTGAATACGATTCAGGATACCTTCACCAGTTCCAGACTCGACAGGGAACGGCTGAGAACCTCACCTCGGACACGCCCACGCTCGTCTACCGCCTATACGACCCAAGCACGGGCGACCTCGTGTATGAGACTAAGATAGCCCACGACAGCAACTACCATCGGTCGGTGGCCGTCGTCCACGACACAGACAGGATTTCGGCGATTGTTGGCGGGTCCGAACCAGCATACTCACTTGGAGATATCCTCGACGAGTATCTCCCGACTGAATACATCCTCGCAGGACTCGGAATCCTATTCGTGGCGTTCGTCGGGATACTCCTCCTCATATGGAAAGTTGCTAAGATGCCAGTTCGTGTGATATTAGCTCCAGTCCGATTCGTGATGTGGCTCGCAAAACTCCTGATGCCGTGATTCAACCGCCACTCTGAGATTATTTTTATTTAATCCACCAACGGCTCAGATTGCTCTCGACACATCTCGATGCGATAGGATTGAATCGGTGAAACCGTAGAAATCCGCAGTTTCAGGAATCAGGGAAAGTCCCAAAGCCGACCTGAAGATGGTGCGTGAGGATGGGCAAAATAACCACCTCTCTAACAAGCACAGGATGTGCAAGTTAGAATCCAATATACATATAACATACACAGTAAATAGTATATTATATTATAGTTAGTAGTATAGTTAGTACAGAAACAGTTTTCTCCGCCGTCTTGTTGGAGCTGGTCGGGTTCAATCCGAGGGCGTCAGCCCGTCTACCCTCCATCTTCAGATTTGAGTTATTTTGGGGCGAGAGCAATCTCGTCGTGAGGTGAATAAAATAAAAATAATCGGCTAAGTCAGTAGGTCGGCGTGTAATCCTCGTCCATCCTCGACCGAATCTTCTCTCTTAGGACTCCTTCCCATCGCTTCTGCGTCATATCGATTTGTCCTTCAGCCTCGCAAATCCCGAGGTGCATCACCGTGTTGTAGTACTCTTCGAGCAGCTCCTCGTCAGTAGCGTCGTCTAGGTTCTCTTCATCGTATTCTTCTCTGGCTTCCTCAGGAATCTCCTCAGTCACATCGTCGTTCTCGTTCATACTGTATGGTTGTTCTATAGCTCTAAAGGCGCTCTCACTGCTCCCGAGCACTACAGGACTTGGAGCCTCTATACTCTCACATGTCTAAGATTGACCCGAACGAGTATGATTTGAGTGAAGAAGAAGCAGAGAAATCTCTCAAGCGAGCAAAGCGGAAGAAGGAGCGAAAGTCGGGGTCAAGTGGGAAGTCTAGTTCGAGTAAGTCGAAGAAGTCGTCGGATGATGGCTCGAATATTGACGCTTTGATTGTGATTGGAGGTACTCTCCTGTTCCTCGGGTGGGCGGCAAGCAAAGTGATAGATGCTGTTCTTGGCTTGCTCTAGAACTTCGGTCGGCGATACCGTTCTTCGTGTTCAGCGTGGTCGGCGACCGCTCTACCCTCCTCAACTAATTCTTCGAACTCTTCTCGGGACTCGGCGTCTCGATAGGCTTCGAGTTCAACTGAAGTAACAGCGCCCGTCTTCACGAGGTCGTACCGACTCGCACCGCCTTCGAGTTGCTCCCACTTATTCATGCGTCTCACCCGCACCTGCGGAGAGCATATCGTACTTCCAACTCAGGGCTTTCTTCGCTTCACGCTCTGCGTCTCTCGGGTCCATCCGTGGTTCTCGATTCAGGATTTTCGCTGTTCGAGCCTCAACTTCTTCTTGTGTGAATTCATCACCTCCGTTCTGACTTGTTTCGTTTGGCATATTACTATATTGTTGATAGGTAAGCTTAAAGGCACCGATTTTGATTCAGGAACAGAAGTTTTGAGAAAAGAACGCAGTCAGTCGTTTAGATATCGCCGAGGTAGTCTCGACGCTGGGCCATCTTCTCTTTCTCCGTCATCTGATTGTAGTGTGCCTCAAGCACTTCGGGTGATGCGTTCACTCTGTCCGAGACGACCGTCTTTGGGGTGTCTTGGCGGAGTAGGTGAGTGATGTGTCCACGACGCCACGAGTGCGGTGACTTGGACTCAGGACACTTCGAGGCGTCGTTGAAGCCGATTGCTTCACAGTCCTCAGGGTCTCGGTTGTGGGGACAGCCGTTTCCGATTTCGCACGGGCGGGTGAGCTGATACGAGTACTTCCTCAGAGTCTCGATATGGACTCGTCCGTGCTTGGTTGCGAGGAGTGGGTTGCGCCCGTAGTCGTCCGTGACTGCAGGCCGTCTATCCTGAATCCAATCACGCAGAACCTCGGTCGTTTCCTCGGAGATGGCGATATACCGCTCGCCTGCATCCTTGTTCTTGATTGGCGTTTCTCCATCTGGTCGGTGGTTCACTTCGATAGCCATCTCGTCAAGATGTACATCACCAACATCGACGGCTCGTGTAGCACCGACTCGCATCCCTGTCTTCCAGAGGAGGATAGCGTAGATGTGGCGGAGTGTGCAGTATTCGTACTTCTCCAGGTATCCGAGTATCTGTTCGGCCTGTTCCTGTTCTACGATGACTTCTCGCTGGTTGTCGCCGTCCTCTAACTTCGGGGATTGAACGGCTTGGGAGAGGTCTTGTCGAACGCCGTCGATTCCTTCGCAGAAGCGGATAAAGACTCGGAGTGTGTCGAGTTGGGTTTTGAGCGTGACCTTGTTGATGCCTTCCTGCCGCCAGAGTTTGTAGCGGTGGAGGTCTCGCCCGCTCAGGTTGTTCAGGTTCTCGATGCTGTTCTCGTCACACCAGTCCAGAAAGTGTCCGAGTCGGCTCTTGTGGGAGCGCACGGTGGCTTCTGCCGAGTCACTCTGCTTGTCGGCGAGATACATCTGTACTGCTTCGTTGGGTGTCAATTCCTCTAAGTCGGGTGTGCTGGTGGTTGCCATAGTAAAACTCGTTTGCGGGTCGTTGAGGGATAGACCAGCAACCCGATGCCCTATTGCGGTTTTGCGGTGAGAATCCTGCAGCGCCCATCACGCCGCATACCGAACAGAGATCAGTAGCTTTCGACGAAGGTGTTTTACGTGGCTCTCCACTCGATAACGCCTGATGAGTATCCCGATACCGCTCGGACGGAACTGACCTGAACCGACAGTCGTCCTCTCGTCGATCGCAGTTCGTTCGCCGACTCTGTCCAGCCACGTCCATCTGGGCCCTCGTAGGAGGTACTCACCGAACGACGATCACCGGCACCGGAGACTGTCGGAACACTTTCTGGGCGACGTTACCGACGAACAGTCGGTCGGCGACCGATCCGCCGTGGCTCCCGATCACGACCGCGTCGAAGTCGTCGGCGCGGTTCAGAATCGCCCGAACCGGCTGTCCCAGTCGAACGTCGGTGGTGATCTCGACGTCGCGGTCGGCGGCGAGATCCCTCGCGCGGTCGAAGACCTCCTTCGCGCGCTCCTCGGCGGCTTCTTCGAGGTCGTCTTCGACGGCGAGCGCCGTGGCCGTTCCCCCCATCGGTGACGGTTCGCCAACGACGTGCATGACGGTGATCTCGGCGTCGGAGTGGTTTTCGAGGGCGTATTCGAGCGCTCTCTCGGCCATCTCCGAGTCGTCCATCGGAACGAGGATTCGTGAGATCATGTGATGCCTACGGTCAGCGGCCGGATAAAACGGGAGGCCGCCCGCTTCGAGTCGCGGTAGACTCCGTTTTGTCATCCACCGCATCCGGTCCCGACAACTATCGGAATTTGAATACTTTTGGCGATCGCCCGTCTGAGTCGTACGTGAGTCCTCGGAGTCGTTGGGTCTGCTCTGTCGACGCCCTCGAACGCGCCACGTTCTGGCGCGGCGGTCGGGACAGGCGAGTCACCGTCACGTACATTCGACACGAACGAGAGTCTCGTCGTATGAGCGACGAGCAAGATAATCCGGGGGACGCTGAACGGGTGGCGGAAGCGATCGACGAAATCGGCGTCGAGCGGCTATCGGACATCCTCACGGACGTCTTTTCTGAAGCGGTGAAAGCGGAGCGAGCGGACGACCCAGAGTGAACGGGACACCTCGTCCGTAGTGGCCGTCGTGGCGGTCGCGACCTGCTGGCAGTTGGGTTCGAGCCGACCAGTCGACATTTTATTCCAGTTGGGCGTCGTACACCCGGCTATGGCGCCCTCCGACGGACTCACCGAGGAGCGGGTTCGCGAGATCGTCCGCGACGAGGTGATCGACACGAGCCGGAGTCTGGTCGCGACCGCACTCTGGACGGGGCTGTCGGTCGTCGCGCTTCTCGTCGGCCTCCAGTTGTTCCAGCTCGCGCTCTACGCGCTGTCGCCGCTCGCGATCGCGGGCTACGTTCTCGGCGGCGCGCTCGTCACCGGATCGAGCCTCTATCTCCTCTACGTTCTCTACCGGACGTAGCGAATCGGTCAGATAGGCGGAGGAGTCGGAGAGATGTAGAGTGCTAAAGATATACCCACGTTGCACATTTCTACTCGCTATGGAGTTCGACGGTCCCTTCGGAACGGTTCGGCTCGTCGTGATGCTACTCGTCGGGGTCGCCACGATCGGGTACGGGGCGTACAGCTACACCACCCAGTCCTCGGCGCTGGCCTCCGCGGTCTAGGTGGACGCGACTATCGCTTCGACCGCGGTGACAGAACAGAAAGCGAGCAAGGGGGAGTAGATACAGGCCTCGTGTGACGTTCGACTACACCTACGAGGGAGGGTCGTACACCTCCACGAACGTCTACCCCGGCGAACTTCCGAGGGAGTTCGGAAACGAAGACCAGGCCAGAGCCCAACTGGCCGACGACGGGCCGGGCGACACCGTCACGGCGTACGTCCCACCGGACTCGCCCGGCGAGGCGTTTCTCAAGCACACGACCACCGGCAAGCCGTTTCTCGCGATCGAGGCGGCGTCCTGATTCTCCCGGGCGGGCTCTACTCGACGCGCACCGACTAACGTCGCGGAGGGCCATCCACCGGCTCCTGAAACTCATCGTCCGCCCGATCGGCGATAGCCGTCACTACCGCAATCTGCGGACGACACTGGGCCGCCGGACCGCGACGCCAGATTGTCGACTCCCCGGACGAGTCGTGAGTCCGGCGACGTCGGAGATCGAGTCGGCTCCTGTGGTGTCGGTCCGGTTTCGCGAATCGGGCGGGTCGAGCCGATACACGACGACCAGTCCGTCCTCGTCGAACGATCGCACCGAGTAGTTGCCGAACTGCGCCGGGAACGTGTCGGGTCCCGCCTCCTTGAACCGGACGAACCAGACCGTCGTATCGGTCCGCGTGATCGCGTCGAGCTGTTCGGTGTGGCGCTGTTCGAGACTGCCGCTCGGCGCGATCGGCACGACCCGGACCGACGGGCCGTCGTAGTAGTAGTCGACGAGGTTTCGAGATTCGATCCGGTTTGGCTGGACCACGATCACGTCGTCCGACGAGACTCGCTTTTCCATCGCATCGATGTCACCCCGCCAGTCTTCGGTCGTTTCGCCGCTGTAGTGAACCGCCTCGGGGTCAAGCCCCGAGGCACTCGCCTTGCTCATCTGTAGACCAACTCCCGAACGCTCGCGCTTCCGAGAGCGGGGACGGTAATTTGAACTATCGAAAGTGACTCGATCGACTAATCCACTTACACGTCCCTTTTAATACACGCCATATAAAATTGTCGAGTAGTACACCCCGTCACGTCGAGACCACTCGATCGTCGCTCGGCGTCACTCGCGCTGACGCCGCGAACCGCCGGTGGGCGCGTACAGCCGGGTGCCGAAAGAGTCACTCGTTGGTCCGACGGTGCCGAGTGACTCCGCCCGAACGAGGAACCTACCGGACGACTACGCTTCGACCGCCCAGTCGAACGCCTCGTCGGGGTCGCTGAACGACCGAACGTCGGCCTGGTTCGCGTCGAGGTTCGCGTTGCTCGCTCTGGACTTGATTCCCGGTGCGACGAGCGCGAGGCGGTCCACGCCGACGTCGAAACGAAGGCCGCGAACACGATCGAGGGGGTCACCGAGACCTACAGCGAACTCGAAGAGGGGATCGAAAGCACCGAGACCGTGATGGATCGGCTCACGGACATCATCGACGCGACCGAGGAGACCGCCGACGGCGTCACGGAAGTCTCGAAGGTGACCGAGGATCAGGCTACCTCGATCGAGCAGGTCGCGGCGGTGGTCGACGAGCTATCGGAGACGACCGCCAGCCTCGCCTCGGACTCGACGATGATCTACGAGGCGAGCCAGTACCAGCACGAGGTCATCGACGACATCCAGGCCGAACTGACGAACGCCGCCGAACTGGTCGACGAGACCGACGAGTAACCGGTCGAGTTCGCCGTCGATCGGATCTCGCTGGCGGACGCCCC
Organism: Halorussus marinus; assembly: GCF_004521895.1. Lineage (NCBI taxonomy): Archaea > Methanobacteriati > Methanobacteriota > Halobacteria > Halobacteriales > Haladaptataceae > Halorussus > Halorussus marinus. Next base: position 15,118 of record NZ_SBIR01000017.1, read on the forward strand.
GTATCTGGGATCCCGAGCGACGTGCCGGACGACTTCTGGTTGCCTCGCGTCGGATTCGCCGCGACGCCTCGGAGTCGCCGACTGCCGCCACCGAAAGGAATATGTCCGAATGCCTGCCTGTTTCACGAACGATTGAGGATGAGTACCACATGCCGCGACTGACCGGCGGAGAGGCGGTCGTCGCACAGCTCGAGCGGGAGGGCGTCGACGTCGCGTTCGGGATCCCGGGCGTGCACACGCTCGACGTCTACGACGCGCTCCTCGACAGCGACATCGACCACGTCACGACCCGCCACGAACAGGGCGCCGGCTTCATGGCCGACGGGTACGCCCGAACGACCGGACGGATCGGGGTCGCGCTGGTCATCACCGGCCCCGGGCTGACGAACGCCGCGACGCCGATCGGGCAGGCCTACTCGGACTCCTCGCCGCTGCTCGTCGTCTCCAGCCAGAACGAGACCAACGAGGACGAGCGGGGGAAAGGCTACCTCCACGAGCTCAAAGACCAGCAGGGCGCGATGGAAAGCATCGCGGCTTACAGCGAGCGGGTGACGCGGGTCGCCGACGTCCCCGAGGCGATCTCGGACGCCGTCGAGTACCTCCGGACCCGTCGGCCCCGTCCCGTCCACGTCCAGATCCCGACCGACGTGTTGGCCCGCGAAGAACGGGTCGAACTCGCGGCGCCTGTCGGCGAGCCGTCCCCCGACCCGGTCGACGAGACCCGGCTCGCGGCGGCGGTCGACCGGCTCGCGGAGGCCGACCGGCCGCTACTCGTGGTCGGCGGCGGCGCGTCCGGTGCGGCCGACGCGGTCCGCCGGCTCGTCGACGCCGCCGGCGTCCCGGTCGTCTCGACGGTCGCGGGCAAGGGCGTCGTCCCGGCCGACCACCCGCTCGCGCTCGGGGCGACCACCGGTCGCGAGCCGGTCGCCGAGTTCGTCGAGTCCCGGGACCTCGCGATCGCGATCGGCACCGAACTCAGTCCCCGGGAGTTCGAGTCGGTCGACCTCCCGGAGACCCTCGTCCAGATCGACATCGACTACCGAACCCTCGGCAAGACCTACCCGACCGAGGTCGGCATCGTCGCCGACGCGGCGGCGGCGGTCCCCGAGCTCGCCGACCGGGTCGAATCGAGGGGCGTCGAGTTCGGCGACGACCAGCGCGAGGCGGTCGCCGACCTCCGGGCGCGTATCGAGTTGGGGCCCGACGACCGCGACGGCCGCCACCGGATCCTCGCGGCGCTCCGGGCGGCGCTCGACGACGACGCGGTGGTCGTCAACGACATGACGAAGGTGTCGTACGCGGCGTCGAGCGAGTTCCCCGTCCGCGAGCCCGACACCTTTCTGTTCCCCCGGGGGTTCGGGACGCTCGGATTCGGGCCGCCCGCGGCGTTCGGCGCGGCGGTCGGCTCGCCCGACACGCAGGTCGTCGGGCTGGTCGGCGACGGCGGGTTCCTGTTCACGGTACAGGCGCTCGCGACCGCAGTCAAGCACGACCTCGCGGTGCCGATCGTGGTCGTCAACGACGACTGCTACGGCGTCCTCGAAGAGATCCAGGCGCGAGACTACGACGGCCGGATCGTCGGGACCGACATCGAGAACCCCGAGTTCGTCCCGCTGGCCCGGGCGTTCGGCGCCGCCGCCGAGCGGGTCGACGCCGACGCGGTCGAGACGGAGTTGCCCGCCGCGCTGGAGGCGGCGTTCGCGCGCGACCGACCGACGGTCGTCGAGATACCGGTCGACTTCTGAACTACACACATGCAAGACAACGAGCGGACGGGTGCGTTCGATCACCTGTTCACCGAGACTGTACGAGACGGACTGAACGAAGAGGGGTACGGAAGCTGGCGGTCGATAAAGGCCCCCGGTGCGGTGTCGCTGAGCTTCGGCTTTCCATTCCCCGAATCGTTCCCCGAGGACCAGCTCGTCGCGGCCGCCGAGGCCGTGTTCGAACAAGAGGGCGAGCGCGCGCTCCAGTACGGCGGCGGCGAGTACGTCGACCGTCTCACCGAAACGGTCGTCGAGCGCGAGCGCGAGCGAGGCATCGACTGCGACGAGGAGAACGTCCTGTTGACGAACGGCTCTACCCACGCGATCGACGTGGTCTGTCACACGTTCCTCGAACGCGGCGACGAGGTGTTCGTGGAGGCGCCGACGTTCATGGGCGCGCTCAAGTTGTTCGCGAACTACGGCGTCGACGTGACCGGCTTCGAGGCCGACGCCGACGGCCTCGACGTCGACGCGCTCGCGGCGGAGCTAGACGCCCGGCGGGCCGACGGCCGGCCCCTCCCGAAACTGCTGTACACCATCCCGACTTTCCAGAACCCCGGCGGGACCACCATGTCGCGCCCGCGCCGCGAACGCCTCCTGGAGCTGGCCGAGGAGTACGACTTCGTCGTGCTCGAAGACGACGCCTACGACGACCTGCGGTACCGCGGCGACCCCGTGGCGCCGCTCGCGGCGCTCGACGACTCCGGCCGGGTGGTCCGGGTCAACACGTTCTCGAAGACCATCGCGCCCGGGGTCCGGACGGGATGGGTGCTCGCCGACGCGGAACCGCTCGCCGAGATCACCCGGATGCGGGCCGGCGGGACCAACACGTTCACCCAGAGCGTGCTCGGGCGCTACTGCGCCGAGGGTCGCTTCGAGGCCGACGTCGAGGAGCTCCGGGCGGCCTACGAGCGCCGGTGTGATCACATGCTCGACCTGCTCGACGAACACATGCCGCCGGGCGCCGAATGGACCGAGCCAAACGGCGGCTTTTTCGTCTGGGTCGAACTCCCCGAGGGGATCGACGCCGAGGCGCTGCTCCCGACCGCCGCCGACGAGGGAGTCACCTACCTCCCGGGCGAGCAGTTCTTCCCGGACGACGGCGGCGAGAACTGCCTCCGGCTCTCGTTCAGCCACGTCTCGCTCGACGAGATGGAGCGGGGAATCCGGGCGCTGGCCCGAGCGACCGAGTCGACGCTGGCGGACCACTGAGTCGGCGACGGTCCGGGAAAACCGGACGCCTACCGGGGCGACGCATAGATTTATGCCATCCTACGGACACGTACGCCCATCGTGACACACCACTCCGCAACGGCCGAGTACGACGCGCTGAACGCGGTCCGGGTCCACACGCCCGGCCCCGAACTGCTGACCGGGAGCCTCGACCCCGAGCGATCGCTGTTCTTCGAGCCGGTGGCGCCCGAGCGCGCCCGCCGGGAACACCGACACCTGATCGAGACCTTCGAGCGTGCGGGCGTCGAGGTCCACCAGCTCGCCGACGACCTCGCCGCGGCCGGAGCGCTCGACGAGCTGGTCCGGGAGGTCGCCGCCGCGACCGAGTCGACGCCGGGGGACGTCCGCCCGATTCCGGACGTCGACGCCGTCCTCGATGCGTTCGACGCCCGCGAGAAGCTCGGGCTGGTGTTGAGCCGCCCGCGATTGCTCGACCGCGACGCCGGGGCGGGCGAGGCCAACTGGTGGGGCCGGTCGGCCGAGTCGACGGTCGCCGACGTCCGCTTCGAGCGCCCGATCTCGAACATGTACTTCCAGCGCGACCACAACCTGCTCGGCGACGAGGGGCCGATCGTCGCCAACATGTACGACGCGGTCCGCCAGCCCGAGATCCCGCTGGTCCGGACCGCGTGGGAGGGCGTCGGGGCCGACGTCGCCCATCAGGTGACCGACGAACCAATCGAGGGCGGGGACTTCGTACCGGCCGGCGACTTCGCGCTGGTAGGCACCTCGGCGGTGGTCGACGGCGAGGAGGAGATCCTCCGGACCAGCTACGCCGCCGGCGAACAGTTGCTCGACGCCGGGGCGATCGGGTTCGAGGAGGTCGGACTGGTTCGTGCGCCCCTCGAAGCCGGCCGGGCGATGGCCGAGGAGTACGCCACCGGCTCGCGGGTCCTCCACCTCGACGGGTGGCTCAACGTCGCGGCCGAGGGGCTGGCGGTCACCCGCGAGCGCCTCGCGGCCGCCGCCGAGGTCGACGTCTACGAGCGCCGCGGCGACGAGTACCGCCGGCGCGAAACCACGACGGTGCTGTCGTACCTCGACGAGAAGGGCTACGACACGATCAATCCCGACTGGCTCGAACGCTGGCCGACGAACTTCCTGACCGTCGACGACGGGACGGTGGTCGCGATCTACCGCGACGACGCCGAGGGGACCGGCGAGTACCGCCCCGAGCGCAACCACACCATCGAGGCGCTGAAAGAACGAGGCGTCGAGGTGTTGCCCGACGGTACCGGCCTCCTGCCGAGCGCGCTCACCGCCGGCGGCGGCGGGGTCCACTGCATGACGACGCCGCTGTCGCGGGGGTAGCCGCGTCGCCGACGCATCGATTTGTTTCGTGACTCATTCGCCGATCCCCCGAGTCGCGACCAGCCGCCGGAGCGCGGCGTAGCCGGCGAGCCCACAGACCACGTAGGCGGCCACCATCGCGTGGGTGAGCGGCTGTGGACTGCCGATGGCGAGCTTCGCCACGGTGTTCGCGGGCGGTTCGGGCAGGAGGTAGGTGGCGCTGAACACGACCAGAATCCCCATCGAGAAGAGGAACTGGGCCTGTTTGCGATCGCGGAACCGGAGCGCGGCGAACGCCCCCATCGCGACCACGCCGACCGAGAAGCCGGTCACGACCAGCAGAATCTCGGCGACGTTCGAGATGTCGGTCCCGTTGAGCGACAGCAACGCCAGCCACGCGCCCGCCTGGAGCGGCGCGAGCGCGCCCATCGCCGCCAGCTTCCCGTCGACGATGTCGGTGGCGGTCAGCGGCGTCACCCGGAGGAGTTCGAGCGTCCCGCGGTCGTACTCCTCGGCGATGGCGTCGACCGCGACGCTCCCGCTGAGAAACACCGGCAGGAACATCAACAGCGGGAGCAACACGGTGTAAGTGAACCCGAAGTACGGGCTCGACTCGCCGTCGCGGGGCAGATCGATCGGCGTCCGTTCGAGTTGGGCCCGGAGGCGCTTCCGCTCGGCGCGCTCGAAGGCGTCGAGGGCGTCTCGGACCTGCGTCACGACCAGCGTGGTCCGGATGTTGCCGTCGGGGACGACCGCCTCCACGTCGGCCTGTCCGCTCGGGAGCCGGTCGACGTAGAGGACGGCGTGGACCTCACCCCCGCGGAACGCGTCCATCGCCGAGCCGTAACTGCCGTACTCGACGGCCCGCCAGCCGCCCTCGCGCTCGATGACGGGCGCGATATCGTCGCCGGCCTCACCGGTCACCGCGAACTCGACGACGAACCCCTCCGAGACCGACCCGGGGTCGTACAGCGAGACGAGCCCGACCGCGAGGAACGACGAGAACGCCGCGATGAAAAGCTGGATCAGGATCGCGAGCACGATGGTCTTCTCGCTCCGGAGCGACGCCAGCTCCCGGCGCGCGACCGTCAGGCGCTTACCCAAGGTAGCTCACCACCGTTAGGTTGTAGCCGGCATGAACCAGCGTCGCGACAGCGAGGGTCCCGAAGTACCACCGCCGATCCCTGCTCGCGCCGGCGGCGGTGATCGTCGCGGTGACCGCGTGGAGCGCCAGCGGCGCGAAAAACAGCCCGACCAGCACCAGCGGCGACGACTGGATCCCGAGCCCCGTGACGGTGCCAAACGCCGCCCGGCCGAGTTCGAGGTTCGGGAGCCCGACCAGCTGGGCGACCGCGGTCGCCTTCTCGCCGACGAAAAAGCCAAGCCCCGAGAGGAACCCGAGCCACCCGATCGACCGGGCCGACCGGCCGAACCGCTCGTGGGCGAACCCGGCGTAAATCCCGACGCTCTTGGCGACCTCCTCGACGAGCGCGATCGCGACCAACAGCGCGGGGATCGACACCGAGACCGGGAGCGCAAAGAGGAGCGCGACCGCCAGCAGTTCGGCGACGAAGACGAACGGGATCGAGAGGGCGCTCAGCTTCGCGAGGCTCCGGGGGCTCGACAGCTGGCTGTCGAGCGCGTCGAGGAACTTGAGCGGCACCGACCGCTGGGTGAACATGTCCTCCTCGCGGTAGACGCCCGCGCCCAGCGCGAACAGCGTCCCGGCGGTCAGCAACAGCGGGAGCGTCGAGAACGCGTAGTCGGCGAGCGGGACCGCCCCGCCCCCGAGCGCCCGGACCACCAGCGTCAGCGGCGAGATGGCCGCGATGGGGTGGACGTCGGTGAAGATCGCGGGGATGAACGCGTAGGAGGTCAGAAGCACCGAGAGGGTGACGGTGACGAAGGTGAGCTCCTTGAACGACCGGGCGAACATCCCGCCGACGAACGCGCAGGCCAGAAACAGCAACGCGATGGGCGCGACCGCCGCGACCGACACCGCCGCGGTCGACGCGATTTCGAGCGGCGCGTCGCCGCCGGCCGGGGTCAGCCCCGCGATCCCGAGCGCGGTGAGGGTCGCGATGGCGATCATCCCGACGAGGTACGGGAGGGTCTTGCCCGCGACGATGTCGCCCCGCGAGACCGGCGAGACGAGCAGGAGCTCGCCGCGGTCGTTGATCCGCTCGTTCAGGATGCTCGACGCGTACGCCTGGATCACGAAGTTCATCGGGAGCACGAACGCGAACGCGAGCACCAGCGACTCGAAGGGGAACGGCGGCGCGATGTCGGCGGGCGTGCCGCCTCGGGTCTGGTCGGTGAACAGCGACGAGCCGCTCCCGACCGACGGCGCGCCGGCCGGCCCGTCGCCGACAGCGCCGCTGTCGTCGCCTCCGGCATCCCCATCGGTGGCGCCGCCGGTGTCGCCCCCGCCGGATTCGCCGCCGCCGAGTCCGACCTCGTCCTCGTCGGTCGGCCGGGTGGTCGCCGGAGGCTCCGAGTCGTCGGCCCCGGCGCCGGTCGTCGAGACGTTCTGGGCGACGTACCGGAGCGAGACGTTCACCGGGAACGCGGCGGTCCGGTTTCGCTCGAAGCCCATCAGGTCGTCGTTGTACGCCTGCACCGTCGCGCGCAGTTCGGAGATCGCCGCCTGCCCCTTCTGGGTCGGGGCCGGGACCGGCGGTCGGCCGGGCAGGATCAGCACGTCGATCTCGCCGTTGCGGAACGCGCGGGCGTCGGGCTCGACCGCGACGAACGTCGAGTCGTTCGCGACGGGGCCGCGGTACGGGCTGTCGTCGGCGACGCCGACCTGATAGATACCGTCGTCGAGCGCGATGCCCTTGCTGGCGACCAGCGGCGTGAGCGCGGCCACCAACACGAGCACGACCCCGATCGCCGCCAGCGTCCGGCGGTCGAGCTGGCCCGCGTTCTTCGAGACCTCCCATCGGGCGATTCGGAGGGTCTTGTCGGCCTTCACGGCCGGCCCTCCACGTCGGGCGACTCCTCGGCGAGATCGAGGAAGATGTCCTCGAGGCTCGGGGTGTGAGTCTGGATGTCGGTCACTTCGCCGCCGGACGCGGCCGCCAGCTCGCGGGTCTCCTCGACGCCGTCCATGCTCTCGACGATCCGGCGGTACGCGCCGTTCTCCGCGACCGCGCCCTCGACGTCGACGGTGGTGTAGACGTGGTACTCCGTCCGGCCGTGTTCGGCGCGGATCTCCTCGACGGCGCCCCGCGCGACGATCCGACCGTCGTTCATCACGACCACCCGGTCGCAGATGCTCTCGACGTGAAAGAGGTTGTGCGCGCTGAACACCACCGTCTTGCCCGACTCGGCGAGCTCGCGCGTGAACTCGATGATGTAGTTGGTGGTGAGCGGATCGAGCCCGCTTGCCGGTTCGTCGTAGATCAGGACCTCGGGGTCGTTGACCAGCGACCGCGCGATGGCGACCTTTCGGCCCATCCCCTTCGACATGTCGCCGAGCTTGCGGTCGCGGTGGTCGAGATCGAGCCGATCGAGGGTGTCGTGGATGCGCTCGCGGGCGGTCGCCCGGGGCACGTCGTAGAGATCCCCGAAGAACTCGAGGTACGAGACCGGCGTCATGTCCTCGTAGAGGGGCGACTCCTCGGGGAGAAAGCCGAGGTAGTTGCGCATCTCGGCGTCCTGGGCGTCGTAGCCGGCGACGGTCGCGGACCCGCTCGTGGGCTCGATGAGCCCCGCGAGCATCTTCAGGGTCGTCGTCTTGCCCGCGCCGTTCGGGCCGATGATGCCGAACACCTCGCCGTCGGGGACCGAGAAGGTGCTTCCCTCGACAGCGGTGAAGCCGCCGTACTCTTTCCGCAGGCTGTCGACGTCTATCATTCGAGCTGTCCGACAGTCGATACCCCGGTGACTTGATTTTATGGGTTACGGACGCCCGAGACAACCGGGTACGACCGTCCCGATTCGGCCGGGGCGCTCGGGGTTCGGACCCTCACGCCTCCTCGACCGTGTCGAGGACGCGCTGGGAGAGTTCGACGTCCGAGATGTCGCCGTCGTCGTGGGCCGCCAGCCACTCGGCGTCGGCCCGCCAGCTCCCGCGGACGCCCGCGGCGGGGTCGGGCTCCCCGTCGGCCGACGGCTCCGGGTCGTCGATGTCGTGGACCGTCGCCCGCACGTCGACGGGCTCCCACTCGCCGTCGGCGAGCGCGTCGAGCAGGAGGTTGAGCACCCGCCCGATCTCGCGGTCCGGAACCGCCTCGCCGGGCGTCGCGGTCTCGTAGTCGAGGGCGAGGCCGGCGTCGGTTCGCTCCAGGGAGGTCACGTAGACGCCGTGGCTCATCAGTCGCGCTTCGAGTCGTTCGCGGAGATCCTCGGGGTCCATGGGTCCCCGTTCGGGGTCGAGGCGGTAGTGGCTACCGGAAGTCCTGTGAGTCTCGCGGGGTGACACAGCCGCAGGTCACCGCCGGATCGAGCACGTCGTCGACCGGCATCGACTCGCCACATTCGGTACAGACGACGCTCGCGGACGGCGTCGTTCGGTAGCGTCGAAGCGCGCCGAGCCCGATCGCGGCGCCGGCGGCGACGCCGACCACCCCCGCCAACGTCTTGTCGAACAGCGCAGTATCGCGTGCCATGCGCTCGGGAGGTTCGGCCAGAACCTTAAAGCCACTGACGCACACGACCCGACAGAATTCGATCCGGCGGGGGTGAAAATTTTTGGCGATCGTCGACTTACCCGGGTGCATGGTCGACTCGCTGTCGAGCACCGGCGTCGAATCCGACGAGAGCGGCGACAACACCGCGACCCAGGTCGCGTCGCTGCTCGTGGTCGGACTCGGCCTGCTTGGGCTGTTCGCCGGGATCGAGGGGTTCTGGCTGGTGTTCGTCATCGGGTTCGCCGTGGTCGTCCCGCTCGTCGACACGCTGTTGGGCGACGACGAGGCGTCGGCCGATCCCGACGCGTCGGTCGAGGCCCCGGAGTCAAAGCAGGAGGCGCTCGACACCTTGCGGGACCGCTACGCCCGTGGAGACCTGAGCGACGCGGAGTTCGAGCGGAAGGTCGAGCGACTGCTCGAAACCGAGACGCCCGAGAGCGCTCGCGACCACGTCGCCCGCGAGCGCGGGGGCGAACGCGTCCGCGAGCGCGAGTGAGTTCGGGGCCGGTTTCGAGCGGCTGACAGACGCCACATATAAAAACCGGTCGAGATAGTTACTACCCATGGTAGAGTTCCTGAGTTACCTCGTGGGGTTCGTCGTGAGCCTCCTCATCGGCGCGTTCGGTATCTACGTCGGTGCGAGAGTCATCGCTGACCGTGACGACTACGAATACGCAGTGCTCACCGCTATCGTCGGCGCGCTGGTCTGGTGGGTCGTCGCCGGACTGTTCGGACTTATTCCGTTCGTCGGGTCGTTCATCGGCGCGGTTCTCGGCCTCCTCGCGTGGGTCTGGGTGATCAACGCGCGCTACCCCGGCGGGTGGGGGACGGCCATCGGCATCGGACTCGTTGCGTGGCTGTCGGTCTGGGTCGTGCTCGTGTTGCTCGAAGGGATCGGATTCGTCGAGGCCGGTGCGCTCGGGGTCCCGTTCCTCTGATCAGTCGGCTAATTCTTTGTTGACGAGTTCGGCGGCGTTGCGGATCGCACCCACCGACGAGAGGTAGCCGGCGCCGACGGTCGCCTTGAGCGTCTTCGCGGCCGCCCCGGTGACGACGGTCGGGCCGACCTGCGCGACCGCGCCGTCGCCGATCGACACCAGCCATCCCGGCGAGTCGAACGCGAACGGTTCGAGCCGGGGCTCGAAGATGTCGCCGCCGTCGCGATCGGCGTCGACGAGCCGGCCGATGTTTTCGGCGACCGTCCGGGCCTCCCGGATCGCCGACTGGGCGCTCGCCGGGACGGGCTCGCCGTCGGCGTCCACCACGCGGGCGGCGTCGCCGACGACGAACGTCGAGTCCGAGACCCGGAGGGTGTTCTGGACCTCGGGGCGCTCGCCGTCGAGAGCGGCCGGCCCCCGGATGCCGCCGGTCCAGACGAACTGGTCGTACGCCAGCGACGCGCCCGACTCGAGGTCGATCGCGTCGTCGGTCGCCTCCGCGACCGCGGTTCCGGTCCGGATCTCGACCCCGCGGGCTTCGAGGGCCTCCCGGACCGCCCGCTGGAAGTTCTCGGGGAAGGCCGGGGCGACGGTGTCGTACTGTTCGAGCAGGGTGACGGTCACGTCGTCGCCGGCGCCCTCCTCGTCGGCGAACGCCGCGAGTTCGCCGGCGACCTGCACGCCCGACAGCCCGGCGCCGCCGACCACGACCCGGCCCCCGGCCTCGAGCGCGGAGAGGAACTCCGCGCGAATGGCCTCGGCGTCGGGAATCGACTTCAGCGGGGTGGCGTGGTCCTCGACGCCCGGCAGGTCGTAGAAGGCCGTCTCGGCGCCGAGACACACCGCGGCGTAATCGTAGGCCAGTTCGTCGCCGTCGGCGAACGTGACGACGCCGGCCTCGGGGTCCACGTCGGCGACCTCCGCCTCCTGGAGTCGGGCGCGGTCGAGCACCGCCTCCAGCGGGACCTCGATGTCGTCGGCCAGCGAGGGCCGGCGGATCACGCGGTGGATCTCGTGTTGGACGAGGTGGCTCCCCGTCCGCTCGACCACCACGAGTTCGACGTCGTCGGGAACGGTGCGCTCTAGCTTTCGGGCGAGGCTCAGTCCGGCGTACCCCGCGCCGAGGATGGCGATTCGCATTCGTCCGGACCTAAGAACCCGGAGGGCTTAGTAGTGGGTGGGAAGGTTCGGGCGATCGAACGACCGCCGAGTACGAACGCTTAAAAAGTGTTAGGTATGTAACTACAACATGGATCGCGAGCGACTCGTCGGCCTGCTGGCCCACTGGCGGACGTGGTGGGACCTCGCGACGGTCGTCTTCGGCGTCTGGCTACTGGCGGTCCTCTTCGGGACGTCCCATCCGGCGATTCCGGCGGTCGCGTTCGGCCTCGGACTGCCCGCATCCGTCGGCCTGTTTTTCGTCGGGTTCGGGTGTCTCGCGTGGCGCCAGCGCGGCGACCGAGAGTGAGGGCGCCACTCCCCCCGGATGCGACGGGCTACGCCTCGTTCTCCGCGTCGGACGTGTAGGCGAGTTCGAGTCGGAGCCGCGCGGTACACGAGACGTTCGAGACGTCGAAGTCCAGCCCCTCGACCTGCTCGTCGAGGTAGCCGTTGCACCGGCCGTGCTGGACGAGGTTCTCGACGGTCGCGGGCGAGCCACACTCCGGGCAATCGAAGTAGTAGCCGCTCTCGCTCTCGTGGAGCGCGTCGGGCTCCAGATCCATGCGCACGGCCGCTTCCCAGTCGGTGTCGGGCGCGTCGGTGTCTGCCATGCCACAGACGACGGGGCACCGACGGGTAACAGCTACGGCCGTCTCCCGTCTCCGCGCCGGTCCGGCGTTCCGAAACCCACAAGCGCGGCTCGCGCGAACGTCCCGTCGATGGAGCCACTGGAGCGCTACGAACCGATCGTCGACGACTTCGACGCCTTCCGGGCGGCCTGCGAGCGGCCGCTCCCGACGGCGGTCCGGGTCAACACCATCGAGGCGACCGTCGAGCGCGCCAAGCGCGCGCTCGAAGCCGACGGCGTCGAGTGGACCGACCGCGAGTGGTCCGACGAGGTGCTTTCGGTCGACACCGACAGCCCCGGGAGTACGTGGGCCTCCTTCCACGGCTGGATCCACGGCCAAGAGGAGGTCTCGGCCATCCCGGCGACGGTGCTCGCGCCCGAACCCGGCGAGCGCGTCTGGGACGCCTGCGCCGCGCCCGGGAGCAAGACCACCCAGCTCGCGGCGCTGATGGACGACGAGGGGCTGGTCGTCGCCAACGACAACAACCTCGGGCGGCTCTCGGCGCTCCGGTTCAACACCGAACGCCTCGGCGTGACCAACACGGTGGTCGTCAACAGCGACGCCCGGCACTTCTCGTTGAAGCCGTTCGACGCCGACGAGCGAAACGCATCGGGCTCCGAGGCGCGGTCCCAGAACTTCGACGCCTTCGATAAGGCGCTGGTCGACGTCCCCTGTTCGTGCGAGGGGACCATCCGGAAGAACCCGACTGTGCTCGACGAGTGGACCATGGACCACGTCCGGAGCGTCGCGGGCGTCCAGAAGGGGATCCTCCGGCGGGCGGTTCAGGCGACCCGCGAGGGCGGAACGGTTGTCTACTCGACCTGTACGTTCGCTCCCGAGGAGAACGAGGCGGTGCTCGACCACGTCCTCGACGCCGAGGACTGTCACCTCGTCGAGTTCGACGTCGACCTCGATTCGCGGCCCGGCGTCACCGAGTGGGACGGCGAGCGCTACGACGACAGCGTTCGGAAGGCCCGGCGGTTCTACCCACACCACAACGACACCGGCGGGTTCTTCTGCGCGAAGTTGGAGGTGGACGCATGACCGACGGCTCGGCCACCAACGACGGCCAGCGCTTCGACCGCCTGCCCGCGACGCCCGCCGACCGCGAGGTCGAGGGCCGGGCGAGCCGTCAGGAGGTCCTCGACTGGTGGGACGAGCGGTTCGGCGTCCCGCCCGAGACGTTCGAGGACTTTTCGCTCTGGGAGAAGGGAAAGGGCAAGATCTGGCTCCTCCGCGGGGACCTCGCGTCCCCGGTCGACGTCGAGGCGCTGGGCATGACGTTCCTGCGGACCCGCCAGAAACACTGGAAGCCGACGATGAACGCGGTCCAGCGGTTCGGCGCCGAAGCCACCCGGAACGTCGTCGAACTCACGCGCGAGCAGGCCCGCCGGTTCGCCCGCGGCGACGATCAGGAACTCGACTGGGACGGCGACTGGGGGTATCTCGTGGTGACTCACGACCTCGCCGGGGGCGAGGCGCCGCTCGGGGTCGGTCTCTACGTCCACGGCGAACTCCGGAGCCCGGTGCCGAAGGGCCGCCAGCGCGACCTCTAGGCCTTCGGCCGGACGGTCCCGCCGGTCAGCCCCTCCCACTCGACGGCGTACCCCAGTTCCGACAGCACCGCGCTCGCGTCGTCGATCCCGCGCTCGGCGAGCCGCTCTTCGGCCGCCGCGAACGCCATCCCGGCCTCGATCTCGCTCCGGAGGTCCTCGAGCACCCCCGGCCGGACGAGGGTCCGTCCGACCCGGTCGTGGTCCGGGAACGACTTGCCCTCGATCGCGTCTGTGCTGACGCCGTACTCGGCCGCGAGCGCATCGAGGCCGACGGCGTCGGCGTCCGGGACGAGTTCGTCGGGGAGTCGGCTGGCGCTCTCGGCCGCGAGGTCGTCCTCGTAGCCCCGGAGCGCGTCCCGGACGTCCTTGAGCCGGACGGTCCCGGAGTAGGGGATCGCGCGGTGGTCGCGGGCCGCGATCTCCTCGCCGACGCCGAGGCTCTCGTCGACCGCCACGAGGAGCTCTACGTCCTCGACGGTCTCCAGTTGCGAGAGCTTCTTCTCGACGTACTCGGGCGTCCAGAACCCCATGATCTCGAAAAACACCCGGAAGTCGGCGTGGCCGCCCCCGGCGTCCCCAGCGGTCTCGCCCGTCGAGTTCGCGGGGCGGTACTCGAACGCGAAGTCCGGGATCATCACCCGCGCGCCGGTTTCGAGCGGTTCGGGCTCGCGGACGAGCTCCCAGTCGAGATCGAGCGCCCCGAACCGGCCGGCGAAGTCGGCCTCGACGCCGCTGTCGAAGCTAACCGACGCGACCGGCTCGGTGCCCGGCACCGCCACCGGGTCGTCGTCGGACAGCGAGAGGGTCCGGTCGGTGCCGTAGTCGTCGATCGTCGCCGAGAGGGTCCACGCCTCGGCGCTCGCCACGGTCCGGAGCAGTCGCGCGAACCGGGTGCCGTACCGCCGGGTCGACCGGAAGAGCGCGTCGGGGCCGGTCACCACGACCTCGCGGTCCGAGACGCCCTCGGGGCCGCCCTCGACCGTCCGGATCTCGTACATCAGTCGGAGGCGCTTGACCGCAGAGACCAGCGCCTTCGGGTCGGCGGTCCGGACCCGAAGCTCGGTCGCGTCGAACAGCGCCGTCTGAGCCAGCGAGAGATTGTACTGGGCCAGCAGTTCGTCGGGGTCCCACCGGGCGTCGAACGACGCGAGGACCTGGCGCTCGTCGAGGTCGGCGTACAGCGCGTCGGCGAGCGCGTCGGACTCGACACCGAGGCGCTCGCCCGCCTCGCCGAGCGCCGCCTCGCGGTCGGCCTCGGCGACGACGCCCACCCGCTCGGCGGCCTCGAAGGCGGCCCGTCTGGCGCGCTCGGGGTCGACCGGCGCTCGGGTCTCGAAGGCGGCCTCGCGTTCGAGGAGCTTGGCGAACCCCCTGACCAGCTTGAAGTGGTCGGCGTCGGCTTCGAGGTCTCCGAGCGCCGCGTCGAGCGCCGACCGGGGCTCGCCGACGTGGCCCTGAAACGTGCCCAGGACCCGCGCGGCCAGCGGGCGGTGGCTCCGGTCGGCGAACGCCGGCCGATAGCCCCCGCCGGCCCGGGAGACCCGAAGCAGGTCCTTGGTCAGCATACCAGTGGCTCCGGGCCGGACCGACAAAAGCGGTCGGAAGGCAGAAGACTCATACCGTCCGGCCGACCACCGGCTGGTATGCGACGCCGTGACGTTCTCCGAACCTGCGGCGCGGCTGGGTCGGTCGCGGGCCTCGCGGCCCTCGCGGGGTGTTCGAGCGGCGACGACGCCGAATCCGACGCGGGGTCGGTCGCCCTCGAACTCGCGGAGTTCGACCACGCCGAGAGCGACTCTGGCGACCTCCTCGTCACCGCGACCGTCGAGAACGCCGGCGACGCCGAGGGATCCGGAACTCTCTACGTCACCGTCGAGGCGGGCGAGGACGTCACCCGCGAGTCCCGGGCGGTGACCGTCGCGGCCGGCGAATCGACGACGGTCGAGATCGAGGTCGGGTTCGCCTACGAGCGGTTCCGGAGCGGCGGGAGCCTCTCGTTCGACCTCCGAACCGACTGAACTCGCCCGGCTCGGTCACTTGCGGCGTCGAGCGACGCTCTCCTCGGCGGTCTCGGCGCTCACGACCTCGTACAGCAGCGCCGGCCGGCCGTCGTCGTTCGGCCGGAGGATTCGGCCGAGCCGCTGGGTGAACTCCCGCTCGCTCGCGCTGCCCGAGAGCACGACCGCGACGTTCGCGTCGGGGACGTCGACGCCCTCGTCTAAGACGTTCGAGGTGACGACCCGCGAGTACTCGCCCTCCCGGAACCGTTCGAGGATCTCGCGGCGTTCTGGTGCCCCGGTCTGGTGGGTCACCGCCGGGAGCAGGAACCGCTCGGAGAGCCGGTAGACGAGGTCGTTGTGGGCGGTGAACACGATGATCCGATCGCCGCGGTGGTCGTCGAGGATCCGGGCCAAGGCCTCGACCTTCGCGTCGCTGTTCATCATCACCTCGCGGGCGCGCTGTTTGGCTAACAGCGCCTCGCGGGCCCGCGGGTCCGACCCCGAGCGCTTGACCAGCTCCTGATAGTCGCTCCCGCTTTGCATCCGGATGTCCGACCGCGCGAGGTAGTCGGTGAACACTTGGTTTGCGGCCTCGTAGCGCTCGCGCTCCGCGGGGGTAAGCTCGACCTCGACGCGCTTTATGTCGTAGGGCGCGAGGTGTTCGCCCGCCAGCGCCTCGGGGTCGATGGCGAAGACCTTCTCGCCGACGAGGTCGGCGACGACCTCGTGGGCGCCGTCCGGGCGCTCGAAGGTCGCGGTCAGCCCCATCCGGGCGGGCGCGGCCAGCAGTCGGGCGATCTCTCGGTACCCCTCGCCGCCGAGGTGGTGGACCTCGTCGAAGATCACGAGCCCGAACCGGTCGCCCAGCTCGTCGGCTCGGAGGTACGCCGAGTCGTAGGTCGAGACCGTGAGCGGTTCGACGGTCTGCTCGCCGCCGCCCAACTGCCCCACCGGAACCGCGAACTCCGATTCGAGCTCGCGGCGCCACTGCTCGAGCAGGTCGATGGTGGGGACGACCACGAGCGTCGCGGTCCCGAGCGACTCGATAGCCTTCAGCCCGATGACGGTCTTGCCGCTCCCGGTCGGAAGCTCCAGCACGCCCCGTCGGCCGGCCTCGTCCCACGCGTCGAGGGCCTCGCGCTGGTACTCTCGAAGCTCGTAAGTCGAGGCGAGCTCGGGCACCTCCGGGGCGTCGAGGACCGCGTCCTCGTAGCCGATCGCCTGCTCGTCGAGGTACGCCCGGACGGCGGCGTACCGGAACGCGGGCGCTCGCCGGGTCTTCGACCGGGCGTCGGCGTCGGTGTACGGGAGCTCGCGGTCGGTCTCGACCCGCAGAGTCCCCTCCTCGAAGGCGAGAGACACGTCTGGCACTGTCGATCGTTCGGGGCTCGCGGAATATAAGCGCTACCGGTTGGGCTCCCACTCCTCGCAGGCGTCCATGTCCTCCATCGTCCGGCCGTAGTAGCCACAGCGGGGCACCATCCCGTCGTTGGTCCGGACGTACTCGAAGTGACGGCAGTTGCCACAGTAGGTGTCGGTGGTCCGGTCGGGCCGGTCGGTCGGCGCGCCGTCGAGCGGCGAACGGATGTCGTTGGCGGCGGTCCCGCCGTCGGACTGGGGGTCCGACGACGCCCCCAGACCGAGCGTCTGCTCGCCGCCGCGGCCCGCCGTCCCGCCCCGGTTCGTCTGGGTGGGCGTCTCGCCGTCGGGCGCGTCGCCGAAGAAGCCGACGCCGCCGAGTCCGGTCTCGGCGGGCCGGTCGTCGGCACCGTCCGAACGGTCGGCCCCGGCGAGCTGGGTCCGAACCGCGCTGAGGTCGTCGAGGTCGTCGAACTCTTCGAGGTCCTCGCGGTCGACCTCGACGGTCCGGACCTCCCCTTCCCGCGAGATTTCGAGGGTGACCGTCCCGCCGGGGTCGTTGCGCGTCTTGAAGTTGGCGACCGCGACGAACAGACACCAGCACGTCACCAGGACGCCGAAAAAGTACGTCGCGGCGACCTGCGCGGTGAGGTCGACGCCGTTGCCCGCGCCCGCCCACATGTAGGGGTAGGCGTGGGCGAACAGCGCGATCCCGAGCACCGCCACGCCCGCGCCGATGGCGGCCGCGGCCCGGACGCGCTGGCTCGCGGGCAGAACGGTGAACACGCCGACGAACACCGACGGGACGCCCAGTCCCGCGAGGACGCCCGCGACCTCCCGGCCCTGCCACCACTCCAGTCCGAGCGCGGCGTGGACGCCGGTCGTCGAGACGACGATGCCGACGACGACCAGCAGGGCGCCCACGACGAACAGCCCGACGCCGAGATAGAGTCGCCGGAGGCTCCCCACCTCGCCGACGTTCTCCTCGTAGGCCTCCGCGAGACTCGTCATGTGCGGGCCATCGCACGCCATCAAGTAAACGTTGCGTCAGACGCTCGCAATCCGTCGAACGCGACGGTGGCCCGGCCCCCGACTCCGGTCGGCGCCCGCGCCGGTGCGGTATCCATACGCCTTTCAGCCGGGACTCCGTACTCACGGCCACTCACATGAACGACGACGAAGACGCGCCCATGGACGCCGCGGACGTACAGCGACTCATCGAATCGAACCTCGACGGCGCCGAGGCCACCGTCACGCGCCCGCGGGGCGTCGACGACGACGACCACCTCGCGGCCACCGTCGTCTCGCCCGCCTTCGAGGGCGAGTCGCTGGTCGACCAACACGAGATGGTCTACGACGCGCTGGGCGAGCACATGACCACCGACATCCACGCGGTAGAGCTGAAGACCTACACGCCCGAGGAGTACGAGGCCAGAGACGACTGATCGGCGCGCCGTTCACCGGGCCCGACGGACGAGTCGCCGGAGGTCGAGGTGGCCCGCGCCGTGATAGCGCTCGCCGCCGTGAGAAATGTTCGCCTGCTACAGTCTGTCATCCGACCGCACGTTGATATCTTACCGGTATAAAATCTTTGATTAAATGCTGACTATGCGTAGATTAGTGGCGTAGAAGGTTGATTCATACCTCGCGAGCGGCCGGACTCATTTCGCCGACCGGCGGAGAAAGACTGCTCGCCGGGCGCTCAGACGTTCGGCTCGGTGACCTCGGCCCGATCGAGCGTGCGGTTGTGGAGCGCCCGTCCGGTTTCTCGGTCGAAGACGTGGATCGCCTCCTCGGGGATCCGCGCCGCGACCTGCTGGCCGGCGTCGACCTTCCGCATGCCCGAGACGGTGACCACGACGGTCTGGGCCGACGCGTCGTCGTCGAAGGTGAGATAGACGTTGTTCTCGTTGCCCATCGGTTCGACCACGTCGACGGTCGTGGGGTAGCTGTGGGACGCGTCGGCCGCGCCGTCGAGTTCGATGTCCTCGGGTCGGATTCCGACCACGAGACTGTCGTGGCCCTCCAGATCCGCGAGCGTCTCCTCGGAGAGGGGGTACTCGAAGGCGTCGCCGACCAGGCTCCCGCCGGCGAGTTCGACGTCGAGGAAGTTCATCGACGGCTCGCCGATGAACCCGGCGACGAACTGGTTCGCCGGCTCGTGGTAACACTCCAGCGGGGTGCCGACCTGCTGGAGCCGGCCGTCGTCGAGAATCGCGATCCGGTCGCCCATCGTCATCGCCTCGGTCTGGTCGTGGGTGACGTACATCGTCGTCACGTCGAGGTCCTCCTGGATGCGCTGGAGCTCGGTGCGCATCTGGGCCCGGAGCTTCGCGTCGAGGTTCGAGAGGGGCTCGTCCATCAGGAACACTTCCGGGTCCCGGACGATGGCCCGTCCGAGCGCGACCCGCTGTTGCTGGCCGCCCGACAGCTCGCGAGGTTTGCGGTCGAGCAGGTCGGCGATGCCCATCATCTCGGCGGTCTCGGCGACCCGCGAGCGGATCTCGTCGTCGGGCATGTCGGTCGACTCTTCGAGCCCGAAGCTCATGTTCTCCCGGACGGTCATGTGGGGGTACAGCGCGTAGCTCTGGAACACCATCGCGATGTCCCGAGTCGTCGGGGGCTCGTCGGTGATCGAGTGGTCGCCGAGCCGGATGTCGCCCTGCGAGACGGTTTCGAGCCCGGCGACCATCCGGAGCGTGGTCGATTTCCCGCAGCCGGACGGTCCCACGAGGACGAGAAACTCCCCGTCTTCGATCTCGACGTCGGCGTCGTCGACCGCGACGATGCGGTCGCCGCCGTCGTCGAACCACTTCGTGACTCCGTCGAGGGTCAGTTCGGCCATCGGCTGTTCCTCCGTGATCGGGGTGGGTAATGGTTCCTCATGGTTAGGAAGCGACTCCTTTCGCGAACTGTTCGCCGAACAGCACGTAGACGATGAGCGTCGGGAGCGCCGCGACGAACGCGCCCGCCATCTGGGTGTTGAACGACTGGACGATGCCGCCAGACAGGGCGTTGAGCGCGACGGTCACCGGCGCGGCGGCGCCGCCGCCCGACGGCAGGATGACCAGCGCGAACAGCAGGTCGTTCCAGATCTGAGTGAACTGGTAGATGAGCGTGACCGCAAACATCGGCTTCGACAGCGGGAGCACGATGTTGCGGTAGATGCTGAACACGCTCGCGCCGTCGAGTTTCGCGGCCTCGATCATCTCGTTCGAGAACGACTGGTAGTACGCCCGGAACAACAGGAACGTGATCGGGATACCGTACGCGACGTGAGTCACGATGAGGTTGAGGATCGACGCGTAGTGTTCCTCCATCAGCGGCAGACCCCACAGCACCGACAGCAGCGACTGGGTGTCCACGATGGCGAACAGCCGCGAGAGGGGCACCAACACCGCCTGATACGGGATGAAGATCCCAGCCACGAACAGCGCGACGATCGGCATCTGGTACTTCCAGTCGATCGTCGTCAGGCCGTAGGCCGCGATGCTCCCGAGCCCAGCCGACAGCACCGTCGCCGGCACCGCCAACAGCAGGCTGTTTATCAGGCCGTTCCACAGCTCTCGGAACGCGACCCGCCACGGTTCGAGGGTGAACCCCTCCGCTATCGGCGGGAGGAACGGCACGCTCCGGTTGAACGCGTCGGTCGTCTTGAACGCGGTCATCAGCCCCGCTTCGAGCGGCGCGAGGTAGAAGCCGACGAGCGCCCCTAGCACCGCGTACAGCGCGATCCGCGTTCGGTCGGCGTTTCGCGCGGCGCGGGCGAGTCGCTCGCGTCGCGTGTTCGATTCGGGCGTCGGACCGGCGGGTGGACTGCTCATAGTTCACCTCGTCTGTACTCGGCGTAGAGGTACGGCGCGACGACCGCGAGCGCCATCGCGAACAGCACGATGGCGATGGCCGACCCGTACGCCCACTGGTTCGACCCGAACGCCTCCCGGAACATCATCGTCGCGAGGATGTCGGCGGCCGGGCCGGGGTTGTTGCCGAACATCACGTAGAGGAAGTCGAACGCCTTCAGCGCGAACACCATCAGCACCACCGCGGCGCTCATGGTCGAGGCTCTGAGCTGGGGGAGGATCACCCGCCAGTACATCTTGAGCGTGCTCGCGCCGTCGACCCGCGCGGCCTCGTAGTGGTCGTCCGGGATCGCTCGCAGGCCCGCGAGGTACACGACCATCGCGTACCCCGAGAACTGCCAGATGAGCGCGAAGATGACCGCCGCCAACTTGGTGTCGGGGTTCGAGATCCACTGGAGCGTCAGAACGTCCAGCCCCAGCTGGCTGAGCGTGACGTTGATCATCCCGATCTCCGGGTTGTACATCCACGCCCAGAACTTCGCGGTCACCACGAACGAGAGGCTCATCGGGAGCAGGTAGATCGTCCGGAACGTGTTCTCGAACCGGATCCCCTGATCGACGAGGATGGCGAGGAGCAACCCGAACACCAGACACAGCGCGGTGAACACCACCAGCAGGACCAGCGTGTTCTGGGCCGCGGTCCAGAACGTGGGGTCGTTCAACGCCTGCCGATACATGTCGAGGTCGAAGTTCGAAACGTCGTACTCCGGCAGGACGAGCCCGCTGAAGTCGGTCAGCGAGATCACGAAGTTCCAGCCGATGGCGCCGTAGACGAAAAACCCCATCAGCAAGAACGGCGGCAGCCAGAAGGGGATCGACTGGACGAAGTCGCTCGAAAGAAGCGACCGTCGGCCCCCCGTCTCCTCGGCCGCGGCGACCCCGCCGTCCGCGCGGAGGCGCTCGTCGCCGGCGTCCGATCCGTCGCCGGACGCCGTCTGTCCGGGTTCGCCTTCGCCGCCGGCTCCCGAACCGCGTACGGACCCGCCCGCGCCGGGGCGGAGTCGTCGGAGTACGTCTGTGAGTCGTTGCATGTGAAAACGAAAGGTGGGGCCGCGTCAGTTGAACGCCTGTTCGAGCTGGCCGTAGGTCTTGTCGACGTTCCAGTTCGAGATGAACCCCGCCATCGCGTCGCTGATGTTGCTCTTGGGGTTCGGCGGGACCGCGAGCCCGTGCTCGATCGACTGGACCTGCGAGTCGGAGTTCTGGAAGTCGTCCATCTGTCGGGTGAGGAACGGCCCGAACTCGTCGCTCGGCACGTCGGTCCGGGGCGGGATCGACCCCTTCAGGGGGTTGAACCGCTCTTGGGCGTCGACCGAGCCGACGTACTGCAGGAACTTCGCGGTCGCCTCGGGCGAGGGATTGTTCGTCGGGAACGGGAACGAGTCCATGTTGAGCGCGTAGACGCCCTCGGTCCCGGGGAACGGAACGTGGTCCCAGTCGTCCTCGAACTCGAAGCCGTCCTGGTTGCGGTACATCCCGGCCGCCCAGTCGCCCTGGTGGAAGAACGCGGCCTCGTCGTTGAGGATCTTCTGGTTGGCCTCGGTCCAGCTCACCGAGCCGGCGTCCTCGTTGAGGTAGTCGGTGTAGTCGACGACCGTCTGAAGCGAGCTGGTGACCGCCTCTTCGTTGGCGGCGACCTCGCCCTCCGCGAACGCGTTGTACGTCTCGACGTCGGTCTCGCCGAGCAGTACGGTCGCCCACAGTTGGGTGGTCGACCACGCAGACGACGTCTGGTGGGCCATCCCGACCGCGTCGGTCTCGGACTCGACGGTCTCCATCGCGTCGACGAGGTCGCCCGGCGTCTCGATCGAGGCGGGGTCGACGCCAGCCTCCTCGACGACCGAGACGTTGTAGAACAGGTTGTTGATCCGGTGGATGTTCAGCGGAACGGTCACGAAGGTGCCGTCGGGGCGAGCCGCCTCTTTCGGGCCCTCGAGGTAGTTTTCCTTCATCCCGTTCTGGCCCCACACCGACTCGCCGATGTCTTCGAGCTTGTCGGCCTCGATGTACGGCTGGAGGTTCGCGCCGGGCCACGCCTGCCACGAGCTCGGCGGGTTGTCGTTGAGCACGCGCTTTTTGATGACCGTCTCGAGGTTCTGGCCCGCGCCCCCAGAGACCGGGTTCTGCTTGACCTCGATGTCGGGATACGCTTCGGCGAAGCCTTCGAACAGCGCCTTGATCGCGGGTTCGCCGTCGCCGCCGGTCCACCAGTGCTGGACTTCGAGCGTGTTGTAGTCCGTCGAGGAGTCGCCCCCGGTCGTCGTCTCCTCGGTCGCGTCGCTCTCGGTCGTCTCCTCGCCCGCCGTGGTCGTTTCGTCCTGACCGCTGTCGCCGCCCATACAGCCGGCCAGTCCGGTGACTCCGAGGGTCCCCGCTCCGGCCGCCTTCAGGTAGTGTCGTCGCGAAACGTCGGTGTCATCGTTGGTGCCTGTCATACTATCTGTGACCTAACACTGAGAAGAGGCTACCAGCCACTTAAACGTTGTTGAAATTAATGCAGAATCGAGTAAAGTGTCACTCGCTCCTACAGCTCCCGCCGGGGTCGCCGGGCGCTCCGGCGGCGTTCCGGTGGCTTTTACGCCCGGCCCCTCCTTGACCCGAACGTATGACCGACGAGGAGAGCTACCGGACCGAATCGGACAGCCTCGGAGAGATGCAGGTGCCCGCGGACGCCTACTGGGGCGCCCAGACACAGCGCGCGCTGGAGAACTTCCCCGTCTCGGGCATCACGTTCGGGCGGCGATTCGTCCGCGCGCTCGGCGTCGTCAAGAAAGCCGCCGCGCAGGCGAACCGCGACCTCGAACAGATCCCCGACGACAAGGCCGACGCCATCGTCGAGGCCGCCGACGAGGTCATCGCGGGCGACCACGACGACCAGTTCCCGGTCGACGTGTTCCAGACCGGCTCGGGGACCTCCTCGAACATGAACGCCAACGAGGTCATCGCCAACCGCGCGACCGAGATCTACGGCGGCGACCTGGGCACCCGAGAGATCCACCCCAACGACCACGTCAACTACGGCCAGTCGAGCAACGACGTGATCCCGACCGCGATGCACGTCGCGTCGCTGGAGGCCGTCGAGAAAGATCTCCTGCCCGCGCTCGACTCGCTGCGCGAGGCCCTCGAAGCCAAAGAGGCCGAGTTCGACGGCGTCGTCAAGACCGGCCGGACCCACCTCCAGGACGCGACGCCGATCCGGCTCGGCCAGGAGTTCTCGGGCTATCGCACGCAGGTCGAGAAGGGACTCGGCCGACTCGACCGCATCCGCGAGCACCTCTCGGAGCTCGCGCTGGGCGGGACCGCGGTCGGCACTGGGCTGAACACCCATCCGGAGTTCCCCGAGACGGCCGCCGAGTACATCTCCGAGGAGACCGGCGTCGAGTTCCGCGAGGCCGACAACCACTTCGAGGCCCAGGCCGCCCACGACGCGATGAGCGAGGCCCACGGCGCGCTCCGGACGGTCGCGGGCTCGCTCAACAAGATCGCCAACGACCTCCGGCTGCTCGCCTCCGGCCCGCGCAACGGGCTCGGCGAACTCGAACAGCCCGAGAACCAGCCCGGGAGCTCGATCATGCCCGGCAAGATCAACCCCGTGGTCGCCGAGGCGGTCAATCAGGTCCACAAGCAGGTCGTGGGCAACGACGCCGCGGTGAGCGCGGGCGCCGCCGAGGGCCAGATCGACCTCAACCTCTACAAGCCGGTGCTCGCGCACAACTTCCTCCAGTCGGCCGAACTTCTCGCCAACTCCGCGGAGGTGTTCGGCGAGAAGTTCGTCCGCAAGCTGGAGGCAAACGAGGCCCACTGCGAGGATCAGGTCGAACAGAGCATGGCGCTCGCGACCGCGCTCAACCCCCACATCGGCTACGACAAGGCCAGCGAGGCCGCCAAGGCCGCGCTCAAGGAGGGCAAGACGGTCCGAGAGGTCGTCGTCGAGAAGGGGTATCTCAGCGAGGACGAGGCCGCCGAGGTCATCGACCCCGAAGCGATGACCCACCGCGGGATCCTCGGCGACGACTGATCGGCGCTCGGCCCGCCGGCCGATCGGTCCGCCCGTCAACCGTTTCACTGCCGGGCCCGTCTGTCGTTGGCATGGCCGAGAACACCGACACGGTTACGGTCGATCTGACGCGGGGCGAGGCCCGGGTGGTCGTCGCCGCGCTGGCCGACGAGGAGATGACCGCCTCCGACGACCGGGGCCGCCGGCTTCAGGAGGTTCAAGACCGGCTCGCGGCCGCGTTCGAGGTCGATCAGTACCGCACCGGCGATGGGGGCGAGACGGCCGACGACGAGTGGTCCCCCGGCGAGTGGCTCGACGAGGATGGGCCACTCGACCCCGACGACACGGCCGAGGTCACCCTCTCGCGGGCGGGCGCCGACGCCGTGAGAGACGCTCTCGCCGCCTTCGAACTGGACGAGCGCGACGAGGACGCCGGGACCGCCGAGGCCGTCCGCCGGCGAATCGCCGACGCCGTCGGCGGATGATAGCCTGCTCGCCCGCCGGATGAGTGAACTTATCGGGCAGGAGGTAGTTCCACGCGACATGGAAACGCTGAACCCGCGCATCCGACTGGTCTGGGGCATCGGCGTGCTCGTGACCGCCGCGGTCCTCGGGGTCGGCGTCGGCGTCGCCGACCGGTTCGCGCTCGGCGTCGGCGCGTGGATCGCGGTCGTCGCTGCGGTCGCCGTCCTCGGCGTCGGCGTCGGCTACGTCCTGGTCAAGTACCGGGTCTGGGCCTTCGAGGTGCGCGACGACGACCTCTACCTCGAACGGGGCGTTCTCACCCGCGTTCACACGGTGGTCCCGTTCGTTCGGGTCCAGCACGTCGACACCCAGCGGGGCCCCATCGAACGGGCGGCCGGGCTGTCGAGCGTGGTCGTCTACACCGCGGGCTCGCGGGGCGCGGACGTGACGATTCCGGGGCTGACCCCCGACCGGGCCGACGCCCTCCAGGAGCGACTCCGCCGCCTCGCCATCGAGAGCGAAGGCGACTTCGACGCGGTATGAAACTCCACCCGCTCTCGGTCCCATACCGTGCGATCTCGCGGGGGATCAGCGTCGGCACCTCGGTGGTGTTTCTCGGGATCACGCTGTCGGGCACCGGCGCGATCCCCGATCTGATCGGCCCCGCGCTGGTCGGGCTGGCAATCTTGGGCGTGCTCGTCACCGCGGGCTGGGAGGTCGCCTACTACCGGCGGTTCGACTACGAACTCACCGACGACGGGCTCGACCTCGCCTCCGGGGTCGTCTCGCGACGCCACCGCGAGATTCCGCTCCGTCGGGTCCAGAACGTCGACATCTCGCGCAACGTGATCCAGCGCGCGCTCGGGCTCGCGGCGCTCGATCTCGAAACCGCCGGCGGCGGCGAGACCGAGGCGAGCCTGCGGTACGTCGGCTACGACGAGGCAAAGCGCCTCCAGCGCGAGATCCAGCGGCTGAAACGCGGCGGGGCCGCGACCGACGCCGGTGAGTCGGTCGACCGCCCCGACGACCCCGAGGAGACGCTGTTCGAGCTCTCGATGCCCGAACTCGTCGCGCTGAGTCTCCTTTCGTTCGACCTGCGGTACGTCTCGGTGCTGGCGTTCGGGCCGGTCGCGTTCCCGTTCGTCCCCGGCATCGCCGACCTCGCTTTCCTCGGTGGCATCGTGATCGTCGGCCTGCTCGCGGTCGGGCTCTGGGCGATCAGTGCGGTGTTCACCTTCGCGCGCTACTACGGCTTCCGGCTCTCGCAGGTGGGCGAGGAGCTCCGGTACGAGCGGGGGCTGATCCAGCGCTACGACGGCTCGATCCCGCTGGAGAAGGTCCAGACGGTGACCGTGCGCGAGAACGTCCTGATGCGGCGGTTCGGGTACGCCGCGCTCGCGGTCGAGACCGCGGGGTACGCGCCGGGCCAGACGCCCTCGGGCGGGTCGGAGGCCGCGGTGCCGCTCGCGACCCGCGAGCGCGTCCTCGATCTGGCGCGGGAGGTCGAGCCGTTCGATCCGCCCGAATTCGAGCGCCCGCCCAAGCGCGCCCGGACGCGCTACGTCGCCCGGTACACGCTCGCGCTGGCGGGCGTCGCGGGACTCCTCTTGGGCGCCCGGGCGCTGGCCGGCCGCCCCGATATCTGGTACGCGCCGCTCGCGCTCGTCGTTCTCACCCCCGTCGCGGCCCACCTCAAGTGGGCGAATCGCGGGTACGCCCGGGCCGACCGCCACGTCGTGACCCGCAACGGCTTCTGGCAGCGCACCACGAAGATCGTGGCCTACGACCGGGTCCAGACCGTGATCGAGACCCGGACCATCTTCCAGCGCCGCCGCCGGCTCGCGACGGTCGTGATCGACACCGCGAGTTCGGCCGGGTTCGGCGGCCGGGAGGCCAGCGCGGTCGACCTCGACCGGACCGACGCCCGGCGGCTCCGAGAGCTGGTCGGGCGGCGACTCCACGAGCGGCTCGGCGAGCGCTGGACCGAGCGGACCGGACGGCGCTGATCAGGCGTTCCGGCTGGCTTCGAGGTAGAGGTGGCCGACCGCGAGTCCGAACAGCGCGAGCAGTGCCGACGAGATGCCCGTACTGAGCGCGAGGGCGGCCGGTCCCGACACCGCCCCGATCGTCCTCGAGACGACCACGGACACCGAGGCGAGCGCGACGGAGACCAGCGAGACGCCGACGATCTTCCAGACGCCCCCGCCGGCGACCGCCCAGCTCGATCTGAGGCTCGCGAGCGGCCCCCGCCCGTCGATCACGCAGGCCGGATACGCCAGCACGAGCCGGTGGACGAGATACAGCCCCGGGAGCACGAACAGCGCGAAGCCGATCGAGACCAGCGGCCACAACAGCAGGGAGGCCCCGATTACCGCGGGCACTCGCTTCGTGGCCCCGACGAGTCGCTCGGCGAGCGGGCTCGTTCGCTCGGCGACCGCGTCCGCCGCGGTCAGATAGCAGACGCCCCAGACGACGACCAGCCCGACCGCGAAGGCGAGGTACGCCGGCCACGCCCAGTCGGCGACCGTCGGCGGGTCGGTCGGCGACTCGTAGGTCACCCCGAGCGACGCGCCGAGCCCCACGAGCTGGACGGCGAACGCGACCGCCGCGAGTTCGAGGTGGTCGCCGAGCGCGTACCACGACCACCGGAGCGTGTCGACCACGTCGAGCCGACGGACGTGGACCCCCTCGTTCGGGTCGGGTCCGTCGCGCTCGGATGCCATGCCCGGAAGTTAACGCACGGCTGATATAAACCTCGCGGACGCCCGAGTCGCCGACGCGACCCCGCCGGTCGAGACTGAACGGTTTTTTACTCCTCGCGCTCGGAGTGGCGTGTAATGACCGAGTACGACTACGAGGGTCTCGGCCTCGTCGCGGGGCTGGAGATACACCAGCAACTCGACACCGAGACGAAGCTGTTCTGTAACTGTCCGACCGCGCTCCGCGAGCCCGAGGAGTCCGAGCGTCAGTTCAGCCGGTACCTCCACCCGACCAAGAGCGAACTGGGCGAACTCGACGAGGCCGCCCTAGAGGAGAGCCAGGTCGACCGCGAGTTCGAGTACCTCGCGTACGACACCACCTGCCTCGTCGAGGAGGACGACGAGCCGCCCCACCGGCTCGACGGGGAGGCCCAGGAGGTCGTCCTCGAAATCGCCCAACTGCTCGACATGGACCCGGTCGATCAGGCCCACGTCATGCGCAAGATCGTGGTCGACGGCTCGAACACCTCGGGGTTCCAGCGCTCGACCCTGATGGCGACCGACGGCGAGATCGAGACCGACGACGGCCCGGTGGGGATCGAGGACCTGATGCTCGAAGAGGAGAGCGCCCAGCGCGTCGAGGAGACCGACGACGGGGTGCGGTACTCGCTCGACCGGCTCGGCATCCCGCTGGTCGAGATCGGCACCAAGCCCGACATCCGTTCGCCCGAGCAGGCCCGCGAGGCCGCCGAGACCATCGGCATGCTCCTGCGCTCGACCGGGAAGGTAAAGCGCGGGCTCGGCACCATCCGACAGGACGTCAACATCTCCATCGCGGAGGGCGCACGGGTCGAGGTCAAGGGCGTCCAGAGCCTCGACGACATCGACGACCTCGTCGAAAACGAGGTCCACCGGCAGGTCCGACTGCTCGAACTCCGCGACGAACTCCGCGAGCGCGACGCCGAAGTGGGCGACGTCGCCGACGTGACCGACGTGTTCGAGGACACGGACTCGGGAGTCATCGACGGCGCGCTCAGTTCGGGCGGCACGGTTACCGCGGTGGCGCTGTACGGCTTCGACGGCCTCGTCGGGGCGGAACTCCAGCCCGACCGCCGGCTCGGCACCGAACTGTCGGACCACGCCAAGCGCCACGGCGCCGGCGGCATCTTCCACACCGACGAACTGCCCGCCTACGGCGTCACCGAGGCGGAGGTCGAGTCGCTCCGCGAGGCGGTCGGCGCCGGCGAGACGGACGCGGTCGCCATCGTCGCGGCCGACCCCGAGACCGCCGAGGCCGCGATCGAGGCGGCGGCCGACCGGGCCGAGACCGCGCTGGAGGGCGTCCCCGAGGAGACCCGGGGCGCCAACGAGGACGGCACCACTCGCTACCTCCGGCCCCTGCCGGGCGCGGCCCGGATGTACCCCGAGACCGACGTGCCGCCGGTCGACCCCGACCCCAGTGAGGTCGAACCCCCGGAGCTTCTGACCGAGAAGGTCGAGCGCTATCGGGACGAGTACGGTCTCGACGCCGGACTCGCCGAGCAGGTGGCGTACGGCGAGCGAATGGCGCTGTTCGAGACCGCGGTCGAGGCGGGGGTCGACCCCACGCTCGCGGCCGGCACCCTCGAGAGCACGGTCACCGAACTTCGCCGGGACGGCGTGGCGGTCGAGAACCTCACCGACGACCACCTGCTGGAGACGCTCGAACTGGTCGCCGACGGCGAGACCGCGAAGGGCAACGTCGGCGCGGTGCTGACCGCGCTCGCCGAGCGTCCCGAGCGCAGTGCCGCCGAGGCCGTCGAGGCGGAGGGACTCGGGAGCGCGGGCGAAGACGAGGTCCGGGGCGCCGTCGTCGAGGTCGTCGAGCGAAACGAGGGGCAGGTCGAACAAGAGGGGATGCAGGCGTTCTCCGGGCTGATGGGCGAAGCGATGGGCGCGCTCGGCGGGAAGGCCGACGGCGACCTCGTGAGCGAGGTGCTCCGCGAGGAGATCCAGAAGCGAGCCTGAGCGCCCACCCCGGTGGGAGTCGGTGCCGGGCGCCCGCGATCAGGGGTTCGACGCGACGCCGGACGCGATGTTCGGCGTCACCCCGCGACCGCGCGTCGTTGCTGGACCAACTCGAACACCAACAGCGCGGCGAACGTGCTCGCGGCCAGCAACACCATGACCGCGACGCCCGTCCGGACGGAGGGCGCCGCGAGGCTCAACGTCCCGAGCGCCACGCCCGAGACCGCCGCGAGCGCCGACCGCCAGACGTCAGACAGCGCCACACAGCGCTTGGCGAGGGTGGGATCGAGCCCGACGATCCGGGTCCAGACGACGTAGAGCGCCGTCACGAACAGAAAAGACAGCAGACCCACGCCGAGCAGGAGGGCGAACTTCGGGGCGTTCATGGCTCTCTGTTTCGAACGGTCGCCGAGCCGATAATAAGTGTATCGGTGGACGGTCGGAACGACCGCGCCGGCCGTCGGCCGAGCGCGTCTCCGCATCGTTTTATGTCGGTCGCGTCCCCAGATCCGAGTATGCAACTCGCGGACAGGTCGGTCGCGATCGTCGGTGGCGGCTTCGGCGGCCTCTCGACGGCGTGTTATCTCGCCGACGCCGGCGCCGACGTGACAGTCGTGGAGCGAAACGACCAGTTGGGCGGCCGCGCGAGCGTTCTGGAGCGCGACGGCTTCCGGTTCGACATGGGGCCGTCGTGGTACCTGATGCCTGACGTGTTCGAGCGGTTCTTCGGCCACTTCGGCCGCGAGCCCGAGGACTACTACGGGCTGGAGCATCTCGACCCCCATTACAAGATCTTCTTCAAGGACGGCGACGAGGTGACGGTCTCGGCCGACCGGGAGGAGACCAAAGCGATCTTCGGGGAGTACGAGGACGGCGCCGGGGCGGCCCTCGACGCCTACCTCGCGGAGGCCGAGGAGACCTACGAGATCGGGATGGAGCACTTCGTCTACACCGACCGGCCCCGGTTCCGGGACTACGTCGACTGGGACGTGGTCCGCCACGCCCGCGGTCTGACGTTCCTCGGGTCGATGCAGGACCACGTCGCCGACTACTTCGACCACCCGAAGCTCCGCCAGATCATGCAGTACACGCTCGTGTTCCTCGGCGGGTCGCCGAGCAACACGCCCGCGCTCTACAACCTGATGAGCCACGTCGACTTCAACCTCGGCGTCCACTACCCCGAGGACGGACTGGGCGGCGTGGTCGACGGCATCGTCGACCTCGGCTCGGAGCTTGGCGTCGAGTACCGGACCGGGAGTCCGGTCGAGGCGATCGAGGGGTCGGCGGGCGACTTCGAAGTCGAGACCGACGAGGGGTTCCTCCGGGCGGACTTCGTGGTGAGCGACGCCGACTACGCCCACACCGAACAGGAGCTTCTGGCCCCCGAGCGCCGCCAGTACGACGAGGACTACTGGGACTCCCGGACGTACGCGCCCTCCGCGTTCCTGCTGTATCTCGGCGTCGAGGGATCGGTCGACTCCCTCGAACACCACACCCTCGTGCTCCCGACCGACTGGCACGAGCACTTCGAGCAGATCTTCGACGAGCCGGCGTGGCCCGACGACCCGGCCTACTACCTCTGCGTGCCCAGCGAGACCGACGAGACCGTCGCCCCGGAGGGCCACAGCAACCTGTTCGCGCTGGTACCGATCGCGCCCGGGCTCGACGACGACGCCGAGACCCGCGAGCGCTACCGCGACCTCGTGCTCGAGGACATCGCCGAGAACACGGGCGTCGACCTCCGGGATCGCATCGTGGTCGAAGAGCGCTTCTCCGTCTCCGAGTTCACCGACCGGTACAACAGCCGGGCGGGCACCGCGCTCGGGCTCGCTCACACCCTCCGCCAGACCGGCCCGCTCCGGCCGAGTCGCCGCTCGTCGGAGGTCGACGGGCTCTACTTCACCGGGTCGTACACCACGCCCGGCATCGGGGTGCCGATGTGTCTGATCGGCGGCCAGCACACCGCCGACGCGGTGCTGGAGGACCGCGGCGAGTAGCATGCTCCGGTACCTGCTGGTGCTCTCGCGGCCCCGCTTTTGGTTCTATCTGGCGGGACCGGTGGTCGTCGGGGTCGCGTTCGGCGCGTCGACGACCGCCGACCTGTTCGCGCCGGAGGCGGTCGCGCTGTTCGCGTACTTCCTCGTCCCCGCAAACGTCTACCTCTACGGGGTCAACGACGCCTTCGACGCCGAGATCGACGAGACAAATCCCAAAAAAGAGAACCGCGAAGCCCGGTATCGCGGCGGGCTCGCGGTCGGCGCGGTCGTCGCGGTCTGCGGGGTCGCGGGCGCGGCGCTGGTCGCCGTCCTCCCGCTCGGGGCCTCGGTCTGGGTCGCCGGGTTCCTCGCGCTCGGGTTCGCGTACAGCGCCCCGCCGCTCCGATTCAAGACGACGCCGCTGTTGGACTCGGTCTCGAACGGGCTGTACGTCCTGCCGGGCGCGGCGGCGTTCGCCGCGGTCGCGGGCCGCCAGCCCCCGGTGCTCGCGCTGGCCGGCGGCTGGCTCTGGGCGATGGCGATGCACACCTTCTCGGCGGTGCCCGACATCGAGCCCGACCGCCGGGCCGGTATCCGGACGACCGCGACGCTGCTGGGCGAGCGAGCCACGCTGGCGTACTGTGCGGGGTGCTGGCTCCTCGCGGCCGGCGCCTTCGGCGCGATCGACCTCCGGGCGGGGGCGTTGCTCGCGGTGTATCCCGCGCTCGCGGTCGGCGTCGCCGAGACCGACGTCGACGTCGCCCGGGCGTACTGGTGGTTCCCGGCGATCAACGGCCTCGTCGGGATGGTGCTGACCCTCGGGGGCCTCTGGGGGGTCGTGCGTGCGTAGAGACGCCGTCGAGGCGACGCTCGCCGAGGTCGTGCTGGACAACCGCTTCACGATCGCGGTGGTGTTCCCGGTCGTCGGCGCCGCGCTGTTCGTCACGAGCCACGAGGGACTGCTCCCGGACTGGCTCGCGATGAACCCGCTGGCGGTGCTTTTCGGGACGCTCGTGATGCGGCTCCCGCTGGCGGCCGCGCTCGCCCCGCTGATCGACCGGCGGGCGGCCGCCGGCCTGGTCGCGGTGACCGCCTACAGCTACCTCATCGAGTTCGTCGGCGTGACGACCGGCTGGCCCTACGGCGAGTTCCACTACCAGACCGAACTGGGACCGATGATCGCGGGCGTGCCGGTGGGACTGCCGGTCTTTTTCCTCCCGCTGGTGCTCAACAGCTACCTGCTGGTGGGACTGCTGGCCCCGCGGCTGTCGACCGCCGGCCGGATCGGCGCGTCGCTGGCGGTCGTGCTGGTCGTCGACCTCGTGCTCGACCCCGCGGCGGTCGCGATCGGCTTCTGGACCTACGGCGGCGGCCCGTACTACGGGGTCCCGGTCTCGAACTACGTCGGGTGGGTGCTGAGCGGATTCGTGGCCGTCACCGCGATCGAGTACGCCTTCGACGCCGACGCGCTGGCCGCCCGACTCGCCGACTGTGAGTTCGCGCTCGACGACTTCGTGAGCTTCGTGGTCCTGTGGGGCGCGACCAACGCCTACTTCGGCAACTGGGTCGCGGTCGGGCTGGCGGCCGCGCTGGCCGTCGGGCTGATTCGGGCCGACCGCTTCGACTTCGCGGTGTTCGGCCGGGGCAGTCCCGGGTAGTTCGAACGTGTGGGCGCCGCTCCACGGATCGCTATAGTGGGGACACACCGGAAGAGCGGATCGACAGCGGTGCGACGACTCCCTACTCGAACTGGGGCGTTCCGCCGGGAACGTCGGCGCCGCCGGGCGAGCCGTCGCCGTCGGGGACGGCGCTGACTCGGCGGAACACCGTCTTGGGGTCGTCGGACCACTGCCAGTGCCACCGGGTCTTCGCCCAGAGCCACGCCGCGCGCGGCGCGCTCAGCTCCGGGGGCGAGGTCAGCACGTCGAACTCCCGCGCCCGGATGAGCCGGTGGTACTCAGCGTACAGTACCGCGGCGAAAAGCACCGCGAACTGACAGTCTTCGGGAAGGTACTCGATGCCCGCCACGCCCTCGCGGTACTTGCGCTCGGCGCGCCGGAGCTCCTCGGCCATGGTGGCTCGGAAGCCGTCGTCCGGGTCGCAACGCCGGAGCTGGGCCTCCGTGACGCCGTGGCGCTCGCGGGTCGTCCCGGGGAGATAGACGCGGTCGTGGTCGCGGATGTCCTCGCGCACGTCGCGCAGGAAGTTCGTCAGCTGGAACGCCTCGCCCAGCGCGACCGCGTGGGGCCGCGCCCGGTCGGGCTCCTCGACGCCCATGACCGCCTGCATCATCACCCCGACGGCGGCCGCCGAGCCGCGAACGTACGACTCCAGTTCCTCGTAGTTCGCGTACCGACTCTTGTCGATGTCGGTCGCCATCGCGTCGATGAACTCCTCGATCTCGTCGTCGGGGATGTCGTACTCTTCGCGCATCTCCTGAAACGCGGCGAGCACGGGGTCGTCGGTCTCACGACGGCCCTGCGCCTCGGCGCGCAGTTGCTCCAGTCGCTCGCGTTCCTCCTCCGGTGACAGGTCGGTCGCGCCGTCCACGACCTCGTCGGCCACGCGGAAGAACGCGTAGAGGACGTAGGTCGGGTTGCGCACCCGTTCGGGGAGGAGTCGCGTGGCGAAGTGGAAGGTTCTGCCAGTTCGCTGTGCTGCGTCGGAGTTGTCGGTCTGTGACCATTCAGTGTCTCCTGTGTGAGAGTCCGGCCGTGCAACGGCGCCGCGGTACCCGCACTTAGGGCGCGTCCGAGTTAATTGTTGGCTTCGGTGAAATCGTCTCCAGCGGACATAGCGCCCTCGTGTCATTTCGGCGCCGAACCGCCGTCACGGCTCCGTGGAGGTCTGCCGTCGGGGAGCGACGAGCCGTCTCGGGTCGCCAGCGTCACGAGCACGACCGGGCGGTCATCGAGGTTGACGAGCCGGAGCACCAGCCGGTGGGTGCCCGCTCGGAGGAGCAGTGGGTCGGCGGTCGCGTCCCCGTCGGCGACCGACTCGGCCGGCCGGAGTTCGACCCCGATCCGACGGACGTGCCGCCGGCCGCCCGCGACCGTGGCGGCCACCACACCGTTGGCGTCGGTCTCGGCGTTCGAAGGCGGTTCGGCCGCGGCGCCGTCGAGCCGACTCCCGAGCGCGACCGACGCGACGGGGACGGCGGTCGCCGACCCAGACGGGAACGAGACGGTCAGCGCGCGCCGCGGCCCTTGCGCGCCGGGCCGTGCGGGACTCTCCTCGCGAACGAGGCGTTCGGCGGCCGCCTCGATGCGGTCGAGTTCGCCGTCGACGAGCCGCTCGGTTCTGGCGGTGCGAGCGTCGTCGACCGCGGGGGCGGCCGCGGCCGCCAGCGTCGCCGCCAGCGTCACCGAGAGCACCGTCCGTATCACCCGAGCGCCTCCGCGAGCCGGGCGAGAAGTCCCGCGTCGTCGCCACTGCGATCGGGGTCGGGTCGCTCGCTGTCGGCGCACTCGCCGGCGCGTCGGGGCTCGCAGTCACAGACGGGGCGCTCGACCGTCGGCGGTTCGCGTTCGAGCGCCTCGGCCTTCGCCAGCGCCGCGTCGGCCCGGCGCTCGACCGTCTCGTTGACGGTCCGTGCGTTGCCGACGTAGCCTCTGAGCGCCTGCGTGGCGGCGTCGAGCTCGTCGAGTCGGTTCTCGGCCTCGTCGAGGCGATCGGCGAGCGCGTCGGTCTCGGCGGCGAGTTCGGCGCCGGTCCGGAGGTCGGTCAGGTCGCGGTCCTCGCCGGTGAGCGCTCGCTCGACCGCGCGGAGTCGCTCGTCGAGCGTTTCGAGGTCGGACATGGCTCGGGGTGGTCCCGCTCCGATACTTAAATGTTCGTCCGACGACCGCCTCGATCCCGGCGCGGACGCCGCCGCGCGCCGGAAAGTTGATTGTCCTCCAATTCGAGTCCCCGTGCATGAAAGTCGTCCTGATTGGTGTCGGGCAGGCCGGGGGCAAACTCACCCAGCGGCTCGCCGAATACGACCGGAAGATGGGGTTCGGCGCGGTCAAGGGCGCCCTCGCGGTCAACTCCGCGAAGGCTGACCTCCGCGAACTCGATCTGGATACGGTGCTCATCGGACAGGATCGGGTGAAAGGCCACGGGGTCGGCGGCGACAACGAACTCGGCGCGGAGGTGATGCAGAGCGACGCGACCGAAGTGATGGATGCGCTCGACGGACGCATCACCGCCGAGGCCGAGGCGATATTCGTCGTCGCGGGCCTCGGCGGCGGCACCGGATCGGGCGGCGCGCCGGTGCTCGCCCGCGAACTCAACCGCGTCTACCAGATCCCGGTCTACGGCCTCGGCGTGTTGCCGGGCCGCGACGAGGGCGCGATGTATCAGGCCAACGCCGGCCGGTCGCTGATGACGCTGGTCCGGGAGGCCGATGCGACCCTCCTCATCGACAACGACGCGTGGCACACCTCGGGCGAGAGCGTCGGCGAGGCGTTCGACAAGATCAACGAGAACATCGCCCAGCGGGTCGGCCTGCTGTTCGCCTCGGGCGAGGCGGTCGAGGGCGTCGGCGAGAGCGTCGTCGACTCCAGCGAGGTCATCAACACTCTCCGGTCGGGCGGCATCGCCACGCTCGGGTTCGCCAGCGCCGAGGCGGGCGAGGACGCCGAGGCCAACATCAACACCGTCACCTCCACGACCCGGCGGGCGCTCCTCAGCAACCTCAGCCTGCCCAACGCCGTCGAGGCCGACTCGGGACTGCTGGTGGTCGCCGGCCAGCCGGACGCGATCCCGCGGAAGGGCGTCGAGCGCGCCCGCAAGTGGATGGAAGACGAGACCGGGAGCCTGCAGGTCCGGGGCGGGGACTTCCCGCTCGACAGCGGCCGACTGGCGTCGCTCATCCTGCTGGGCGGGGTCGAGCGCTCGGATCGGATCGAGGCGTTCCTCGACCGCGCGAAAGAGGCGAGCAAGCGGGCCGAGGAACCCAAACAGGACCCGGCCGAGCAGTTCCGCACCGACGAACTGGACGATTTGATCTAGCGGCCGGCGTCTTCGGTCGCGCGTTTCGACGGCGTCGAACTCACAGAGCCGACGGCTGAGCCTCACCTCGGTCAGACCAGGCTCGCGCCGTCGAACTCAGCGGCGTCGTACTCGACCTCGAGCAGGTCGAGGATCGTCGGGGTGATGTCGAAGAGATCGACGTCACGAACCGTCGCTTCGGGGTCGTCGACGAACAGCGACGCGTTGTCGAAGCTGTGCATCCCGTTGCGCGGGCCCTGACCGAACACGTCCTCGTGGCCCTTGAACCCGGCCTTGAGGTCGAAGCCGTAGTTCGGGATTGCGACGAGGTCGGGCGCGATGTCGTCGTGGTCGCCGTGGAAGGCGTCTTCTTTCTCGACCACGCGCTCGACGACTTTCCGACCGTCGGGACCCTCTACGGCTTCGAGCGCCTCTTTGAGCTGGTCGCGCTTGGTCTCGTACTCGCTCTCGGGGACGCTCCCGCGGGGCTCGCGGCCTTCGAGGTTGATATAGAACCGGCCCGGGATCAGCGAGTAGGCCTCGGTGTCGTCGGTGATGTCGCCGAGCTCCTCGTGGTCGTCGTCCTCGTAGGAGAGCCACCCCTCCTGTTCGAGCCAGGTATTCGCGTAGAACTCGTAGTCGAGGGAGGTGAACCCGTGGTCGGAGGCGACCAGCATCGTCACGTCGTCGGGGAGGTTCTGGCGGATCTCGCCGACGTATCGGTCGAGCTTCCGGTAGAAGTCGAGGAACGCCTCTCTGTACTCGCCGTCCTCCTCGTAGTGTTTGAACAGGAAGTGGTTGACCCGGTCGGTCGTCATGAACACGCCGAAAAAGAGGTCCCAGTCGTCCTGCTGGAGGTAGTGTTTGAACGCCTCGTAGCGGGCGTCGAGGGTCTCGTGGGCGTTCTCGATGAAGTCGCCTTTGTCCTCGTCGTGGCCGAGCTTGGCGTTGGCGTCGATCTTGTAGTCGATCGAGTCGAGGTACGAGCCGAGTTCGTCGGGGTAGGCCGCCTTGTCGATGCCCGGCGAGAGAAAGCCCGAGACCATCCGCTGGACGTTGCGCTGGGGCGGGAAGGTGACGGGGACGTTCATCACGGTCGCGTCCCGGCCGGCGTTCTGGACGCGATCCCACACTCGGGTCGCCTGGACGTCCCGACCCATCGGGACGTAGGTGTCGTACGAGCCGGTTTCGCGGTCTTGGAAGCCGTAGACGCCGGTCTGTCCGGGGTTGACGCCGGTGGTGAGGGAGGGCCAACACGCCGACGACTCGGGCGGGACGATGCTGTCTATCGGCCCGGCCGACCCCTCGTCGGCGAGCGCGGCGAGGTTCTCGAACTCGTCGAAGTGATCCTCGAGGAAACTGTACGGCACGCCGTCGATACCGAAGAACGCGACGCGGGGCTTGTCGTCGCCGCGGAGCTTATCGAAGAGTCCCATGCTTCCGGCTACGAGGACCGCATACAAGAAATTTCTTTTCGTAAGCGCCGCCTTCGACCCGAACGATGATGAAAGACCTCGCGACCGAGAAGATCAGGAGCTCTCGAACGCCTCGAACAGCGCCTTCCGGGTGCTCGCGTCGATGAGCATGTCGAGGGTCTCTTCCTGATCGTCGTCGACCTGCGAGAACAGTCCGAGGGGCACCCGGGCCGTCGCGGCGTCGGTGTTGCCGCCGGTGGTCTCGCTGGTCTCGAACGCGGAGTCGAGGATGTCGAACGCGTTGGTCCGGACGTCCTCGGCGCGACACGACACCACGATGGTCTCCTCGTGTATCCCGAACACCGCCGCGGTCGAGACGCCTTCGAGCCGGAGCATGGCGTCGGCGGCCTCTTCGAGCGCCGAGACCGCCGGGATCGACCCGACGTTCGTCACCGCGAAGCTCGCCCGGCGCTCGCGGTTGGCGATCGCATCGCCGATCACGTCGAAGGTGTCGCCGCTCATGCCGGGCGATCGGAGGTCCTCGATGCGCCCGAGGTCGGCGTAGGTGTGGAGGTAGCCGGCGGCCTCGTAGTCCTGCTGGCCGTTCGCCCGGCGGAACTCCCGCGTGCCGGCCCGGATGCCGTGAAGGAGCGCGGTCGCGATCCGCTGGTCGGGGACCACGTTCTCGGTCTGGAGGAATCGCGCGACCGTGGTCGAGGTCGAGCCGTCTTCGGTGGGCGTCACCGTCAGGATGTTCTCCGCGGCGGTCGGCCGGTGGCGGACCACCGCGACCACCGGCGGGTTGTTCGAGAGCCGGGGGACCGCCCCGCCCCCGCCGACCGCGATCGCGGCGTCGAACTCGGTCAGCTCCTCGCTCCCGTCGCCGATAACCGCGAACTCGAGGTCGAAGATGTTCGAGAACGCCTTGGTGTCCTCGCCGGTGATCTCGCCCTCCGCGAACAGTCGGGCGGTGACGCCCCACTCCTTGCAGAGCGCCCGGAGCCCGACCGCCGCCGCGAGCGCGTCGATGCTCGGGCCGTCGGGCACCACCAGCGCGACCCGGTTCTGGCCGGCGACCGTGTTCTTGAGCGCGTCGACCGGTGCGGGCTCGCGATCGCGTCGCCAGCCGGTGACCGACCGGGCGGCGTAGAGGACGACTCCACCGGCGACCACCACCGTGGCTGCCATCGCGGCCAACTCCGCGTTCCCGAATCCGGTCCCGAGCGCCATCGCTTCGGGGTCCCGATTCCAGCGATAAATATTTTCGGGAGGCCGTCCGGGTCGCGTTAAGTTAGAGGATGAGGCGTTCGATCTCTGAGTGTCCATGCTCGATCTCGAACGCCTCAGCGATGCTATCACGTGGATAGATTTGTCGTTTGTGGAGCGGCGGCGGACTCCCGAGTGGGCGATTCAAGTGGGCATCCGGTGTCACCTGGCGGGTATGTCACTTCGGGATGCCAGTCAGTATCTCGAAGAGTTGGGAGTCGAACGGAGCCACGTTGCGATCCACGAGTGGGTGCACAAAGCCGATCTACAGCCAGTTTCGACAGTCACCGCGGATCAACTCGCAGTTGACGAGAAGATGATCCGCCTGCACGGCCAAGAATTCTGGCTGTACGGTGCGGTCGATCCAGAAACGAACGAAATCCTCCACGTCAGCCTGTTTCCGACCACGACGAAACAGACAACGCGATGGTTTCTCGACGAGTTGCATCAGCGCTATCAGATCGACGACGTGCTGTTTCTCGTCGATGATGCGGATTACCTCGGTCCAGTTCTCGCTGAAGATGGATACCGATTCCAGGTGGTTTCACATGGAAATCGGAATGCCATCGAACGTGTCTTCTGGGAAATAGAACGACGAACATCATCGTTTGCGAATATTTTTAGCCATGTCACGCTCGAAACAGCCCAATCCTGGCTTGAAGCCTTCGCCGTCTACCACAATGCGCGCCAAACTTAACGCGATGGCCGTCCGGGGCACTGTTCAGATAAGGATGAAGGATGAGGCGGTTCGATTTGCTAGTGATCCATGCCAGAAATCGACCGCCTCAACGGAGCTAGCGACTCGATCGAGTTAGCGTTTATGGAGCGAGAAGCGACACC